>NZ_JBIRUY010000113.1:0-1035 GCF_044335305.1 Streptomyces sp. NPDC020490 | reverse complement strand
GGCGAGTTCAACCGGTCGTTGCAACACCGGGCTGCTGTAGTGAGCGTAGCTGCTCCTCGAAGACCTCGGCCGGGGTCTTCCAGCCGAGGATCTTGCGGGGTCGGTTGTTGATCGCCAGGGCGACGGCTTCGAGGTCCTCGGCGGACCACCGGGACAGGTCGGTGCCCTTCGGGAAGTACTGACGCAGCAGCCCATTCGTGTTCTCGTTCGTGGGTCGCTGCCAGGGCGAGTGCGGATCGGCGAAGAACACCTTCGTCCCGGTCTCGAGCGCGAACTGGGCATGCCCGGAGAGTTCCTTCCCGCGGTCCCAGGTCAGTGTCTTGCGGAGCTGCTCAGGTAGCTTCGTCATCGACACCGTCAGGGCAGTGTTCATCGCGACGGCGCCGTAACCGCCCAACGCCGGGCCGTTCTTCACGGGCGGCACCTCGCCCCAGCCCTCCATCCTCGGCAGATGCACCAGGAGGGTGGATCGGCTGCTGCGCTCGACGAGCGTGCCGATTGCGGACCGGCCCGTCCCGATGATCAGATCGCCTTCCCAATGCCCCGGGACCGCGCGGTCTGCGGCCTCTGCAGGACGTTCACTGAGGACGACATCCGCGGTGACATGCCCTTGCGGCTTGTTGCGTGACCTCGACCGAGGCTCTCGAAGCGCCCGCCCGGTGCGCAGGCAGGCGACCAGCTCACGCTTGAGCGCACCACGGCCCTCGATGAACAGCGACTGGTAGATCGCCTCGTGGCTGATGCGCATGGACTCATCCTCGGGGAAGTCGGCCTTCAACCGGTGCGCGATCTGTTCCGGGCTCCATGCTGTCGCCCACCGCCTGTCTTGCCGGTGCGGCTTGTTCAGCCCTTTCCACGGAGGCGTCTGCGGTCCTGCGGCGACCGTCCCGTCAGGCCGGTGAACGTTCCCCGACAACCTCTCCTGAACGTACTCCCGCAACCGGTCGTTGCCCAGGAGCTTCGCGCTCTTCGGGCGCTTGGCCGCCTGCTGAGCCTTCCACTGGGCGACCGTCGCGCGGTACTCCTGCTTGCCGC
>NZ_JBIRUY010000112.1:0-1213 GCF_044335305.1 Streptomyces sp. NPDC020490 | reverse complement strand
CACCCGCGCCATCCGCGACCAACCCGAACGGGCCCTCCCCATCCTGGGCATCACCTACAAGCCCGACCTCAACGGAACTTGATCAAGCCCTGCTCAACACCCGGAGCAGTGGAATCCGGCACCATCCCGAGGCGACACTCGGGTCTTCGGCCTGCGCAGGCTCAGTCCACGGCACGAAAACGGTCCACCGACTCCGTCGGCGGACCGTCAAGAAAGAAGGTTAGGCTTCGTAACTGGGTCGCATCTACTCATGCCCTTCCTCTAGGGCCTGGTGAACTCTAGACCGGTCATCAAACCCGGAGAGGGGCGCACCGGACGCCGCGCTTCGATTCACCACGAAACCGGAAAGTGCAGTGCCGATCCGATTGCCAGGCGCGCAAAGGATTGCGCACTGGATGAAAAGGCCGGTTTTTATGACATTAGCCGACATGTGCAACCGGAAAAGGAATAAGCATGAAGCTTCATAGAGCGGCCACCATTGCGGCGGCGGTAGCGATGGCCGCCGCTGGCATGGCCGCTACCGCCCCCGCCGCCTCCGCCGCCGACCAGGAACTAGATGCAACCGTCGAGGTGGGCCCTGGACAGACCCGCACGTTCAGCGGGACCTGCCCGACCAGTTCTCCCTACCTGGTAATGAGCAGCGTCGTCACTGTAGTGGAAAATTTTATCCACATTAACAAGACGTTCACTATGGGGTCCAACGGCCCTGTAGGCTGGTCCGCGGAGGTGACGAACATGAGCTCGAGCGAAACCGGCTTTCCCGGCGTGTTCTATTCTTGCTCTACAACCCCGACCACGAATGCGTACACGAACAATGCCTGGGTGAGGTCGGGCTATCCGACTCTCGTCACCTCGCTCAACTGCCCTTCGTCGCTCCCCCACTTCATTTCCGGGTCTAGCACACAGGGAAGTGCCCCTGCCAAGACCTACGCGGCGCCACGGTACGCAAATGATTCGACCTCCTCAGTCGTGCAGCCGATCGGATCCCCGGAGAAGGTGGAACTGACGTTCTCCAGCAGCTACCCGGCCACCCAGAATCCCCCAATTACCGAGTGGATCGCACTGTCATGGATGTGCGGACGATAAGGGCCGCTGCCGGCTGAGCGGGCCTTTTCCAGGCAGGGTCCCGGCAAAGTCGTTCAGTAGCCCTGTGACGTGGGATTTTGCGGGGCGGAAGAGGTGCGCGGGCGTGGTCCGGTCCGGTTGGATGGAG
>NZ_JBIRUY010000111.1:0-1293 GCF_044335305.1 Streptomyces sp. NPDC020490 | reverse complement strand
CCGCGCAGGTCGCGGGCCAGGCTGTGCTGTTGGTCCCGCATCGTGGGCCCGGCATGGACCAAGACGCGCTGCCGCCGCATTACCAGGGCATTCTCGCTGTCGTGCAGGGTGCGGGCGGGCCGGTATCGACCAAGCAGGTCGGCCAGGAACTCGGGCTCGACACCGTGACGCCGGGCAAACTGGAGCCGCTACGCGGCAAGCTCTCCAAGCTTGCCGGGCGGGGCTGGCTGCGCAAGCTCCCCGACGGCCGTTTCACCGTACGGCCGTGACCAGCAGCAACGACGACCACCACAGCCGATGACCGTGGGGGCCGTAACCCCAGGTCCCCCGGCGGGTGTTGAGATTGTGTGACGAATACCAACAAGCCCGCCGAGGGCACCTCCCTGGTCTACCAGTGTCGCCTCAACGTGTCCACGCAGACCGTCGAATACTGCGCCGGACTGCTGCGGGCGCACCTGAGGGCAATAGGCTCCCCGTTCCGCTCACTGCCTCCCCGCCGGATCGTGCTACTGGTGCTGGCGATGCTGCGGCACGACCAGCGCGTCCTCGACCTGGCCGGCGGAAACAACGTGCCCGAAACCACCCTGCGGCGCTGGCGCGACGAACTGGTCGGCCTGCTCGCCGCCCGCGCCCCACGCCTGGACCGCGCCCTGAAGAAGATCGCGAAGCGCGGCGGGGAAGTCGTCCTCATCGACGGCACGTTGATACCGACCCAGCGTCGCACCGGAGCCCAGGACCGGCGCAACTACTCCGGCAAGCACCACCGCCACGGCCTGCACTTTCTCGCCCTGACCGACGAGAGAGGCCGCCTGATCTGGATCTCCGCCGCCCGGCCCGGCCGCACCCACGACGCGAAGGCCGCCCAACATGACCACATCGTCGAGCAGTTGAAGGCCGTCGGCCTCGGCGCCCTCGCTGACCTGGGCTTCATCGGCATCGACAAGTCCAAGGACCCCGATGACCAGGTCATCATCACCGGTTACAAGGCCACCCGGGCCCGCAAGCTCACTCCCGGCCAGAAGCAGGCCAACCAGGTCCTGTCCGCCGCACACGCCCCAGTCGAACACGGATTCGCAAACCTCAAAGCCTGGCGCATCCTGACCAAGCTCCGCACCGCCCCCGGCCACGCCACCGCCCTCCTGCGCGCCCTGCTCGTCCTGACCAACATCCACGTCAACCGCTGACCTGACAGACGATCAAGACCGCAGACGCCTGCGCCCGACCAGCGCGAGCACCGGGGAGAGCCCCCACGCCACCCCATCCGACCTGCATGTTCGAAGATGGCGGATCTTC
>NZ_JBIRUY010000110.1:0-1318 GCF_044335305.1 Streptomyces sp. NPDC020490 | reverse complement strand
GGGCGAATTCAAGGGGTCGTCGCAACACGCGGTGAGTTGATCAAGCCGCGAGCAGTTTAGACAGACGCTCGGCTGGGGTTTCCCAGCCGAGCGTTTTGCGTGGGCGGCTGTTGAGTTCGGCGGCGACGGCGCCGAGGTGCTCGGGGGTGTGCACGGACAGGTCGGTGCCCTTGGGGAAGTACTGCCGCAGCAGGCCGTTGGTGTTTTCGTTGGAGCCGCGCTGCCAGGGGCTGCCGGGGTCGCAGAAATAGACCGGGACGTCGGTGGCGATGCTGAAGGCACGGTGGGCGGCCATTTCGGGGCCCTGGTCCCAGGTCAGGGACCGCTTCAGGTGCGGTGGGAGGGTCTGGACCGTGTCGGCGAGTGCCTGGCGCACGGCCGCGGCGGTGTGGTCGGTGGGCAGGTGGACGAGCAGCAGGTAGCGGGTGCTGCGTTCGACCAGGGTGGCGATGGCGGAGCGGGAGTTGCGGCCGACGATGAGGTCGCCTTCCCAGTGGCCGGGGACGGCCCGGTCGGCTGCTTCGGCGGGCCGTTCGCTGATCATCGCCATGGGGTGGGAGAAGCGCGGCTGACGCTTGGCGGCGTGGCGGTGCGGGCGGCGCATGGCGCGGCCGGTGCGCAGGGCGCGGGTCAGTTCGCGACGCAGTTCACCGCGGCCTTGGACGTAGAGGGCCTGGTAGACGGTCTCGTGGGTCACGTGCATCTCCGGCCGGTCGGCAAAGCGTCTGCGCAGAGCGTGACAGATCTGCTCCGGACTCCAGCGCAGGGTCAGGTGGTCCTGGATGAAGTCCCGCAGCTCAGGGTTCTGGCCGATCTTGCCGGGCTTGGGGCGCGGCCGGCGGGCGTCGGCGCGGGCCTGGGCGGCATGAGGCCGGTACTGGCCGTTCAAGGGGTGCCGGTTGCGGCGTATCTCCCGGCTGATCGTTGAGGGGCTGCGGCCCAGTTCGGCCGCGATGGCCCGGACCGTGGCCTTCTCTCGCAGCCGGTCGGCGATGTGAATGCGGTCCGCCTCGCCCAGGTAGCGCGAGGGCGCGGACGGGCCCGGTTCAACGGGCGGCGGCACCACCGCGTTGATCGGTGGTGCCGCCTTGTTCCTGCCCGAGGCGCCGCGTCCGTTCCGCCATCGCTTGCCCGTCCGGACGTTGATGCCGATGACTGCGGCAGCCTCGGAATAGCCCATTCCTTGATCCACAAGCCGGAAGTATGCCTCCCGCTCCTGGACCAGCTTCCTGGGTCCCTGCGGCCTCCGGTCCTCCCGGATCCTGAAGTCCATTGCCACCCCTGAGCTGGGGTGTTGCAACGACCACTAGAACCTGAG
>NZ_JBIRUY010000109.1:0-1347 GCF_044335305.1 Streptomyces sp. NPDC020490 | reverse complement strand
CAGGGCTTGATCAAGTTCCGTTGAGGTCGGGCTTGTAGGTGATGCCCAGGATGGGGAGGGCCCGTTCGGGTTGGTCGCGGATGGCGCGGGTGGTCTTCGCGATGTTGGTCGCTCCGAGGGCTTTGAGGGCTCCGATCGCGAGGTTGCGGAGGGTGGCCATGGCGCGGGGTGCGTTGCCGGCGTGGACTGTGGAGGCGTCTTCGGCGAAGGTACGGTCGCGGATGTGGTGCTGGGCTTCCACGGTCCAGTGTCCGCGCAGGTGGGAGGCGAGTTCGGCTGGTTTCGCCTGGTGGACGTCGAGGCTGGTGACCGCGTAGACGGTCTCGCGGGTCTCCTTCCTGCCGGTCTCTTTGCGGCGGCGGTGGACGCGGAGGGCGAGTTTCGCGTGGGGGAAGGCGATGCCGCCAAGGTTGTCGGCGATGGCGAGAGTCTTGATCGAGCGGGACTCGCGACGGCCGTGTCCCTTGTTCGAGGCGGTGTGCTGGATGGCCACCGCATGCCAGTCCAGACCGTCCAGTTGGGCCCAGGCGGTGGGCTGATTGGGCTTGATCACGGCCACGTAGTGCGCCTTCTTGGTCTCGGCCAGCCAGGTGACGTTGGCTTTCACGGAGTGCAGCGCGTCGAAGGTGATGACGTCTCCGTCCAGGTCGAGTGGTGCAAGCAGGGGCTGGAAGTGCCGTGTCTCGTTGGTCTTGGACCCGACCTCGGCCTGGGCGAGGGTGACCGGGCAGCCGTGGGTGACGGCGGACAGCAGGTGCCGGCGGGGCTGGTCGAGGCGGGCGGAGCCGCGCAGTGCCTTGCCGTCCACGGCGATCACCCGTCGCCTGCCCGGGGCTGCGGCGCTATGGCGGTGAGCCAGCCAGGCTCCCACGGCCGCATCGAGTGCGTCGGTGTCGAGACGCTCGAGGACCCTTCCGATCGCCGACCGGGAGGGTGCATGCCGCCGGCGCAGCAGGTGACGGCGCACGCCGAGCGTGGCGAGCAGCCCTGTGTCGGCGCGGGCGCCCCACTCGGCGAGTTCGTCGATGGTCCGGGCTCCCGAGACCGCAGCGGCCGCGCAGACCAGCAGGATCGAGGTCAGCGAGTACCAGCGGCCCCGCCGGGAGCGAGGATCGGGCACCGCTTCCAGGAAGAACCGCAGGTCAGACCTGTCGTCTGGATGGAGCGGACCCAACTTGGCCAACACGGCAGGGATCGGGGAAGATGAGACAGCGGACACGGGAACCCTCTTGATCACTTGGCTTAGACACCTGAATGATCACGGATCCCGTGTCCGCTCTGTCATCCACCCCAACCAGCGACACTCTCACGCCAGTTGGGCGATCCCGGGAACTTGCGCAAGCCTTG
>NZ_JBIRUY010000108.1:0-1383 GCF_044335305.1 Streptomyces sp. NPDC020490 | reverse complement strand
TTAGTACTGCAACGGTGCTTGGTGTGACTGATGGCCAGGTCGGAGACTGTGTCCGCGTCGTTTGTAGTGACTGATGCGGGCTTGGTGTTGGCGTCGTCGACGCCAGGTTGACCAGTGCAGGATGTGCTCGATGGGGGCCGGCCGACGGTCGGTGAGGCGGGTGATCAGGCGCCTGATTTCGGCGAGGCTGAGGTGGATGAGCTGGGAGGATCCGTTTCTGCTTTCCCGGTATCCAGCTCGCGGGCTCGCAGGATGGTGAGGCAGGCGTGGGCGGCCATGGCGAGGGTCATGTGCCGGTGCCAGCCGGGGTAGCGGCGGACCTGGTAGTCATCCAGGCCGCATTCCTGCTTCGCGCTCTGGAAGCATTCCTCGATGGCCCATCGGCTGCCCGCGACACGTATCAGCTCGTCGAGGGTGGTCTCGGCGGGGCAGTAGGCGATGTAGTAGGAGATCTCCTGGGGCCGGCTGACGCTGCGACGGGCGATCACCCAGTGCCGACGGTCCTCACGGTGCCAGGGCCGCACCTCGACGCGAGCCCAGTCGTAAACCCGCAGGCCGTGGGCGCCCGCTCCGCAGGAACGGCGCTTCCACTTCTGCCGGGCGAGGCCGGTGAACAGGTCACGAACGGGATGGTCCATCGCCCAGCGGGTGACCACGGTGTCGTGCCGGGTGGTGGCCATGACGTGGAAGACGTCCGCCTGCTCGAGTTCGAAACGCCAGCCCTTGCTGAAGCCGTAGGCGGCATCCGCCGTCACCCACCGAAACGGGATCCGGTCCGCGATGGCTTTGCGGACCATCGCCCTGGCCATGGCCACCTTCGTCTCGAAGCCCCTCTCGTCACCGATGCCGGCCCGGCGGCAGCGTTCCCGGTCGTCCGTCCAGGACGTCGGCAGATACAGACGGCGGTCGATCAACGTCCTGCCCCGGTCGGTTGCATAGCCAAGGAACACGCCGACCTGGCAGTTCTCCGTCCGCCCGGCCGTGCCGGAGTACTGCCGCTGAACGCCGGCCGACCCTGTCCCCTTCTTCAGGAAACCGGTGTCGTCCACGATCAGGACCGCCCCGGAATCACCGAGGTTCTCCACCACGTACTCACGCACATCGTCCAGGACCTCGTCGGCGTCCCAGTCGATCCGGTTCAGCATCCGCTGGATCCGGTCCGGACCCTCATGACCGGCCTGCTCGGCCACGGTCCAGCCGTTCTTGCGCTGCAGCGGAGCGATCAGACCCCGCATATACGCCAGAGCCGACTCCCGCGGCTCCGACCTGCTGAAACGATGCACGAACCGCTCGTGCACCGCGTCCAGTTCACGCGCCCACAGCCTGACATCAGCAAGGTCCCCACCCATAACCACACCAACGACCGACCTGGCTATCAGTCAC
>NZ_JBIRUY010000107.1:0-1436 GCF_044335305.1 Streptomyces sp. NPDC020490 | reverse complement strand
CAATGCCGGTGACTTAGGTGGTTGTGTCTCGTTGTTGTTCGTGTGGCGAGGGCGGGGCAGGCCAGGACGCCTGCGGGTGAGCGGTTGTCGGACCGGATCGCGGTCGGGGTGCTGACGCAGGCGTTTCCGCCTCATCTGGTGGATGAGGTGATCGCCGGGACCGGCCGCGTTGAGCAGCGCAACCGTCTGCTGCCGGCGCGGGTGGTGGTCTACTTCATCCTCGCGATGTGCCTGTTCTTCGGGCAGGGATATGAAGAGGTTGCCCGGCTGCTGGGCGAGGGGCTGGGCGAGGGACGGCGGTCGTGGCGGGTGCCGACGACCGCTGCGATCGGCCGGGCGCGTCGGCGTCTGGGCGTGGAGCCGGTCAAGGCGCTGTTCGCCAGGGTGTGCCGGCCTGTGGCGGTGCCGGAGACGGCCGGTGCCTGGTATCGGCATTGGCGTGTGGTCGCGGTGGACGGCACGACCTTGGATATCGCGGATACCGCGGCCAACGAGGAGTTCTTCGGCCGCCATGCCTCCGGCCGCGGAACAAGCGCGTTCCCGCAGGCCCGGGTGGTAGCCCTGGCCGAATGCGGCACCCACGCAGTCTTCGGCGCTGCCGTCGGCCCGCTCTCGGCGAGCGAACAGAGCCTGTCCCGGAAGCTGTTCACCCAGCTCGGGGAAGGGATGCTCCTGCTCGCCGACCGGGGCTTTTACGGCTTCGAATTGTGGCAGGCCGCCCGCGCCACCGGCGCCGACCAGCTGTGGCGGGTGCGTTCCAGTGCGGCCCTGCCGGTGGTGAAGACCCTGGCTGACGGCTCCTACCTCAGCACCGTCCACGCGGAGGCGGACCGCAAGCGGCGCCGTAATCCGGTGCCGGTGCGGGTCATCGAGTACACCCTGGCCGCCGGCGAGGACGCCACCGTCTACCGGCTGCTGACCACGATCCTCGACCCGGACGCGGCCCCGGCCGCCGGCCTCGCCGCGCTCTACGTCCAGCGGTGGGAGATCGAGACCACCCTGGACGAGATCAAGACCCACCAGCGCGGCCCCCGGCTCGTCCTGCGCTCGAAGTATCCCTGGGGCGTGGAGCAGGAGATCTACGGATTCCTCCTGGTCCACCATGCCATCCGGCAGCTGATGCACCAGGCCGCCCTCCGTCAGGGCCTGGATCCCGACCGGATCTCCTTCATCCGCAGCCTGCGTGTCGTGCGCCGCCAGGTCCCCGCCCAGGCGGCGCTTTCCCCCCGGCAGACTCGCCCGGGCACTGGCCCGCACCCGGGCTGAGATCACCGAACGCCTCTTACCCCAGCGGCGTCAACGGACCAGTCCCCGCGTCATCAAACGCAAGATGTCCAACTGGCCCCTCAAACGAGCCGAACACCGCAACCTGCCGCCACCAGCCACGGCAGTCCTCACGATCTCCAGACCACACACCACCTAAGTCACCGGCATTG
>NZ_JBIRUY010000106.1:0-1440 GCF_044335305.1 Streptomyces sp. NPDC020490 | reverse complement strand
CGCCACAATGCCCGCCACCCAGGCCGCCCTCTGGCCACACTCGGATGGACATGATCAACCAGGACTCACGTGCTCAACCGGACAGAACCGCAACACGCAAAGCCCCTGGTCCAGACCGTCCGACGCGGTCTCCGCCACATTCAGTACCGCAGCCACCTCATTGACGGCTGCCTCACCGAGGCAGGACTGACCATCAGCCCCTGACCACCGAAGACGACATCACGAGTTCAACCTCAGTAGTCAGCAACTCCCGCACAGCCAGGGAATCTCACATGGCCGGGCAGGCGGGGATTTTGCAGCACCGGCCGTTGCGCATCAGGAGCCTGCGCATACCCTGAATGGTGCAAATCAGGTGAAAGCGCCGGCCGACCACGGTCTTGATCCGGCCCAGAGTCCAGCACCGGTCCTGCCAGTCGTACGAGGCCCCCTTGGGCAACTCCGCCTCCAACTGCGCGAACCGCCTCTCGCTCAGTCTCGGCAAACGTTATGGATTGACGAGGCAGAGCAGAGTCGCCTTAACGACCTCATCGTTAAGTGTACCGTTGAAGTACTTGAAGCTGGCACCCCCCTGAGTCTTGGAAATGTTTACCGAAACTCCAGCAGGCTGGGAAGAGGTGGCGTCGCCTGCGTACGGATGATGCGACGGGCACGTGATGTCAATTTGCGCCTCACCGTCGACAAAAAGACCCTTCTTAGGAACGGTCACCTTCCCGCTCAACTCAATCGACGGAGGAGTAGTGCAGTTCAGCGTCGCCCTAATCCAACTATAATTGGGGCTTACGTTGGTCGTGTAGGTCTTCACCCCGTCAGCGGTGATTTGCGTATTAGTGAAATTTACATCATTCCCTTTCTCGATGAAGTACGAGTCAGCCACTTGCCCACTCGGGCAAGTGAAATACACCCATCCATTAAACCACGGCCCAAGATCTCTGATTTGGGTCACCGTATCGGCTGATGCGGCAGTAGCCGTGACCCCCAAAGTGGCTGCCGCAAGAACACACGAAGTCGCAATACGTCTTACCGATTTCATAAGGGCCATTTTTCTTCATCTCCAGTTCTCCCGCGGGTTTCAGCTGCCGAATTCCAGTTTCAACCCAAGGGATTTTGATTTTTCCACGTTTTTGACGCTAATCCAGTTTATCGAAGCTGATGGCGTCGAGTCGTGAGTAGAATATACCCATTGAGGTTTTTTCAGTGAAATGATCTACGCGAAACGGCGTGAGCCGCGCATGTGTGAGCAGGCCGGACGGACTGGCCTCGTTGTTTCACAGCGGCAGTCGGTTGATCTTGCGTCCGTGATGTCGCGTTGATTCCTGTCCGGGGACGGTGCCGGTCAGGGGTGCGCGCAGGGGCTTTGCGTGTTGCGGTTCTGTCCGGTTGAGCACGTGAGTCCTGGTTGATCATGTCCATCCGAGTGTGGCCAGAGGCGGCCTGGGTGGC
>NZ_JBIRUY010000105.1:0-1474 GCF_044335305.1 Streptomyces sp. NPDC020490 | reverse complement strand
GGGTCTTCGAAGTTGAGCGGTGCGGTGGTTCGGCTGGCTGATGTGCTGTCACGCTCCGTGGCCGGTCGGGGCCCCGAATGCAGGATGCCCGTGGTCCTGCGTGATCATTTCTGTTCTTCAGGCAGAACGATCATGCAGGAGCCACGGGCTTGCTCAACGATACGACGTTGTTACTCGGCCTCGAGGGGGTGTCCGTCGCCCGAGTCGAGCTGCTGGCTGACGGAACCCGGCGGGTCCATCTGATCACCGCCGATGAGAGGGCCAGGGCGTGCCCGGGCTGCGGGGTGTTCGCTACCAGGGTGAAGGGCTCGGCAGTGACCCGGCCCCGCGATCTGCCGTACGGCGAGAGGGGGCTGGAGTTCCGCTGGCACAAGCGCCGCTGGCTGTGCCGCCAACCCGACTGCCGGCGCCGGTCGTTCACCGAGCAGATCGAGCAGATACCGGCCGGGGCACGGATCACCACGCGGCTGCGCACTGCTGCCGGGCGCCGGATACGCGACGCCGGCTCCACCGTCATCCAGGCCGCCCGTGACCTGCACCTGTCCTGGCCGACCGTGATGGACGCCTTCAGCGCCGCCGCCCGCGAGGTCATCGAGGCGCCACTGCCGGACGTGGAGGTGCTGGGCATCGATGAGACCCGGCGGGGAAAACCGCGCTGGGAACGGAACGGCGCCACTGGCAAGTGGCACCTGGTCCGGGACCGGTGGCACACAGGCTTCGTCGACGCGCTCGGCACCGGCGCCCTGCTGGGCCAGGTCGAGGGCCGCACCACCGCGGACGTACTGGCCTGGCTCGCCGACACGCCACTGGAATGGAGAAAGAACATCAAGTACGTGGCCATCGACATGTCGGCCACCTACCGGGCCGCCGTCCGCACCAGTCTTCGGCACGCCACCGTGGTCGTCGACCACTTCCACGTCGTCCAGCTCGCCAACAAGATGCTCTCCACCGTCCGGCGCCGCACCACCGCCGAGATCCGCGGCCGCCGCGGCCGCGCCACCACCCCGAGTGGAAAACCCGGCGCCGCCTGCTCCGCAACCGGGAAGACCTCACCGACGAACAGTTCGCGAGCATGTGGAACGCCCTGCTCGACGAAGGAACGATCGGCCAGAGGCTCCTGACCGCCTGGATCGCCAAAGAGAGCCTGCGCACCCTCCTCGCCCTGGCCCGCACCGGCGCCGACCGGCATCAAATCGGCCATGCCCGCTGGAAGTTCCTCACCTGGTGCGCCGACTCCGACATCCCCGAAGTCCGCCAGCTCGCCACCACCATCGACCGCTGGTGGCCCGAGATCGAGGCATTCATCGCCACCGGACACAGCAACGCCAAGAGCGAGGGCGCCAACCGCGTGATCAAGCTCGTCGCCCGCAACGCATTCGGCTTCCGCAACGCCGACAACCAACGCCTACGCACACGCTGCGTTACCACCCGCCGAACCCGCGGACACCTCCGCACCGCTCAACTGTGAAGACCC
>NZ_JBIRUY010000104.1:0-1599 GCF_044335305.1 Streptomyces sp. NPDC020490 | reverse complement strand
TCACATGATCAACGAGGCCGTGCCCGCACCCGCACCCAGGCCCCATAAAGCGACATGACAGCCCATCACCGGGCAACCTCACCCAACCCGCAACCCTGCAAAGTCCTTGGGACGGCCGCACCGACATTGCCGCCGCCACCCGCCACAATGCCCGCCACCCAGGCCGCCCTCTGGCCACACTCGGATGGACATGATCAACCAGGACTCACGTGCTCAACCGGACAGAACCGCAACATGCAAAGCCCCTGGTGGAGGCGTGGTGATTACTCTCTACCCGCCGCAGGTGACAATCGCATCGACGCTGTCCATCCAGTCGCCCGACCGGTGATCGACGAAATAGAAGGTGGCGGAATCAGGATCTGTCGCTCGGTCAAGCTGGGAGGTCCATCCGATACCCTGCTGCACGTCAGCAGTTGAGCTGATTATTCCGCGGTACTGAGGAGGACAGAACACCCGCGCTTCAGCCTTTCCCGCCCCCCAGAGGTTTTCCTCGTTGATCTTCATGACATCAGTAATCTGAAATTTATCCGGAGCAGATCCTATAGTCATGTCGATTGTGGAGCATTTAAGTTCAACCTGTCCATAGGTGTCGATGTTGAACATGGAGTTGGCCTTCATTTCAGAGGTATTCAAGTGGTCAACCGTCACCGTTCCCGGGTAGTCGACAACTGCAGCTGAGGTGACCTTGGCCGCATTCTTCGAGACTTCATAAGCCGAAATAGCCCCCCTACTTTCATACAGCTCAACTTTTGCTTCGATGACGTAGGGATGAGTTGATGGGCAGGCTGCTGTCGCCTGAGCCTTTTTTCCCGGCGTAGCCGTATCACCAGACGGTCCGCGCACGTCAATGATGTCAGGAGGCACACAGTCATACGTTGCGACAATGGCACCCGTTTGAGTTCGACTGTCGTTGAAAACATCAACCCTGAGCACCTTGTCCGGCCGAACAACAGGATTTCTGTATGTCACATAGTCGGAATGGGTAAATTCGGGATTTACGGGAACTTTTCCATCGGGGCAGGACCAGTAGGCATAACCCGCCGACCAAGCAGGAACGTCGCGCGCTCCAGTGTACTCCCCTGCCGAAGCCGGAGTAATCACGGCAGCGAACAGCCCACCGGCCATAATCGATGTTGCCAGCAATTTGAAAGCCTTGGAGGTTCTGATCACAATCACCACTTCTGGGCTTAATGGAACTCGCGGGTGTGATATCACTGAATGCGCGCGAGCGGTCGCCTAATTACATAATCAGATAAGGCAGATTTGGCCGCCGGGGCAATGTGCACTCAATGAGGTTTTCTCAACGGTGATCACTTCCAGATTCCGTTGAGGACGAGGCAGGGTCCCTTGCATGCTCGAGGTCTGTCCGGGGTCATCCGGTGCGGCCGAGGGCGGTCAGGGGTCTGCGGCAGTCGCGGGCGGCGTGGTGGGCCGGCGTGGATTTTGGAGCCGTGCTCGCGGAAGGTGCGGTCGCGGAGGTGGTGCAGAAGATTTTCGATCTTCCAGTGAGCCGTTTCCAACTTGGCTGAGCGGCTGACCAGTTGGCGTGGGGGTGATGTTCCGGAAGAGGTGAAGCTCCTGGTAGATGGGTTGTCGACC
>NZ_JBIRUY010000103.1:0-1684 GCF_044335305.1 Streptomyces sp. NPDC020490 | reverse complement strand
CCTGCGCGTTTCACTTGGGGGCGTGTCCGGATCATGAGCGGCAAAGCGAAAGTGCCTTCTGACCTGGGACGATAGGGCTTGTCTAAGGCTTCTGTCGTCTCGCAGGGGAAGGCACTTTCTGCGTGCACACTACCGGGTCACGTCCCCGACTTGTCGTCTCGGCCGACGGTCGCGGGGTGGTCAGCCATGCAGGATCCCGTCTGCTGGCCGATCTAGCCGAAGCCACCGGGCTTACCAGCGCCTTCACCAGCGCGTTGCGTCGGCTGCGGCCGCGCGGCACGGGGCACGACCCCGGCCGGGTGGCGGTCGACCTGGCCGTGATGCTCGCCGACGGCGGCGAGACCATCACTGACCTCGCTGTCCTGCGTGACCAGCGGCAGGTGTTCGGCCCGGTCGCCTCCACAGCCACCGCCTGGCGTCTTCTCGCCGACATCGGCCCTCCCGCACTGGCCGCCCTGCAAGCGGCCCGGGCCACCGCACGCGAAATCGCCTGGCTGCAAGCCGCCGACACCCGTGACGGCATACCAGCGTCCCGCGCGGGCGGGCGTGACCTGCCCGGCCTGGTCCTGGACCTCGACGCCACCCTGGTCACCTGCCACTCCGAGAAAGAGCAGGCAGCCGCCACCTACAAACGCGGTTTCGGCTACCACCCGCTGCTGTGTTTCCTGGACAACACCGGTGAAGCTCTGGCCGGGGTGCTGCGGCCGGGCAACGCCGGCGCCAACACCGCCTCCGACCACATCACCGTCCTCGACCAGGCGCTGGCCCAGATCCCCGACGCCCACCGCCACGGCGGCGACATCCTCATCCGCACCGACAGCGCCGGCGGCGCGAAAGCCTTCCTGCACCACATACGCACCCTGCGCGACCGGGGCATCCACACCTCCTTCTCCGTCGGACACCCCGTCACCGAACCGGTCCGCAAAGCGATCCGGACCCTGCCCGACCGGGTCTGGCACCCGGCCCTGGAACAGGACGGATCCCTGCGCGACGGAGCAGAGGTCGCCGAGCTGACCGGCATGATCGACCTCACCGGCTACCCAGGCGGCACCCGCGTCATCGTGCGGCGTGAGCGTCCGCATCCCGGTGCCCAGCTGTCCCTGTTCGACTTCGACGAAGGCATGCGCCACCAGGTCTTTCTCACCGACACCCCGGTCACGGGCGGGGGCACCGCGCAACGCCTGGAGGTCCGCCACCGCGCGCATGCCCGCGTCGAGGACCGCATCCGCTGCGGCAAGTCCACCGGCTTCGGCCGCTTCCCCTCCCGTCTCTTCCAGATCAACGCCGCCTGGCTCGAACTCGCTCTGACCGGCATCGACCTGCTCGCCTGGACCCAGGCCCTCCTCCTGGACGGCGAGTTGGCCACCGCCGAGCCGAAGAAACTCCGTTACCGGCTGCTGCACGCCGCCGCCCGCATCACCCGCGGAGGCCGCCAACTCCGCCTACGGATCTCCGCCACCTGGCCCTGGCGATACGAGCTGACCAGCGCATTCACCCGCCTCGCAGCCCTGCCCCGGCCAGCCACCTGACCCGCAGCACTGTCCCTGCCCATCCGCGACCCGAGGAACCCCGGAGCACCCGACCCCAGCGTCGGGCCCCAGCCATGCCCACTCCTCGACCAGCAGCCAAAATCGCGGGCCCCCGAGATCAGCCCAGCTCAGCCACCCCAACCGAAACGGGGAGG
>NZ_JBIRUY010000102.1:0-1815 GCF_044335305.1 Streptomyces sp. NPDC020490 | reverse complement strand
TGGTCTGCCCGTCGAGTGGGACAGCCTGTTCCAGAGCACCGCCACCCGGCATGTCGACCTGCCCACCTACCCCTTCCAGCACCAGCGCTACTGGCTCACCCCCGAACTGGCCGCGCCCCGCGACGAGATCGAGGAGCAGTTCTGGCAGGCCGTCGACCACGACGACGTGGACGCCCTGCTCGGCACGCTGGAGATCGACCCGCAGACATCGCTGCGCGAGGCACTGCCGCAGATGGCGTCCTGGCTGCGCAGGCGCCGTGCGCCCGAGACCCGGCAGGCTCTCGCCGCCCTGCAGTCCGCAGCCGACCCGGCTGAACTCGAGGCCGCAGCGGCGGCGTTACGTGAAAGGCTCGGCGCACAGCCCGAGGCCGAGCAGCACCGCACCGTGCTCGAACTGGTGCGGGCCCACGCCGCCGCGGTCCTCGGTCACGACGGACCCGGCGCCATCGACCCCGACCGGGCCTTCAAGGAGCTGGGGTTCGACTCCCTGGCCGCCGTCAACCTGCGCAACCGTCTCAACACCGCGACCGGACTGCGGCTGCCCGCCGCCTTCGCCTTCGACTACCCGACCCCGACCGCCGTCGCGGCCTTCATCCGCGCCGAGGTGCTCGGCGAGAACCCCGTCGCCCGCACCGTCACGGCAGCCGGCGCCGCGTATGACGAGCCGATCGCCATCGTCGGCATGGCCTGCCGCTACCCCGGCGGAGTCACCTCGCCCGAAGACCTGTGGCGGCTCGTCGACAGCGGTGCCGACGTGATCTCCGGCTTCCCCACCGACCGCGGCTGGGACCTGGAGACGCTCTACCACCCGGACCCGGACCACCCGGGGACCACGTACGTCCGCGAAGGCGGATTCCTCCACGACGCGGCCGAGTTCGACCCGGCGTTCTTCGGCATCTCACCTCGCGAGGCGCTCGCCATGGACCCGCAGCAGCGCCTCGTCCTGGAGACCTCCTGGGAGGTCTTCGAACGCGCCGGCATCGATCCGACCGGGATCCGCAAGGCCCCCATCGGCGTCTTTGCGGGCGCCACCCAGCCCGGCTACTTCGGCGGCCTGCAACAGATGGGCGGCGAAGGAGTCGAGGGCTATTCCCTCACCGGCAACCTCACCAGCGTCATATCCGGCCGCATCGCCTACACCCTGGGCCTGGAGGGGCCGGCCCTCACCGTCGACACCGCCTGCTCCTCCTCGCTGGTCGCCCTGCACCTCTCCGCGCAGGCCCTGCGGCAGGGCGAGTGCACGCTCGCCCTGGCCGCCGGCGTCACGGTGATGCCGACGCCCGACCTGTTCGTCGAGTTCAGCCGCCAGCGCGGCCTCGCCAAGGACGGCCGTTGCAAGGCGTTCTCGGCCGCCGCGGACGGCACCGCTTGGTCGGAGGGCGTGGGCGTGCTGCTCCTGGAGCGCCTGTCGGACGCGCGGCGCAACGGCCACCGGGTTCTCGCGGTCGTACGTGGCTCCGCCGTCAACCAGGACGGCGCCTCCAACGGTCTCATGGCTCCCAACGGGCCTTCCCAGCAGCGGGTGATCCGGCAGGCCCTGGCCAACGCTCGCCTCAGTCCCGCCGACGTGGACGCGGTCGAGGCGCACGGCACCGGCACGGCGCTGGGCGATCCGATCGAGGCGCAGGCGCTGATCTCGACGTACGGGCAGGAGCGCGCCGAGGACCGGCCGCTGTGGCTGGGCTCCCTGAAGTCGAACATCGGCCACACCTCCGCAGCGGCGGGTGTGGCGGGTGTGATCAAGATGGTGATGGCGATGCGGCACGGTGTGCTGCCGCGGACGTTGCACGCGGAGGAGCCGTCGCCGCATGTGGA
>NZ_JBIRUY010000101.1:0-2186 GCF_044335305.1 Streptomyces sp. NPDC020490 | reverse complement strand
CGCCGGACATCCCACGCCCGCACCGGCAACGGCCGCAGCACACCCGCCTCGAACAACCCCACCAGCTCCCGCAGCATCTCCCCGATCCGCTCCGGGCCCGCCTCCATCAGATCGAAAGCCCGGTAGGCCACACCCGGGTGGTCGCGGGCGACCTGCTCGGGGTCGCGGATGTCGGTCTTGCCCATCTCGACGAACCGGCCGCCGCGCGGCAGCAGCCGCAGCGAGGCGTCGACCAGCTCGCCGGCCAGGCAGTCCAGGACCACGTCCATGCCCCTGCCACCGGTCGCGGCCTTGAAGCGCTCCTCGAAGGAGGTCGACCGGGAGGAGCCGTAGTGGGCGGCCTCCAGGCGCGCCTCCCGGCGCAGTACGTCCCACTTGCCCTCGCTCGCCGTGCCGAACACCTCGGCGCCCAGGCGCCGGGCCAGCTGCACGGCGGCCATGCCGACACCGCCGGCCGCGGAGTGCACCAGGACCCGCTCGCCACGCCGGAGGCCGGCGAGGTCCACGAGGGCGTAGTACGCGGTCAGGAACACGGCGGGCACCGACGCGGCCTGCTCGAACGACCAGCCTCGCGGAACGCGCACGACCATCCGGGCGTCGGCGACGGTCACCGCGGCGAAGGAGTGGGGCACCATGCCCATCACCCGGTCCCCGACGGCGAGGTCCGTCACTCCGGGACCGACCTCAGTGACGACCCCCGCGGCCTCGCTGCCGAGCACGATCGTGTCGGGATACATGCCGAGCGCCATCAGCACATCGCGGAAGTTGAGGCCGGCCGCGCGGACGGCGATCCGCACCTGCCCCTCGGTGAGGGGTGCGGCCGCTTCGGGGAACGGCACCGGGGCCAGGCTCTCCAGGGTGCCGTCGCCGGGTGTGTCGAGCCGCCAGGGAACGTCCTCGGGCGGGGTGAGCAGGGCACTGCCGGTGCGGCGCGTCAGGCGCGGGGCGAGGAGTTCACCGTCGCGGACGGCGATCTGCTCCTCGCCGGTGGCCACGGCCGGGATGACCGGCGTGTCCTCGTCGACGGCGCCGGCGTCCGTGTCGACGTCGACGAGGACGAGCCGCCCCGGGTTCTCGGCCTGCGCGGACCGCACCAGTCCCCAGACCCCGGCATGGACGAGGTCCGAGACGTCCTCGCCCCGGCGGACGGCGATCGCGCCGTGCGTGACGATCACGAGCCTGGCACCGTCGAACGCCGGCTCGGCCAGCCATCGCTGCACCTGCGTGAGCAGCCGTGCCGTCTCCTCGCGCACCCGCTCGGCGGTCACCACGGAACTGCGCGGCGGTACCGGCAGCAGCACGGTGTCCGGCACGGGCGTGCCGTCGGCGACGGCAGCGGCCAGCGCGCCCAGGTCGGCGTAGACCGTCGCGGCGGCCTCGTCGTCGGAGTGCGGAGTGCGCAGCACGGCCCAGGACCGCGGCGGTTCGTGGTCGGCGGTGAGGGGCGTCCAGGCGACGCGGAAGAGGCTGTCGTTGTCCGCCGCCCGGGCTCGCTGCAACTGCTCGGCGGAGACCGGCAGCAGGCTGAGCGCCTCGATCGCGGCCACCGGCAGGCCCGCGGTGTCGGCCACGTTCACGCGTACGGTGTCGCCGCCCACCGGCTGCAGCCGCACCCGGAGTGCCGTGGCGCCCTCGGCGTACAGGCGGACCCCGCTCCAGGAGAACGGCAGCCGCAGCGCCGCGTCCTCGCCGCCCGGTACGTCGAGGAGCATGCCGTGCAGTGCCGCGTCGAGCAGCGCCGGGTGCAGCCCGAACTCACCGGCTTCGGCGCGGTGGTCGTCGTCCGCCACGACTTCGGCGAGGATCTCGTCCCCGAGCCGCCAGGCGGCACGCAGGCCACGGAAGGCGGGCCCGTACGTGTAACCGGCGGCGGCCAGACCCTCGTAGAACCCGGCCAGGTCCACCGGCTGCGCACCCGGCGGCGGCCATGCGGCGTCCTCGGCGGCGGGCACGGGCCCGCCCGGCGCGAGGGAACCGCTCGCATGCCGCGTCCACGGCACGTCGGCGGCGCCCTCGGCCCGCGCGTGGACCGCGACGGACCGCGCACCCGACTCCTGCGCCGCACCGACCTCGACCTGGATCTGCACCGCCCCGCGTTCGGGCAGCGCGAGCGGCGCCTCCAGCGTCAGTTCCTCGACGGCACCGCAGCCCGCCTCCTCACCCGCCCGCAGGACGAGCTCCACGAA
>NZ_JBIRUY010000100.1:0-2246 GCF_044335305.1 Streptomyces sp. NPDC020490 | reverse complement strand
CAGTCCACATGCGGCGACGGCTCCTCCGCGTGCAACGTCCGCGGCAGCACACCGTGCCGCATCGCCATCACCATCTTGATCACACCCGCCACACCCGCGGCAGCCGCGGTGTGGCCGATGTTCGACTTGACGGACCCGAGCCACAGCGGCCGGTCCTCGGCGCGGTCCTGCCCGTAGGTCGCGAGCAGGGCCTGCGCCTCGATCGGATCGCCCAGCGCCGTGCCGGTGCCGTGCGCCTCGACCGCGTCCACGTCGGCAGGGGTCAGCCGGGCATTGGCCAGGGCCTGCCGGATCACCCGCTGCTGGGAAGGCCCGTTGGGAGCGGTCAGACCGCTGCTGGCGCCGTCCTGGTTGACGGCGGAACCCCGTACGACCGCAAGCACCTGGTGACCGTTGCGCCGCGCGTCCGACAGGCGCTCCAGGAGCAGCACGCCCACGCCCTCGCCCCAGACGGTGCCGTCCGCCGAGGCGGAGAAGGCCTTGCAGCGGCCGTCCTTGGCGAGGCCGCGCTGGCGGCTGAACTCCTGGAAGAGCCAGGGGTTCGGCATGACGGTGACGCCGCCGGCGAGGGCCAGGGCGCATTCGTCTGCGCGCAGTGCCTGTGCGGCCTGGTGGAGGGCGACGAGGGAGGAGGAGCAGGCGGTGTCGACGGTGACGGCCGGGCCCTCCAGGCCGAAGGTGTAGGCGACGCGGCCGGAGATGACACTGTTGACGTTGCCGGTGAGGGTGTAGCCCTCGATCTCCGGGGGCGGGGTGCCGGTGCCGCCGCCGAGATAGCCGGGGTTGCCGGCGCCGACGAAGACGCCGGTCCTGCTCCCCTTGAGGGTGGCCGGGTCGAGGCCGGCGCGTTCCAGGACCTCCCAGGAGGTTTCCAGGAAGAGCCGCTGCTGCGGGTCCATGGCGAGCGCCTCGCGCGGCGGGATGCCGAAGAACGCGGCGTCGAAGCCGACGGCGTCGTGGACGAAGCCGCCTTCGCGGACGTAGCTGCGGCCGGGGGCGTCGGGGTCGGGGTCGTAGAGGGCGTCGAGGTCCCAGCCGCGGTCGTCGGGGAAGCCGCCGATGGCGTCACGGCCTTCGAGGACCAGTTCCCACAGTCCTTCCGGGGAGGTGACGCCGCCGGGGTAGCGGCAGGCCATGCCGACGACGGCGATCGGCTCCTGCTCCCGTGCCTCGACGGCCTGCAGACGCCTGCGCGTCTGCTGGAGGTCCGCGGTGACGAGCTTGAGGTAGTCGCGGAGCTTTTCCTCGTTGCTGGTGGCCATCTGAGCGGTGCCTCCGGGAGCTTGCGGGGCTGCGGGTCCTGGCTGGGTTGGGGGGCGGATGCCGGAGGCGGCGTGCGGCGCCTGCGGCCTTCTGCGTCGTGCGGGCGGTCAGTTGAGGCCGAGCTCTTTCTCGATCAGGGCGAACATCTCGTCGTCGGTGGCGGTGCTGAGTTCGGGCTCGTCGCCCGGCTCGGCCGCCTCGCCGTCGCCGTCGGCCTTGATGCCGTTCTGGTCGAGCTGGTCGAGTTGTTCGAGTTTCCAGAGGAGGGAGCGGAGCCGGTTGACGGCGCGCTCCCGGCCGTCGCTGCCGGCGGGCAGCGCGACGGCGGCGGCCTCCCACTCGTTCATGGCGGTGAGTACGGCGGTCTCGGCGGCCGCGCCGTCGGGCTGGATCTCGGCGGCCAGGTGAGCCGCGAGGGCCGCCGGGGTCGGGTAGTCGAAGATCAGCGAGGTGGGCAGGCGCAGTCCGGTGACGGTGGTCAGGACGTTCCGCAGCTCGACGGCGGTCAGCGAGTCGAAACCGAGCTCGAGGAAACCGCGGTCGATGTCGAGGGCGGCCGGATCGGGGTGGGCCAGCACGGCGGCCACGTGGGTTCGCGTCAGGTCGAGCAGGGCCTGGGCCCGTTCCGCGGGAGCCAGCGCGGCGAGACGGGCGGCGAGGGCCGCCGGTGCTCCGACGGCCGGGTCCTGGTCGGCGGCCCGTCGCCCGGCTGCGCGGACGAGCCCCCGGAGGACGGCGGGGAGCTGTCCGGCGTCGGCCTGTCCGCGCAGCGCGGCCGGGTCGAACCGGACGGCGGCGAGCACCGCCTCGTCGTGGCGGGCGGCGGCGTCGAAGAGGGCGAGCCCTTCCTCGACGGGCAGCGGCCGCATTCCGCTCCGCGCCATACGGGCGAGGTCGGTGGCGTCGAGGGTGCCGGTCATACCACTGGACTCGGCCCACTGCCCCCACGCCAACGACACCGCCGGCAACCCCCGATGCCGCCG
>NZ_JBIRUY010000099.1:0-2315 GCF_044335305.1 Streptomyces sp. NPDC020490 | reverse complement strand
GCGCGGACGTGCAGAGCGTCCCGGTCCGGGTCGGCGTAGACGGCCACGCTCGCGATACCGGCGTCCCGGCAGGCCCGGGCGACACGGACAGCGATTTCGCCACGGTTGGCGATGAGCACCTTGCGCACGATAGAGGCTCCCTCCTTGAAACAAGCCGAGTTTAGGGACTGCCGACACGGCGCATCGACCCGTCCCCAATGGTGAGCTTGCCCACACGGAGCGTGATTCGAGGCTCGCTCAACCGGCGAAATCCCTTGTCGCACCGCAATACGCAGGACTCCTCCCGGAAACCCTAGTCCCCTCATGTGGTCAAGGTCTCTGTAAGAGCGTGCTGCGGGCCACCCGGTTTCTTTGTGGAATCCCTACGAACGGCCCAATGAATCTTTGCCACCCACCGGACCCTTGTCCCGCGGTTTACCCGTTAGTAGCGTTCGCGATGTATCGAAACATACTTCGGGTAACAGGCGTTCGGCTCGAGAGTGGGTGGGGACCGGTGGTGCGCAGACCGGTGGCATGGATCGTGGCGCTCGTGCTGTTCGCGGAAGCGGTCGGCGTCGCGGCGCTGAACTGGTTCCTGGGAATCGTCGTCGACCGCCAGGACATGTCCCTGGCCGGCCTGGACCCGGACATGATGTCGGTGTCGTCGAAGGCGGGCGGGATCGTCTTCGGGCTCTACTTCGCCCTGTGCGGACTGGTCGCCCTGCTCGTCGCCCTGCGGGACCGCCCGCCGGCCGGCTTCGGGCGGGTCCTGCTGATCAGCGTCGCCGTCGTGCACGGGCTGCTGGGGGCCTTCGCGTGGGGTCTGGTGGGCTGGCCGGCGTTCGTGTTCATGGTGGTCGTGCTCGCGCTCGTCGTCCTGCTGCTGATGACGTACGACGCCCCGCGGGGCCCCGCGCCCGCCGGGGAGCCCCGGGACGGCGCGGGGGACGGCGGCAGCCCGGTCACGCCCGGTCCGGCGCCCACAGGTCCGTGATGCCGACGCCCAGGTGCGCCAGCAGCTTGCGCACGAGGGGCAGGCTGATGCCGATCACGTTGCCGTGATCGCCCTCGATGCCCTCGATGAACGGGGCCGAGAGACCGTCGAGGGTGAACGCCCCGGCGACGTGGAGGGGTTCGCCCGAGGCGACGTACGCGGCGATCTCCTCGTCGGAGGGCTCGCCGAAGCGGACGACGGTGGAGGCGATGCCGGAGGAGTAGCGGCCGGTCCCGGCGACGTAGACGCAGTGGCCGGTCTGCAGGGTGCCCGCGCGCCCGCGCATCGCCTTCCAGCGGGCCGTGGCCTCCTCGGCGTCGGCCGGTTTGCCCAGCGCCTCGCCGTCCAGGTCCAGCACCGAGTCGCAGCCGATCACCAGCGCGCCCTTCACCTCGGGCCGGGCGGCCACCACGGAGGCCTTCGCCTCGGCGAGGGCGAGCGCCAGGTCGGCCGGGGTGGGCGCGGTGACGGCGTCCTCGTCCACACCGCTGACGATCACCTCGGGATCGAATCCGGCCTGGCGCAGCAGGCCGAGCCGGGCGGGGGACTGGGAGGCGAGCACGAGGCGGCGGCGCGGCTGATCGGTCATGCGGTCAGCGTAGCGAGGTGTCCCCGCCCGCTCACCTCAGGCCGATCACGATCATCGCCAGCACCATGGCCAGGGCCATGAGAATGCCGAGCCGCCGCAACATCTCCTGCGTGTCCCGCAGTTCCTCGGGCGGCTCGTTCTCGGGATCGGACCACAGCATGCTCCCAGCGTGCTCCGGGCGGTGGTCCGGACGCCTGAGTACGGGTACTCAGGTTCGCCCGGACTCCCCGTTCCCCGGCCGTGGTCTCCCCGCGGGTCGTGGTCTCCCGGTGGTGCTCAGCTCGGCCAGTAGGTGCGCGCCCACGTCGTGGGCCCCGGCTGGGGCAGGCGGTGCGCCGCGATGCGGGACGGGTCCGACCAGGAGTCCCTGTCGTGCGGCACGCTCGGCGCCGCCGCGGCCGCGAGCGCGGCACGGGCCCTGACCACCGCGAGGGCGGCGGCGAGTTCCTCGGGGGTGGGGTTTCCCCGTACGACCTTGATCACAGCGGCTCCTTACAGGGGGATGTTGCCGTGCTTCTTGGGGGGCAGGGTCTCCCGTTTGGTGCGCAGCTGGCGCAGTCCGCGGACGACGTGGCGGCGGGTGTCGGAGGGCATGATCACGGCGTCGACGTAGCCGCGTTCGGCGGCGACGTAGGGGTTGAGGAGGGTGTCCTCGTACTCCTGGATGAGCCGGGCGCGGGTGGCCTCGGCGTCGTCGGCGTCGGTGATGGTGCGGCGGTGCAGGATGTTGACGGCGCCCTGGGCGCCCATGAC
>NZ_JBIRUY010000098.1:0-2648 GCF_044335305.1 Streptomyces sp. NPDC020490 | reverse complement strand
CGCCGGACATCCCACGCCCGCACCGGCAACGGCCGCAGCACACCCGCCTCGAACAACCCCACCAGCTCCCGCAGCATCTCCCCGATCCGCTCCGGCCCGGCGCCTTCGACCATGTCGAACGCCTGGTATGCGACGCCGGGGAACGTACGGGCCACGTCCTCCGGGTCGCGGATGTCGGTCTTGCCCATCTCCAGGAACCGGCCGCCGCGCGGCAGCAGCCGCAGCGAGGCGTCGACCAGCTCACCGGCCAGGCAGTCCAGGACCACGTCCATGCCCCTGCCACCGGTCGCGGCGCGGAACGCGTCCTCGAAGGACGCGTCGCGGGAGGAGGCGATGTGGTCGTCGTCCAGGCCGAGGGCGCGCAGGGTGTCCCACTTGCCCTCGCTCGCCGTGCCGAACACCTCGGCGCCCAGGTGCCGGGCCAGCTGCACGGCGGCCATGCCGACGCCGCCGGCCGCGGAGTGCACCAGGACCCGCTCGCCCGCGCGCAGCCCGGCGAGGTCGACCAGGCCGTAGTAGGCGGTCAGGAAGACCGTCGGGATCGCCGCGGCCTGCTCGAAGGTCCAGTCGTCGGGGATACGGACCACCAGGCGCCGGTCCACGACGGCGACCGGGCCGAAGGCGCCGCGGATCAGTCCGGTCACCCGGTCGCCGACCCGCAGGTCCGTCACGCCGGGTCCGACCTCGGTGACGACGCCGGACCCCTCGTTGCCCATGTGGGCGTGGCCCGGGTACATGCCGAGCGCGACGAGGACGTCACGGAAGTTGAGGCCGGCCGCACGCACGGCCACACGGACCTCACCCGCGGCGAGCTGGATCTCGTGGGCGTCGGACGGCACGAAGGCCAGGCCGTCGAGTGTTCCGGCGCCGGAGGTGCTCAGCAGCCAGGAGGGGGCGCCGGCGGGCAGCGCGAGGGCGGTGTGCTGCCCGGGCGCGTCGGCGCGTACCAGTCGCGGCACGAACAGCGCCCCGTCCCGCAGGGCGAGCTGCGGTTCGGCGGCGGCGAACACCGCGTCCAGCAGTGCGTCGGAGGTGTCACCGTCGCACAGCACGAACCGCTCCGGATGCTCGATCTGTGCAGCCCGTACGAGACCCCACAACGGGGCCTGCGTCAGGTCGTCCACGCCTTCACCGGGGCGTACGGCGACGGCGCCACGGGTCACGACGGCGAGCCGGACGGCCTCCAGCCGCTCGTCGGCGAGCCAGTCCTGGAGCTGCGTGAGCAGAGCGCCGGTGCGGGCGCGGGCCGAGTCGGAGACGTCGGCACCGTCCGCCTGCGGGGCGAACAGCACGGCCTCCGCGGGCACCGGCGTGTCGCCCGCGTCGAGCGCGGCGCGCAGGGCGGCCACGTCGGCGTACGCGGCGCCGGCCCCGATGATGGCGCGGGCGGCCGTCCCCACCCGGGGGGAGACGGGCGGGGCGGCGGTCCACTCGAGCCGGTGCAGCGCGTCGGGCCGTCCGGCGCCCGCCAGGGACGCGGCGAGCCGTTCGCCGGAGACGGTGCGGGTGGCCAACGACGCCACGGACGCGACCGGGTGGCCGGCCGGGTCCGCCACGTCGACGGCGAGGGTGTCCGGGCCGGTGGGCGTCAACCGGACCCTCAACCGGGACGCGCCCACGGCTTGCAGGCGTACCTCGCTCCACGCGAAGGGCAGCCGCACATCACCCGTGTCCGCAGCCGGCCCGGACAGCGCGAGCCCGTGCAGCGCAGCGTCGAGCAGGGCCGGATGCAGAGCGAACCGGCCCGCCTCCTCCCGCTGCGCGTCGGGCAGCACCACTTCGGCGAACACGACATCACCGTCGCTCCGGCACCAGGCGCGGGCCAACCCCTGAAAGGCCGGGCCGTACCCGTAACCGGCCAGCGCAAGCCCCTCATAGAACCCGTCGAGGTCGACGGGCTCCGCACCCGGCGGCGGCCAGGCCACGGCCCACCCGGCGGCCTCCGCGGCCACGGCCCCGGCAGGGGCCAGACGCCCCTCGGCATGCCGGACCCACACCGCGTCGCCGCCCTCGGGCCGTGCGTGGACGCTCACGCTCCGGGCGCCGTCCTCGCCGGCCGTCCCGACGAGCACCTGGACCTGGACGGATCCGCGTTCGGGCAGCGCGAGCGGCGCCTCCAGCGTCAGTTCCTCGACGGCACCGCAGCCCGCCTCCTCACCCGCCCGCAGGACGAGCTCCACGAACGCGGTCCCCGGCAGCAGCACCGTCCCGCCCACCGCGTGGTCCGCGAGCCACGGATGGCTGCGCAGCGACAACCGCCCGGTGAGCAGCACCTGCTCACTGTCGGCGGACACCACGGTGGCACCCAGCAGCGGGTGGTCCGGCGCCTCGAGCCCGGCGGCCTCGACACCGGCGGCGGCGAAGGGGGCGGCGCGGGGCCAGTAGCGCTGGTGCTGGAAGGGGTAGGTGGGCAGGTCGACATGCCGGGTGGCGGTGCTCTGGAACAGGCTGTCCCACTCGACGGGCAGACCACGCGTCCACGCCTCCGCCAACGCCGTCACGAACGCCTCCGGCTCCGGACGACCCTTCCGCAACACACAAGCCAGCAACCCGTCGAAATCGTCGCCCAGATTCTCCTGGACCATGCTCGTGAGAACACCCTGCGGACCCAACTCCAGAAAATGCGTCACACCCTGCCCGGCCAGATG
>NZ_JBIRUY010000097.1:0-2745 GCF_044335305.1 Streptomyces sp. NPDC020490 | reverse complement strand
TGATCGTGGACACCTGGAGACTGGGACCTGAGGTTCCAGAGGAAGTAGCACCAGGTGGGAAGCAAGTACACGAAGCGGTACACCGAGGAGTTCAAGCGCGACGCGATCGCGCTCGTCGACTCCTCGGGCAAGACGGTCACCGCCGTCGCCCGGGAACTCGGCATCAGCTCCGAGTCCCTGCGCGGCTGGTATCGCCGGGCCAAGGCCGACCAGGGCGAGGGCGCCCCGAGCGAGCTGACCAGCGCGGAGCGTGAGGAACTGCGTCGGCTGCGCAGAGAGAACCGCGAACAGCAGCAGACGATCGAGATCCTGAAAAAAGCGACGGCCTTCTTCGTGAAGGAGAGCGACCGGTGACCATGTTGTACCGGTTGATCCATGCGGAGAAGGCGAACTACCCGATCGTGCTGTTGTGCCGGGTGCTGCGCGTGGCCCGCTCCTCCTACTACGCCTGGCGCGAGGGCGAGGCCGCTCGGCAGGCCCGCCGGGCGGCCGACGACGCGCTCGCCCACGAGATCACCGTGCTCCACATCGCCTCCCGTCGCACCTACGGCGTCCCGCGCATCCACGCCGAGCTGCGACGTCTGGGGCACCGGGTGAACCGCAAGCGCATCGCCCGCGTCATGCGCGAGCGCGACATCCGCGGCGTCACCCGCCGCAAGCACCGCTCGCTGACCCGGCCGGACGTGAAAGCGAGGCCGGCCCCGGACCTGATCGGCCGCGACTTCCACGCCGAGCGTCCCGGGATCAAGCTGGTCGGCGACATCACCTATCTCCCGACGGCCGAGGGCCGGCTCTACCTCGCCTGCTGGCTGGACCTGGCCACCCGCGAGGTCGTCGGCTATGCCATGGCCGATCACCATCGCGCAGAGCTCGTCGTCGACGCCCTCGACATGGCCTACGGCCGAGACGGTCTGGAGCCCGGATGCGTGATCCACAGCGATCACGGCAGCGAGTACACATCGGCGCAATTCAGCCATCGAATACAGGAGTTGGGGCTACGACAGAGCTGCGGACACACCGGATCACGCTTCGACAACGCCGCGGCGGAGAGTTTCTGGGCCCTGCTCAAGGAGGAGATCGGAACCCGGACCTGGCCCGACCGGACGACCGCCCGCGCCGAGGTCTTCACCTTCATCGAGACTTTCTACAACCGCCACCGCCTACGCAAGCACAAGATCTTCGACTACCACACCCCGGCCGAGACCAGGCAGCGGCATCAACACACCCTCGCGGCATAACCATCGAGTGTCCAAGATCACGGGGAAACTTCAACACGGCGGCCGGCCGCCGAAGTTCGACAAGGACGACTACAAGCAGCGCCACGCGGTGGAGTGCGGAATCAATTGCCTTAAACGGCACCGTGCGGTCGCCACCAGATACGACAAGCTCGCCGTTCGCTACGAAGCGACCGTGCTGGTCGCAGCCATCAACGAGTGGTTGTGACCAGCACTTTCGAAGCGCACCCTACAGCTGCTATGTCCGACAGTAAATTTGAGCATAACCCTTTTGTGGCGAGGAACTGTAATTATTCAAACTCAACATCACTTCTTGGGGAGGCTCATCATTAACAGACATGCTGTCAAGCTCAATCTGATCCAGATCCGGAAATTTCCATGTTCCCCCGGCGTAGTAAGGCGTGTTAGTCGGGCACTTGAGTGCCACCGATGCGGTTCCGGGGAATATGAGACCCTTTTCTGGAATGGTAACTTCCTTTTTCAGTGCAATTTGCGGTTGGCTCCCTGGATTGAGGGAAGAGCAGGTGACGGTCATCGTCACCCAGACATTCTTTGCCGGGTTACTGTACGGGTTGCCGTTGAAGAATTCCAGCTTTGTGGTTCCGGGATAGTTCGCCGAGGTGAAATTGCCCAACTTCACCTTTTCGCCACTGATCGCTGCGGTAACGTACTCAGGGTAGGGGTAGGAAGAAGGGCACTTGACTGCAACGTAACCCGATGTCTGGGGGGCCGCCCAGCCGCTGTTGTAAACCGTGTATTCAGTTGAGGTGGTTGCTGCGGTGCTGGTGCCGGTGGTGAGGCAGGCTGAGCCTGCGGCGAGGGCGAGGGCGAGGACGCTGGCGCGTCCTCGGTTTAGCGGCTTCATTTTTTCCTCTTGGATGTGTGAGTGGCTGCCGGCGCTTCGGGGGTGAGTGTGGTCTGCCGTGGTGGGCCGTTGTTGGTTTGGGATGGGGGCGGAAGTTTCAGTGGGTGGCGGGGCCGTTCCAGGCGAAGCGGTTCATCTGGGGGTCTAGGGGGGCGCCGGTCAGGCGGTTGGCGACGGTGGACATGGTGTAGACGCCGATGCCCATGACGACTTCGATTTCTGTCTCGCTTACTTTACTCGAGCCGAACGAGAGGATTTTTATGCGTGCATCTTGTGATCTGCATGAGTATCTCTTGCCTATCATTCGGAATGACCGCTGATCGGCTGACAGGCAGGGAGCCGCCGAAAAATAACTTCGGTTTCTGGTAGGGCAGTTGGGGTCGTAGGGTGCTGTTGTGGTGGAGGGGGTCGAGGTTGTGCTGGCGGAGAAGTTTGCCCGGCTGTTGCCGCATCTGGACGAGCGGCGGCGCCGGCTGGTGCTGGGGGCGGACGCGCGGGCTCTGGGGTATGGCGGTGTCCGGTTGGTCGCTCGTGCTGCCGGGGTGTCGGACAGGGCTCCGGCAAAGTTGTTGATCACGCTGTCAGGAGCAGGTTGATGGGGCGGTCGGTGGCGCGTGCGTGATGCCGCAGGGCGGCGGCGATGTT
>NZ_JBIRUY010000096.1:0-2777 GCF_044335305.1 Streptomyces sp. NPDC020490 | reverse complement strand
ACCACGGGCATCCTGCATTCGGGGCCCCGACCGGCCACGGAGCGTGACAGCACATCAGCCAGCCGAACCACCGCACCGCTCAACTTCGAAGACCCGACAAAGGACGGTCGGCTGCGAAGAGTTCCCTGGTCACGTGTGCTGCCATCGATCCGGTCCCGGCTCTTCCTCATGGACGAGCAAGACCGTCCTCTCGGCCCCGCATGCGTATGGCTCGGACAGAAAGCACGACCTGTGTCTCTGTCCGCCTGGGAGTCCGTATTCGTGCGCGCCTCGGAGAGGTGCCGGACGTTCGGGGTCGATGTCGCCGCCACGCCTCATGTGCTCAGGCACACCTTCGCGGTTCATCTGCTGTCGGCGCTGATCCACGAGCAGATCGGCTCGGTGGACAGGCTTGAAATGGCCGACGGCGTGTACCGCCGGATCATCGGAGACCCCCTCGATCACCTGCGTCGGCTGCTGGGGCACTCCTCGATCACGACGACGTACATCTACCTCGACTGCACCGACCAGGCGCAGTCCTTGATCGACGGCGCGGTGGACGCTTGGACGTCCGAGGTCGCGGCCACGGCGACGCAGGTCTCGCAGGAGGATCAACAGTCCGTATCACAGGCGCGAGGAGAGATGTCGTGGTAGGACGAGGACGGCGTCGGGCCCGGCTGAGTGTGCCTGCGGAGCAGGCTGTTGATCCAACTCCCACAGCGCTGGGACTGCTGAAGATCGAGGTCACCTTCCCGGACAACCGAGCGGCCATCGTGGACTGGACTCGCGAGCCTCAGCAGCGATTGCTACGGGCCCTGGGCGCAGAACTGGCGGCTTCGTGTGCCGTGGGCCAGGGCACAGGGTCGCCGCATAAGCTGCGGAATCGCGCCCGCTCGTGTCGCGAATGGGCACGCTGGATCGCATCGACGGAGCAAGTGGAACTACGCGTGGGTGATCTCCTGCCCCGCCACCTGGACGGGTTCGAGAGCCATCTACGCGAAAGGCATCCGGAGTCCTCAAGGACGCCCTACGCGCGTATCGCCGACATCGTTTGGATCTTGCGGCGCCTGAGCGACAAGGAGGGAGGCTTGTCGCCTGCCATGGTCCGGCGGCTCGCCCATACCTCAGCGGGTCCGGTCGGCTCGTACGCCCCTCGCGACGCCTATTCGCCCCACATCGTGGAGCAGTTACGCGCTGCCGCACGCTCCGACATCGACCACGCAGTTCGTCGGCTGACGGTGGAGGGGCCGTCGCTCCTGGCACAGGGGCGGGACCCTCGGGCCGCTGGATGGAGTTCCGACGCCAACGTGCTGTGGGAGATCCACCAGAGCCAGGGGCAGTTCACGCGTCAGGGGCTGGCCGCTCGGGTCGGCCGGGCGCCGGCCGACGAACATTCCCCGGGCCGCCTCGCGCCCCTCCTCTACCCGACCAGCCGCGACCTGTTCGCCCTACTCCTGCTGTTCTGTCTCGAAAGCGGCATGGAATCGGAAGCAGCCAGGGAACTGACCTCTGACTGCCTCAAGAACCCGAACCGCGGCTATGTGCAGGTCGAGTACCTCAAGCGCCGTCGTCACGGCCAGGAGTGGAACACGATCCGGGTCAGGGACGGCTCGTCCAACTCGCCGGGCGGGCTGCTGCGGCTGGCCCTTCGACTCACGGCCTCCGTCAGGGAGTGAGCTGACCCCGGTTTGGTGGAGTCCCTGAAGCCAGGCTTATGATCCTGGCCCGAAGGAGAACCACGAGCAGTGCCAGCACCACGTAAGTACCCGGACGAGCTCCGCGAGCGGGCCGTCCGCGAGGTCCGCACCACCGGCCGTCCGATCGCGCATGTCGCCAAGGACCTGGGCATCCACAAGGAGGCCCTGCGCGGCTGGGTCCGCCAAGCCGAGGCGGACACCGGCGAACGCGACGACCGGCTGACCACCGCCGAGCAGGAAGAACTGAGGCAACTCCGGCGGGAGAACGCGGAGTTGAGGCGGGCGAACGAGATTCTGAAGGCCGCGAGCGCGTTTTTTGCGGCGGAACTCGACCGTCCCCGGACGAGGCCGGCCAGGTGATCGAGCACCTCAGGGACAAGGGCCTCGGGGTCGGGTTCACCTGCCGGGTGCTGGGGCTGTCCGAGTCGGCGTACTACGCGCGCAAGAAGCGGCCGAAGCCGGCCCGCCGGCTGCGTGACGAGCAGCTCATGCCGCTGATCGAACAGGTCCATGCCGAGTCCGGCGGCACCTACGGCGTCCGCCGGGTCACCCGCGCCCTCAAGCGCAAGGGTGTGCAGGTGGCCCGCTGCACCGTCGAGCGGCTGATGGACGAGCTGGGCCTTCAGGGCGTCATCCGCGGTCAGCGGCGGAGGACCACCGTGCCTGAGCCGTCGGCGCCCCGGCCGCCGGACCTGGTCGACCGCGACTTCACCGCATCCCGGCCGGATCAGCTGTGGGTGGCGGACATGACGTATGTCCGCACCTGGACGGGCTGGGCGTACGTGGCGTTCGTCCTGGACGTGTACTCACGGATGATCGTCGGCTGGCAGGTCGCGAACCACATGCGCACCGAACTCCCGCTGGACGCGCTGGAGATGGCGCTGTGGAGGAGGCGGATCAAGAAGGATTCCGGGCTGATCCATCACAGCGACAGGGGGGCGCAAGGTGGATTCAACTGGTCGTCGCAACACCTTGATCTCGGAGGTGTGCGACGTGGCCACGGCGGACTGGAGTTTGAAGACCAGCGATGTTCCTGAGGGGCGGCGTCGGCAGTGGCGCGCTGACCGTGCGTTGCGGCCGGCGATGCGCTCGCCGGGGCGG
>NZ_JBIRUY010000095.1:0-2845 GCF_044335305.1 Streptomyces sp. NPDC020490 | reverse complement strand
CTCGGCCAAAGCCGAAGCGAACACCGGAAACGCCTCCGCCAACTCCCGCCCCATCCCCGCACGCTGCGCACCCTGACCCGAAAACACCAACCCCAGAACACCAGCGGAGACAGGTCGCGGACCGAGGCCGGCGTCGGATGCGAGATCCCGCAGTGCCGCTTCGAGTTCGGCGCGGCCGGAGCCGGTCACGGCGGCGCGGTGCTCGTGCAGGGTGCGGGTGGTGGCCAGGGAGTAGCCGATGTCGGCGGCGGTCTGCTCGGGGTGTTCGGCAAGGTGTGCGAGCAGCCGTTCCGCCTGGGCGGCGAGGGCCTCGGTGCTGCGGGCGGAGAGGAACCAGGGCAGTGCGGGCAGCGGCCTGCCGGACTCTTCGGCGGCTTCCCGGTCGTCCTCGGGTTCCTCCAGGATGACGTGCGCGTTGGTGCCGCTGACGCCGAAGGCGGAGACGGCGGCCCGGCGCGGCCGTTCGCCACGCGGCCAGGCACGCTCCTCGGTCAGCAGCTCCACCGCACCGCTCGACCAGTCCACCATCGGCGTCGGCTCGTCCACGTGCAGCGTCCTCGGCATCACCCCGTGCCGCATCGCCTGCACCATCTTGATGACCCCGCCCACCCCGGCAGCGGCGACGGTGTGTCCGAGGTTGGATTTCAACGAGCCGAGATACAGAGGCTGTTCACGGTCCTGGCCGTACGTCGCCAGGAGTGCCTGCGCCTCGATCGGGTCGCCCAGCCGGGTCCCCGTACCGTGCGCCTCCACCACGTCCACATCCGCCGCAGCGAGCCTCGCACTGCTCAACGCCTGCCGGATCACCCGCTCCTGCGACGGACCGTTCGGCGCCGTGAGCCCATTGCTCGCCCCGTCCTGGTTCACCGCACTCCCCCGCACCACCGCGAGCACCCGGTGCCCGTTGCGACGCGCGTCCGACAACCGCTCCACCACCAACAGCCCCACCCCCTCCGACCACGACGTGCCGTCGGCCGCCGCGGCGAAGGACTTGATACGGCCGTCAGGGGCCAGGCCGCGCTGGCGGGAGAAGTCGACGAAGCCACCGGGGGTCGCCGTGACGGTGGCGCCGCCGGCCAGGGCGAGGGAGGACTCGCCGCGCCGGACCGATTCGACGGCCAGGTGCAGGGCGACGAGGGAGGAGGAGCAGGCGGTGTCCACCGACAGCGCGGGACCTTCGAGGCCCAGGACGTAGGCGATCCGGCCGGAGGCGACGCTGCTCAGCTTGCCGGTCATCAGGTGGCCTTCGAGTTCCCGGGGACCGGCGAGGCCCAGGTAGCTCTGCTCGATCACGCCGGCGAACACACCGGTGCGGGTTCCGCGCAGCGAGGCGGGGTCGATGCCCGCGTCCTCCAGTGCTTCCCAGGCCGTCTCCAGCAGCACCCGCTGCTGCGGGTCCATGGCGGTGGCCTCGCGGGGCGAGATGCCGAAGAAGTCGGCGTCGAACAGCGCGGCGCCGTCCAGGAATCCGGCCTCCCGGGTGTAGGAGGTGCCGGGGTCGTCGGCGTCCGGGCTGTACAGGCCGTCCAGGTCCCAGCCGCGGTCGGCGGGGAACGGGCCGATCGCGTCGCGGCCCTCGGCGACCAGGCGCCACAGGTCGTCGGGCGAGGCCACGCCGCCGGGGAAGCGGCAGGCCATGCCGACGATCGCGACGGGTTCCCGGGCCGCGGACTCCAGTTCGGTGACGCGCTCGCGTGCCTTCTGCAGGTCCGCGGTCACCCATTTCAGATAGTCGACCAGCTTCTGTTCCCGGGTCTGGGCCGTGGTCGGGGTGGCGGACTCGGCGGGGTTGGCGGCAGACATGCGGAATGAGCCTCTCGTTCGGGTGCGGGGCGGAGCACACGGCCGGGGGGGGGGGGGGGCGGGGGGGGGGGCCGCCCCCCCCCCCCACCGGTCAGTCCGCCGCTCGGCCGAGCTGGGTGTCGATGAAGTCGAAGATCTCGTCGGTGGACGCGGACGCGATCAGGTCCGCCGCCGCGGCGGCCCCGGCGTCGGCGGCCCCGGCGTCGCCGGTCAGTCCCGCCAGCAGCTGCCGCAGCCCGGTCACGGCTTCGGCGCGGGTCTCGGCGTCGTCCGGCAGCGCTCCGAGGGAGGCCGCCAGCGCGTCGAGGTGGGTGCGGACGCCGGCGGCGGGGTCGGCGGGTGCGGGGGCCGCGGCGTCGAGGAGGAAGGCGGTCAGCGCGGCCGGGTTCGGGTGGTCGAAGACCACGGTGGCGGGCAGGGTGAGTCCGGTGGCCGCCATGAGCCGGTTGCGCAGCTCGACCCCGGTCAGCGAGTCGAACCCGAGCTCCTGGAAGGGCTTCTCGGGCCCGATCGCGGCCGGGTCGGGGTGCTTGAGGACGTCCGCGACCAGCGCGGTCACGATCTGCAGCACGTACGGCCGGCGCTGCGCCCCGGCGAGGTCCGCGAGCCGTTCGGCCAGCGGCACGGTCCGGGCGGTCGTGGTCTCCGGTTCCGGCCGGGTGTTCGGTGCGGCGGCGGGGGTGCGGCCGGGGCCGCCCTCGGCCGGCGGGAGCCGGTCGAGCCAGTGCCGGCGGCGCTGGAAGGGGTAGGTGGGCAGCGGCACCCGCCGGGCGCCGGAGCCGGCGAAGAACGCCTCCCAGTCCACGGCCACACCACGGCCGTGCAGGGTGCCGAGGGCGCGCACCACCGATTCCGTCTCCGGTTGCCCGGCGCGCACCGCGGCGACGGCGAGGGTGGCGTCGGGCTCCCGTACCGCCTGGGCCGCGAGCGCGGCGAGGACGGCGCCCGGGCCGATCTCCAGGAAGGTGCGCGTGCCCTGCTCCTCCATCGCGGTGACGGCGTCGGCCCAGCGGACGGCCTCACGCACCTGCCGTACCCAGTA
>NZ_JBIRUY010000094.1:0-2929 GCF_044335305.1 Streptomyces sp. NPDC020490 | reverse complement strand
TCCACCACGTCCGTGACACCACGTTCGCCGAGGACGCCTCCACCATCCGCGTCGGCCGCCTGCCCCGCGTGATGGCCGGCCTTCGCAACCTCGCCGTCAGCGTCTGCCGGCAGGACGGCCGCACCAACATTGCCGCCGCCACCCGCCACAATGCCCGCCACCCAGGCCGCCTCTGGCCACACTCGGATGGACATGATCAACCAGGACTCACGTGCTCAACCGGACAGAACCGCAACACGCAAAGCCCCTGCATCACCGGCAGCCCACTCCTACCGGGAACTTGAAGCCGCCCTGAACCCGGACGAAGTAGGCAGAGAATACTCTACTCTGTTTTTCGACACGTCCTGTTTAATCCCCTATGACTCTCTTCTGTCAATGCGAAGCTCTTCGGGTTCCGTTTCGTAGGGCGCTGAACTACGGCGTTCCGTACAGGTCGCGGGAACCGCAAGAGTTTCCCATCAACATCCCTAGACCTAACAGGAAAAAATGAAGATTCCACGCAGTATGCGTAGATTTGCAACGTTCCTTCCTCTTGGCGTCGGACTCCTTTTCCTTTCGCCTGGAACCAGCGCTGCAGCGGACACCTCAACCGAATATATCGCTTCGAACTCTGGCTGGGCCGCCCCGCAAACCCTCGGCTATGTAAAGGCAAAATGCCCGTCGGCTTACCCGTACCCGAAGTCTGTCGCCCTCAAGATTTCCGGAGGCCGTGAGCGGTTGACCAATATCGCGACGGAAAAATACCCTGGAGAAACGAGGGTTGATTTCTTCAACGGTAACCAGTATAGCAATCCCGCCAAGTATGTCTGGGTCGACTTGAGCGTGACCTGCTCATCTGTTGAACAGAACCCCGATCCAATGATCAAGATTAGGAAGGATGCCATTGTTCCCGCGAGGACACTAGTCCTGCCGGGGTCTGCACAATCGGTGATCCAATGTCCTGCGAACGTGCCATTTTACACCGGAAGTGCCTCATCGACCCCTCCGGGAGTTGACGCAGAATCGTCCCTGAATGATGAAGCTCCTGCAACGGTGACCTGGAGCTTCACCAACTGGACTGACAAGTCGGTGATAGCGTCCGGCTATGCTTACTGTCTGCCGACTGCTCCTTAGTACTCCAGCAGCTGATCGTGCCCTGAGCGGGTTCTTCGCTTGGTAATGACGGTGCCGGCTATGACTTTTCGGCAGCGTTGCCAGTGGGACTTTTTCAGTGAGCGTTTTCAGAGTGGGTACTGATCGGGTGAGGGGCCGATGTCGGCAACGCACGAGGCTCCTGTGCCGTTGAGAGAGGTGTTCGACGCCTCAACTCATCAGCGCAGGAGCCTCGTTGCTTACCGGGTCTTCAAAGTTGAGCGGTGCGGAGGTGTCCGCGGGTTCGACGTGTCGTGACGCAGCGTGTGCGTAGCCGCTGGTTCGTAGCGTTGCGGAACCCGAAGGCGGCGTGGGCGACGAGCTTGATCACGCGGTTGATGCCCTCGCTTTTGGCGTTGCTGTGTCCGGTGTCGATGAACGCGGCGATCTCGTTCCACCAGCGGTCCACGGTGGTGGCGAGGGTACGCACTTCCGGGATGTCGGCGTCCGCGCACCAGGTGAGGAACTTGTAGCGGGCCTGGCCGATGCGGTGGCGGTCGGCGCCGGTGCGGGCCAGAGCGAGGAGGGTGCGCAGGCTTTCCTTGGCGATCCAGGCGGTCAGCAGCGTCTGTCCGATCTTCCCCTCGTCCAGCAGCGGGTTCCACATCTTCGCGAACTGCTCGTCGTTGAGGTCCTCGCGGTTGCGCAGGAGGCGCCTGCGAGCCTTCCATTCCGGGTCGGTGGCGCGTCCGCGTCGTCCGCGGATCTCGGCGGTGGTGCGGCGCCGGACCAGGGACAGCATCTTGTTCGCGAGCTGCACGATGTGGAAGTGGTCGACCACGACGACGGCGTTCGGCAGGCCGGTGCGGATCGCGGCCCGGTAGGTGGCCGACATGTCGATGGCCACGTGCCGGATGCTGTTGCGCCAGGTCAGGGGTGTGGTGGACAGTCAGGCCAGCACGTCGGCGACGGTGCGGCCCTCGACCTGGCCGAGCAGGCCACCGACACCGAGCGCGTCGACGAACCCGGTGTGCCACCGGTCCCGCGTCAGCTGCCACTTGCCCGTTTCGGGGTTCTGCTCCCAGCGGGTCTTGCCGCGCAGGGTCTCGTCGATGCCCAGCACCCCGACCTCGGGCAGCGGCGCTTCGACGACCTCGTGGGCAGCGGCCTTGAAGGCGTCCATCACGGTCGGCCAGGACAGATGCAGATCGCGGGCGGCCTGGATGACCGTGGAGCCGGCATCCCGTATCCGACGTCCGGCCGTACTCCGTAGCCTCCCGGTCAGCCGGGCGCCGGCCGGGATCTGCGGGATCTGCTCGGTGAACGATTTCCGGGGGCAGGCTGGCTCGCGGCACCACCAGCGTCGCTTGTGCCACAAGAACTCCAGCCCGCGCTCGCCATAAGGGAGATCACGGGGCCGGGTGGTCGCGGAGCCTTTCACCCGGGACGAGAAAACCCCGCAGGCCGGGCAGACCCGGGCCGAGGCATCCGCCGTGGCCAGATGAACCCGGCGCCCACCATCCTCGCACCGCTCGACCCGCATGACGGACACCCCGTCGAGGTCCAGCAGCAACGTCGTATCGTTGACCAAGCCCGTGGCTCCCCAATGATCCTTCTGCGTAGAGAACAGAAATGATCACCAGGACCACGGGCGTCCTACATCCAGGGCCGACAACCACCCTACGGATCACACACTGTGACAGGCAGTCAGCGGCTACCGACCCTGCACCGCTCAACTTCGAAGACCCAGCAAGGTGCCCACCACATCGCTGTCGTGAAGGGCAACCATCCCGGCCTGCTCGAGCAGTTGAGGAAACTGCCGTGGGCCGACATCGCCCTGGACCACAAGGACCGCACC
>NZ_JBIRUY010000093.1:0-2975 GCF_044335305.1 Streptomyces sp. NPDC020490 | reverse complement strand
AGTGACTCCATCAGCCGGAGTAAGTCATGCTGGGACAAGGCCATCGCGTCACCTCTCTCAACGAGCTTCTCTACTCGGAGAGTTGCGCGATGGCCGCCTCATGACCAGGGGCTATGCGGAGATCGCTGCTACACCACTCGGTGGGACACCATCCGGTACTCGCGCACGGCGCGGTCGAACTGCCGGGTGCGGCGGTGGGTCACGACGTCTCACGTCCTCGATCGGCCTGCTGCCCCACACGCGCCGGCCGTCCGGGAAGGGAGGGCATGACGGAGTCACTCGCGCGAGTCTCAGACGTCTGCGGTCCCCTCCGGCGCTGTGGGCGTCGGGGTTGTGGACCGGGCGCGGCGCGGTTGCCCGATGGTGCTCCCGGCATCGTAGTGCCCCCTCTCGGACATCCGCGGGCCCAGCCGGCGTCTTCCGGCCGCCCCGGCGCGGGGCCGAAGGCCTCCGGCCAGCCGCGTACTCTGCGCACCCCGCCTCCTGCCCACCAGTGCACGACGACGCGATGCAGGAGCGGTGCCGGCGCCTGCCGGGCCCGCTGCGCCGCGCCAGCCGCCACAGCGGCCGGAGACGGCCCGCACCGAGGGAGAAGGCACCAGCACCAGCTCGGTGGCCAAGAACCCGGGGGCGCACGGTGCCGGCCAGCGTGCGCCCTGCCCGGTCGGCCCGGCCGGCCGTAGCGTCGAGACGGCACCGGACCCGGGGCGCCGGGGGAGCAGATGAGGAGACGGGTGTGGAGCGACGCAGCTTGCTCGCGACGGGAGTTGCCCTGGGGGCCGGGGCATTCGCGGTGCCCACAGCGGTGTGGGCGGCCCCGGCGCCGCGACTGTCGGCCGGCGACGTCGCCGCAGCGCGCCGGCTGTTCGCGGCCGGCGCCTACGCCCGGCTCGACCGGGTGCTGGCGCTGCTCCTGGACGCCGCCGTACGCAGCACCGAACGCGGCCCGGCCGGCGCCGCCCTCGCCGCCGACGTGTGGGTGCTGGCTTCCCGGCTGGCGGTCAAGCAGGGCCGCACCAAGGCCGCCGGCGCGTACGCGGCCCGGGCCGGCGCCGCCGCCACCCGCTCCGGCGACGCCGTGGTGCTCGCCGCCGCGGCCCGCGCGGCCGCGACCCCGCTGCGCCGCACCGGCCGCACCGACGAGGCCCTGCACCTGCTCCACCAGGCGCGCGCCCACCTGACGGTCGGCTCCCGGCCCGCAGCCGCCGAGCTGCCGGTGAACACGGACGGGGGCGGACTGCCGGCCCAGCACCCCGGCATGCGCGGCCTGTTCCTCCTGGTCGAGGCGGTACGGCAGCTCAGGGGCGGGGCCGGCGCCCGGCAGGTGCGCGCCCGCGACGGCGGCGCGCCCCGCCTGGGGGTGGCCTCCGGCGCCGGGGGCTGGTTCTGCTCGTCGGGGACGGTGGTGCTGGGTCGGGACTGAGCGGGTCACGTCGCGCTCGTGCCGCCCGCTCTCCCGTACCCGGCCGGACGGGCGTGGCCGGAGCGCTGGGTGGCCGGAACCGCCGGAAACGGCCGGAGCCGCCGGGGGTGACCGGCGGCTCCTGTTCGACGGGACGGGGGTCAGAGAACCCGCTGCATGTCGTCGACGCACTGCACGACCGTCTTGCGCAGTGCGTCGACGAGGTGGGGGATGAAGTCGCCCATGTGACGGGCCAGATCTGACCTGTCGTACCGCTGTGGCCTGCGGACCCACCTGATCACCACGACTTTGAAACACCCCTGTCCCCTGACCAGGCCGCCTACATGGTCACCGGGACTTTGAAACGCCCCTGAGTCCGCTCCAGGTGCCTATTCCACGAATTCTTCAATTTCCGCGTATGCGACGCCGAACAGGCAGGGGGTCTGCTCCGGCGGCCTTCCCGCCCACGTGTAGCCGTACGTCTGCTGGTCGATGCGGGGGCTGTACAGCGTCTCCCCGAGTCCGTCGTTGCTCAGGGGATCGCGGCAGTGGACAACCAGGTTCCATGAGCCGCGGCCATAGCACTCCGCATAGCGGAAATTGTCGTACTGGCTGACGTCGACTATGTCGCAATCCATCCCGTAGACTGCGGTCTTGACGTGTTCCCTGGGGAAGTAGTCATACTCTCCTGCGAATGCCGGTGTGGTGCCGGCAACGCTTGCGACGGAGATCGAGGCGAGTGCGGAAATGGTCAGCGCGGCAGCTTTTGCCCCGCGTCGAATTCTATTGTTCACGCCGATCAGTATCGGCTGATCATTTTGAGATGCCATGAGTAGTACTCACCTATGTGTGGAGGAAGGTCATGTGCGGGATTTTTCCCGGCCTTCCGGTCTGGCCGGTTCGCCCCATCCTGCTGGCCCTCTTTTCGGCTGTGGCGGTCCCGGGGGCGGCGGCAGCGCCCTGGGTGTGGGCATGACGGAATTGATGCGGCAAGCCGGGTGGGAGCGGGCGTCGCCGACCGCGGCACATCTGCCTGCGGCGTTCGGGAGCCTTCGCGATCGCGCTCCGGGCGCAGTACCGGCGGCTATGGCGGCGGTGTCCGTCATCCAGGCACTCGACCGCGGCACGGCTTGACCCGTCTCCCCCGTTCACGATTCCCGGGCGCCAGGTCGGCTCAGCCGGGTCACCCGGTGACGGTGTCCGTGGTCCGGTCGTCGGACGGATCGGGGGTCGTGGCGGCCGGTCCGCGGCCTGGCGTCACGCAGGCGCACGCTGCCGGTTCCCGGCTCGCCGAGGCTCAGGGTGAACTCGAAGGTGCGGGACGAGCCGGGTGCCAGGGAGCCCATGTCGCAACTGTAGGCGTAGTCGTGGTGGCGGCAGTACGGCGCGTGCACGTCCTCGTCGATCAGTTCCGTGAGCTCCTTACTGACTTCGGCTCGTCAGGGTGACGCTGGTTCGTCGAGGGGCAGGCCGGTGCCTGAACCGTTCCGGGTTCGGTAGGGACTCGATCGTTTGAGAGGATCGAGTCATGGCACGTCCTTCCCCTTACCCGCTTGAGCTGCGCCGTCGTGCG
>NZ_JBIRUY010000092.1:0-3357 GCF_044335305.1 Streptomyces sp. NPDC020490 | reverse complement strand
GCTCGTGCACCGCGTCCAGTTCACGCGCCCACAGCCTGACATCAGCAAGGTCCCCACCCATAACCACACCAACGACCGACCTGGCTATCAGTCACGCCAAGCACCGTTGCAGTACTAGACGTCGTCGGCGTCCGACCGGTCGGTTGGGGAGGGCTGCTGAGGGTCCGTCATGGGCCCGGATTTTCGCACAATGCAAGTCACAGAAGGGGGTCCGACCCACTTTTGAGTGAGAACGGGTTCTGAGAACCGAATCAAGATCAGTGAGGGTCGGGCGGCCTGTTGTCGATCTCGCTCCGGCAAAGGAACGTTTGCGAGAGGCCCGGCCTGGCGACCACGGGGCGTTCGCGCGGCTTGACAGCTCCGGATTGGTTGAACTTAGACTCAATGAGTCATAACTCAACAAGGGAGTGGTGATGTCGACTCGCGTGGAGCAGAAGGAGGCCACCCGGCGGCGGCTGATCGTTCAGGCCGTACGGCTGGTGGGCGAGCAGGGCTTCGGGCAGACCCGCACGGTGGACGTGGCGAAGGCGGCCAAGGTGTCGCACGGCACGGTCTTCGCGCACTTCCCCTCACGGGAAGACCTCATCCTGGCGGTCGCCTGGCACATCGGGCGCGAGATCACCGACCGGCTCCACGAGCTGGCCGGTGAGAGCGGCGGACTCATCGAGGTCCTGCAGGCCCATCTTCGGTGCCTGGAAGAGAACGAGGACGTCTACCGGCAACTGGTCATCGAGGCGCCTCTGCTGCCCTCACAGTTCCGGGCCAACTGGGTGGGCCTGCAGTCGGCGGTCGCCTCATACCTGTGCGCCGAAGCAGACGCCGAGGCGGCCGCAGGCCGGATCCGGGCGCTGCCCGCACATCTGGTCTTCAACACCTGGATCGGCCTGGTGCACCACTACCTGATCAACAAAGACCTGTTCGTGACCGAGGGGTCCGTCATCGCCGCGCACGGCCCGGCGCTGGTGGACCACTTCACGAACTTGCTGCACCCGTAACCACATCGAAGGAGATCCGAATGTCCGAGCACGACACCCCTACCTGCATCAGCTGCGGAATGCCCATGCGCACCCCGGAGGAGCACGCCGCCGCCGACCCGTCGAAGGACTACTGCCACAACTGCGCGCACGAGGACGGCCGCATGAAGAGCTACGAGGAGGTCCTGGCCGGCTTCACCGGATTCCTTCAGCACACCCAGGGCCTGCAGGACGATGCCGCCCGCCAGACGGCTGCGCAGATGCTGGCCAAGCAGCCGGCCTGGAGCAACCGCTGACCCGTACAGCGACGCCTGCGTCGTCTTCTTCGGCCGCGCCTGGAGGCATGGCCGAAGAAGACGACCGGGCAGGACAGTTCCGGAGACGATGATGAGCACCACACTCACCCCTGAAGACCTCGCCATGAGCCTGAAGTCGCCGCAGCGGCTTGCCGATCTGCTCATCGCCGAGCTCCGTCGCCACGCCGATCCGGCGAGCGCGGAGCGGGCAAGAACCGTGATGCCCGGCGTGAACGACGTCATGGGCACCCCGATGAACGCCGTGACGGCGCTGGTGGGCCTGCTCGCCCGGATCGGCAAGGCCCAGCCTGATGAGGTCAACGCCGGTCTGGATCTGCTCTGGGGGTCCGGCATCCTCGAACCACGCCAGCTCGCCGGCAAGGTCCTGGAACGCCTGGGCCGCTACCACCCGGAGCCCGGCCAGGTCAGCGGCGACGCGTTCCGGCTGCTGGCCGGACTGCTCCTGCTCTTCCCGACCAAGGCACGCAAGCAGCGGTTCGAGCGCAACACCCGGCGCCGCAGGAAAGTCCCGATCGACGGCTGGCACATGGACTTCATCGCCGACCCGCCGACCCCGATCCCGGCCCCGTCCGGGGCTCGCCGTCGTCGTACGGCGGAAGAAAGCACCTGCCCCCAGCCGCAACTGGTGGCGAAGATCTCGCGGGCCGAGTACCCGGCCGAGCCGGCCGACGAACTGGGCCCGGCCGCCGCGCTCTACACGGCCGTGTGCCGGAGCTGCGGCGGACCGTACAACCGCCCCTGGCGCCGGGTGCTGCCCGGGAACAGGGGCGGCGGTCAAACGGCGAAGGCCACGTAGCTGCCGAGGGTGAGGCCCGAGAAAGTGATGAGCTGGCGGGGGCTTGAGGCAGGTGAAGGCGGCGTGCATACCGATGCCGGCGACGACCGCGTACGGCATCGTCTGCTCGATGAGCAGCGCGGGCGGCAGCGCGATCTCCGCCACGATGACGGTGGCCGCGACCGCGCGCCAGAGACGGACGTCCCGGTCGGTGAGGTTGCCCGCGTAGCGGCGGACGACGCCGGGGACGGCGAACTGGCGCCGGTAGGGCAGCTGCTCCCTGACCTGGCTGTAGGTGTGGACCCACTGCGCCAGGTAGAGCCCGCCGCGGAACTGGGGAGAACGAAGCTTCTGCCAGGCGCTGTTCCAGTCTTCAGAAGTTGGCGGCGTATCTGGAGCAGGGTCCGGCCGCGCACGGCTGGGTGGAGGACCATGTGTGGACCGCGGCGAGGGTGGCCACGCTGATCGGCGGGAAGTTCCACGTCTCCTACAGCGTCTCGGGCGCGACGAGGCTGATGCACCGGCTCGGCTTCAGCCCGCAGGTCCCTGCGCGGCGGGTGGCCGAGCGCGACGAGCAGGCCGTCACCGCGTGGAAGGAGGCGACCTGGGCGGAGGCAAAAGAGCCCGGGCCGCCTGCGGGGGCTACATCTGCTTCGAGGACGAGGCAGGCTTCACCCGCCGGCCGCCCAGGGGACGCACCTGGGGCCGGCGCGGCCGCACCCCGCAGGTGACGGTGAGCGGCCGACGCTCGGGACGCCTGTCCGTGGCCGGGCTGATCGCCATGCGGCCCGGCTCCCGGACCCGGCTGTGCCACCGCCTGCGCACCCACCGGGCAGGCAAAGGCACACGTCGCAGCATGGGCGAGCGGGATTTCATCGCGCTGATCGACGGCGTCCACCAGCTCCTCAAGGCGCCCATCGTGCTGGTGTGGGACCGCCTGAACACCCACGTATCCCGCGCCATGGGCGAGCTGATCAGCGAGCGTGAGTGGCTGACGGTGTTCCTGCTGCCCGCCTACTCGCCCGACCTCAACCCGGTCGAGTGGGTATGGGCACACGTCAAACACAGCCTGGCCAACCTCGCCGTCGTCGCCCTCGACCGGCTCGAAGCACTCGTACGCAACCGGCTCAAGCGCCTTCAGTACCGGCCCGACACCCTCGACGGCTTCATAGCCGGCTGAACCGTTCCGGGTTCGATAGAGATCTCAGATGTTGGGTGTGACCTGGGGTTTCGTGGTTGCGAGGTAGTGGTTGTTCTCGTATTCGACGGGTGGGACGTGGCCTATCTCACC
>NZ_JBIRUY010000091.1:0-3789 GCF_044335305.1 Streptomyces sp. NPDC020490 | reverse complement strand
CGCACGACGGCGCAGCTCAAGCGGGTAAGGGGAAGGACGTGCCATGACTCGATCCTCTCAAACGATCGAGTCCCTACCGAACCCGGAACGGTTCAACCGGGCCCGCCCCGGCTCCAAGCACCACCTGATCGTCGACCGTCACGGGACCCCGCTCGCCGTCACACTCACCGGCGGCAACCGACACGACGTCACCCAACTCCTGCCACTGCTGGACGCGGTCCCGCCGATCCGGGGCCTGCGAGGCCGCCCCCGCCGCAGGCCCCGACGGCTGTACGCCGACCGGGGCTACGACTTCGACAAGTACCGCCGCCTGCTGTGGAAACGCGGCATCAAGCCCATGATCGCCCGACGCGGCATCGCCCACGGCTCCGGACTGGGCAAGGTCCGCTGGGTGGTCGAGCGCGCCTTCGCCTGGCTGCACCAGTTCAAAAGGCTCCGCATCCGCTACGAGCGACGTGCCGATCTCCATCAGGGTCTGCTCGAACTGGCCTGCAGCCTCATATGCCTCCGCCGCCTACGAACCTCATTCTGAAACGATCAGTTATACGGCGATGTGTGCCCGGTTGGCGGTCAGTGGGTCGACGTTCTCCCGCTCGCACATCTCCAGGTACTCGGCCAGGCCCCGGGCGTAGGCGTCGATCGTCCGGGGAGCCCGGCCCAGGTCGCTCCACACCTGCAACCACCCGGCCGCCTGCTCGTGCCTGCCGAGCACCGGCCACTTCTCGTCCAGCACCACCGTGCCCAATACATCTCCTCAGTCCGTGGTCGTACCGCACGGAGATGATCTCCGCTGCGGTCAGATTCCACTTAACTGATAGCTGCACGGTGCGGATCACGCGGCCGACCTCGCGGAAAGCGGTGTAGGTGGCGTTCTTCCGCGAGTCGGAGCGCAGCCGCTTGAGCAGCGTGGACGAGGAGATCGCCCCCTCCCTCACGGAGATGGCCACCCGCATCAGGTGCCGGAACTGCGACTCGATCAGGTCCCAGTCGATGACGTTCTTGCCCGGCTCGCCGAACAGCGCGTCGATGTGCACGTACTCGCTCTGCTTGCTGGGCCGGTAGAAGGTCGTGCCCTTCCAGTTCCTGATCCTGGGCATGAGGTCGAAGCCCAGCAGGTGCGCGAGCGCGAACACCGGCTGGGACTGGCCCTGCGTGTCGGCGTGCACGGTGGTCGGCTTGACCTCGGAGGTGTTCTTGAGCAGGCCCTCGATGATGTAGACGGCCTCCCACACGCCGCACGGGATGAAGTGCGTGAACAGCGCGATGCAGGTGTCCGAGATGTGGTGGTAGGCGATGCCGCCCGGCTTGCCGTACCGGACGCTCGTCTCGGCGAGCAGGTTGTCGAGGTAGGTGTCCATGTGGATGCCGTCGGCGGCCACCGTGGTGCCGTCGCCCCACGCCTGCGAGATGTCCAGGCAGGCGTGGGCGTTGACCAGGTCGGCGATGGCCTCGTTCAGCAGCACGATAGAGAAGTGCCGGTGCGCCGTGTACGACAGTTCGTGGCCGGAGACGCCGGGGATGTGGCGGGCGGCCTCGTACGGGCCCATGTTGGTGCCCTTGACGAAGGTGGTGATGACGTAGCGGCCGAACGGGTCCTCCAGCTTCGGCTCGTTGCCGGAGGCCGGGCCGAAGCGGCGCCACCACTCCACCCAGTACGCGGTCCTCGACAGAATCCCGATCAGCGTGCGCTCCGGCATCCTCGCCTTGATCTCCTGCTCCAGCCGCTTCGCCGAGGGCATGAGCCCCTCCGAGCGGTGCGGCTTCAGCGACGGGATGCCCGTCTCCGGGTCGATGACCAGACCCTCGTTGTCGGGATACCCGGTGTCCGCCGCCGCTGCGGCGCTGCGGAGCTTGTCCTCCAGCTGCCGGCGGAAGAACTGCGCGTCGAACTCGGCGGTCTCGCCCGCCTCGCACAGCCCGACCTCCACCAGGTAGTCGGCCAGCTTCTCCTGGGCGGCCTCCCACTCCAGCAGTTGCTGGGACCAGTCAGCGTACTCCTCCGAGCCGAGAACGGCGACGTCGCCGCAGCGAAGTTCCTCGGCGAGGTAGGTGAAGACCATCGCCTCGAAGTGCTTGCGGACGTACTGACCGGTGCGGGTCTGGTCGACCACGACCTTGCGCCAGTTCTGGGTGGCGAAGGAGATGTCCACCTCCTTGCCCTCCTCGTCGAAGGCGGTGATGTACTCCCCGCGCGCTGCCTGGTTCCGCTGGGCGTGCGCGAGCGCGTCCAGCACCCGCCCATCTTCAGAGGTGGCGGTGAACTCCAGCTTCTCAGCCAGGTCGAACATCACCGCCCGGTCCCGGCCGATCTGCCCGTACAGTAGCGGCTTCCACAGGTTGCCGTGGTGGGCGGAGGCCTTCTCGATCTGCTCGTACTGCTTGGCGAACCCACCGAAGCCCTCCACCGTCCGGGCGACCGCGCCGAGCCCGCCGGCCTGCACCACGGGGGCCTTCAGCAGGGTGACCAGGGCCGGGGAGACCTTCCCGCCCAGCCGCCGGGCGATCTCGTCGGCCGACGTCTCCTCGTCCAGCCCAGCCAGGGCCTCCCGGGCCTCGGCGGTCATCTGGTCGGCCTTCGCGAGCGCCATCTGAGCCGGGCCGTCGGCGTCGATGTCCTTGAGCACCACGCGGTAGTTCCCGATCAGGGCCTCGACCAGCTCCTGCTGGCGCAGGCGGATCTCCGCCAGCTCCCCCTTTGGCTTCTTGACCTTCGTGGCGACCCGCTTGCAGAACATCGTCGCCAGGTCGTCTCTCACCCGCATCCGCGCCTTGTGCGCCAGACACGCGATCAGCGCGAGGCGTTTGACCGGCGCGTAGTCCCGCAGCGCCGGGGCGTCGGCCGCGTCCGCCTCCCCGGCGAAGTCGGTGATCTTCCGCGCGGCGACGCCGTCCATCCACACCGCGCTGTCGCCGAGGCCGTCCACCCACTCCATGCGCTTGGTCAGGTTCTTAAAGTGCGACCAGCTCGGCCCCTTGGCGGGCTTCTTCAGCCGGTTGAACAGCGTCGTGCCGTCCGCGTCGCGCTCCTCCAGCAGCCGCAGTGCCTCCGCCCGCTGAAGCGGGCTCATGCGGTCGTGGATGCCCTCGCAGATCGAGGCGTTCACCTCGGTGCGGATCTTCGAGGCCATCTTGTCGAAGGTGGAGAACCCCGGCAGCTCCAGCCCTGCTTCCACCACCTTCTCCAGCGCGATGTTGATCAGGTCCGCCGGCCGGTTCTTCGCCGCGGCCTCCTTGCGGATCGCCGTCTCGGCGACCCGCCGGGCCTCCGCCTGGTCGTACGCCACACCGACCCGCTTGCGCACCAGGCCCCGGTGGTGCTTGGCCGTCCGCTCCGCCCGGTACACCGGCAGCGTGCCCTCCGGCAGCTCCACCTGCCGCCGGACGAACTCCACCACCTGCTCCGGCACGTCCTCCAGCGCCGGGAAACACCCCATGCGCTGATACGACTTCAGCATCAGCGCCAGCAGATGCTCATCCCCGTCCGTCGCCCCGGCCGCCCACTCCAGCTCATCGCGAGTCGGCGAGAAGAACAGATGCAGCTCATGCGCGGTAATCAGCCGCTTGAACCGCGGATACGCGGTCCTCTCGATCGAGGTCACAACCCACCCCAGGCGCCAGACGATGGTCAACATCACCACCAACGACACTCGGCCGAACGGGTGACGGGCCGGACGCTCAGCTTCAAGATCAACTCATTGAGCCGTTTCCAACTTGGCTGAGCGGCTGACCAGTTGGCGTGGGGGTGATGTTCCGGAAGAGGTGAAGCTCCTGGTAGATGGGTTGTCGACC
>NZ_JBIRUY010000090.1:0-4388 GCF_044335305.1 Streptomyces sp. NPDC020490 | reverse complement strand
GGCTCCCTGCGTCGTGGTGAGGGCGGCCTGGCGCGTTTGTACGCCTCGCTCGGTACTGCCTGGAGCCGCGGCGTCCCCGTCGACTGGACCACCCTCAACGAGGCCCGCGGCGCCGACGTGGCCACCGAGCTGCCGACCTACCCCTTCCAGCGGCAGCGTCACTGGCTGGACACCCCGGACTCCGCAGCCGCCGATGTGGCGGCCGCCGGACTCGGCGAGGCGGGGCATCCGCTGCTCGGAGCCGTGGTGCGGGTCGCCGAAGGGGACCAGTACGTGCTGACCGGGCGGCTGTCGCTGCAGAGCCACGCGTGGCTCGCCGACCACGGGGCCGACGGCGCCGTGCTGCTGCCCGGGACCGCCTTCCTCGAACTCGCCGTGCGCGCCGGGGACGAGGCGGGCTGCGACCACCTCGAGGAACTCACCCTCGAAACGCCTCTGCCGCTGCCCGAGCGCGGCGCGGTGCAGGTGCAGACCGTCGTGGCGGCCCCGGACGGCTCCGGCCGCCGCTCCGTGAGCGTGTACGCCCGCCCCGCCGGCCACGTCGATGACGCCGACGCGCCGTGGACGCGGCATGCGAGCGGGTCCCTCGCGCCCGGTGCGGCCGGTACGGGGGAAGAGCTGACGCAGTGGCCGCCGCCGGGTGCCGAGTCCGTGGACCTGGACGGGTTCTACGACTCCGCAGCGGCCGTCGGCTACGCCTACGGGCCCGCGTTCCAGGGACTCAAAGCCGCCTGGCGGCAGGGCACGACCGTATGGGCCGAAGTAGTCCTCGCGCCCGAACAGGCCTCCCAGGCAGGCGCGTTCGGCCTCCACCCGGCACTGCTCGACGCCGCGCTGCACGCCGAGCAACTGCTGCGCGCGGCCAAGGGCGAGGAGCCGGGCGTACGACTGCCGTTCGTGTGGAGCGGGGTGTCCCTGCACGCCACCGGCGCCGCAGCTCTGCGCATCCGCATGACCTCGCTCGGCACGGACACGGTGTCGCTGACCGCGGCCGACGGTCAGGGCCGGGTCGTGGCGCACGCCGACTCGCTCGTCCTGCGGCCGGTCGCCGCCGGCCGACTGGGCGGCACGCAGCGGGACGGGCTGCACGTCGTCGAGTGGAGCTCCCTGCCGACGCGGCCCGCCCCGAACGCCGACGACCAAGTACGTCTCGGCGGCGCGGACTTCGCCGACCTCGACGCGCTGCGGGCCGCCCTGGACGGTGGGCTCGCCGTGCCGTCGACCGTCGTCGTCGCCCTTGAGCCGGCCGCGAGCGAGACCGTGTCCGCGGAGACCGCCCGTCGAGCCACCGCCGACCTGCTCGCTCTGGTCCGCGACTGGCTCGCCGACGAGCGGTTCGCGCTGTCCCGGCTGGCCGTCGTCACACGCGGCGCCGTGTCCGTCCGCGAGGGCGAGGACCTCACCGACCTCGTCCACGCGCCGGTCTGGGGCCTGATCCGTTCCGCGCAGGCCGAGAACCAGGACCGCTTCGTCCTCGTCGACCTCGACCCGTGGGACGACCGCGCCGACGACCTGGCCGTTGCCCTCGCGACGGGGGAGTCCCAGGTCGCCGTACGCGACGGGACGCTGCTCACGCCGCACCTGGTGCGCTCCACCGCCGCCCGCTCGGGCGAACCCGTGTGGCGCACCGACGGGACGGTCCTGGTCACTGGTGGGACGGGGGCGCTGGGTGCGCTGGTGGCGCGGCATCTGGCGGGTGAGCACGGTGTGAAGCGTCTGGTGCTGACGAGCCGGCGGGGTGCGGAGGCTCCGGGGGCGGCTGAACTCGTGGCGGAGATTCGTGCGCTGGGTGCGGAGTCGGTGGAGGTCGTGGCGTGTGATGTGGCGGAGCGGGAGGCGGTGGCGGCGTTGTTGGGGTCGTTGCCGGGCCCGTTGTGCGGGGTTGTGCATTGTGCGGGTGTGCTGGACGACGGTCTGGTGGGGTCGCTGAGCGCGGAGCGGCTGGATGCGGTGATGCGGCCGAAGGCGGACGCGGCCTGGCATCTGCACGAGCTGACCCGCGACGCCGACCTCGACGCCTTCGTCCTCTTCTCCTCCGTCGCGGGTGTGTTCGGCAACCCGGGACAGGGCAACTACGCCGCCGCCAACGCCTTCCTCGACGCCCTCGCCCACCGCAGGACCGCCGAGGGACTCCCCGCCACCTCGCTCGCCTGGGGACTGTGGGAGCAGTCCAGCGGCATGCTGGCCCACCTCGGCGACGGCGACCTCGGCTGGATGACCCGGGCCGGCATCCTCCCCCTCGCCGACGACCACGGGCTCGCCCTCATGGACGCCGCCCTGCGCACCCCCGGCCGCGCCCTGTTCGTACCGGCCCGCCTGGACCTCGCCACCCTGCGCGGCCGTGCCGCCTCCGGACTGCTGCCCGGCCTGTTCCGGGGGCTGGTCCGGGTTCCGGCGCGGCGCACCGTGCGGACCGGTGCCGACGCCGGCACCGGCACCCTCACCCGGCGCCTCGCCGCCCTCGCCCCCGCCGAGCGCGAGCACGAACTGCTCGACATCGTGCGCGCGGCCGTGGCCACCGTCCTCGGACACGCCGACCCGGGCGCGATCCGCCCCGACAAGGCGTTCAAGGAACTCGGCTTCGACTCGCTCACCGCCGTCGAACTGCGCAACCAGCTCGGCGCCGCCACCGGCGTACGGCTCCCCGCCACCCTGGTCTTCGACCACCCGACGGTGGCCGCCGCGGCCAGGTTCCTGCTCACCGCACTCGCCCCCGACGACCACGCCGAACAGACCGCGGACACACCGGCCGAACCCGTCCCGGCGCACACCGGCGCCGACGAGCCCATCGCGGTCGTCGGCATGGCCTGCCGTTACCCGGGTGGCGTCACCTCGCCGGAGGACCTTTGGGACCTCGTGCACGAGGGCCGCGACGCCATCACCGAGTTCCCCACCGACCGCGGCTGGGACCTCGAAACCCTCTTCGACAGCGATCCCGAACGCCTCCGCACCAGCTACGCCCGCGAAGGCGGCTTCCTCTACGACGCGGGCGACTTCGACGCCGAACTGTTCGGCATCTCACCGCGCGAGGCGCTCGCCATGGACCCGCAGCAGCGGCTCCTGCTGGAGGCCGCCTGGGAGGTCTTCGAACGCGCCGGGATCGACCTCGACAGCGTGCGGGGCAGCCGCACCGGAATCTTCGCCGGCGCCATGCACCACGACTACGCGTTCCGCGTCGAGGAGCACCCCGAGCGCGTCGAGGGCTACGGGCTCACCGGCACCCAGGGCAGCGTCGTCTCCGGCCGCGTCGCCTACACGTTCGGCCTGGAGGGCCCCGCCGTCACCGTCGACACCGCCTGCTCCTCCTCACTGGTCGCCATCCACATGGCCGCCCAGTCCCTGCGCTCCGGCGAGTGCGGCATGGCCCTCGCCGGCGGAGTCGCCGTCATGGCGACGCCCAGTGTGTTCATCGAGTTCAGCCGCCAGCGCGGCATGGCCGCGGACGGCCGCTGCAAGTCCTTCTCCGCTTCGGCGGACGGCACCGGCTGGTCGGAGGGCGTGGGCGTGCTGCTCCTGGAGCGCCTGTCGGACGCCCGCCGCAACGGCCACCGGGTACTGGCCGTGATCCGCGGTACGGCGATCAACCAGGACGGCGCCTCCAACGGCCTGACCGCCCCGAACGGGCCCTCCCAGCAGCGGGTGATCCGGCAGGCCCTGGCCAACGCCCGCCTCAGCCCCGCCGACGTGGACGCGGTCGAGGCGCACGGCACCGGCACCACCCTGGGCGACCCGATCGAGGCGCAGGCGCTGATCTCGACGTACGGCCAGGACCGGCCCGAGGACCGGCCGCTGTGGCTGGGCTCCCTGAAGTCGAACATCGGCCACGCGCAGGCCGCGGCGGGTGTGGCGGGTGTGATCAAGATGGTGATGGCGATGCGGCATGGTGTGCTGCCGCGGACGTTGCACGCGGAGGAGCCGTCGCCGCATGTGGACTGGTCGGCGGGTGGGGTGGAGCTGCTGACGGAGGCGGTGCCGTGGCCGGGGGCGGGGCGTCCGCGGCGGGCGGGTGTGTCGTCGTTCGGGATCAGCGGGACGAACGCGCACGTGATCGTGGAGGCGGTTGCGGAGGAGTCTCCCGCGGCGGAGGCGGCGCCGGTCGCGGGTGGCCTGGTGCCATGGGTGGTGTCGGCGCGTTCGGAGGCGGCGTTGCGTGCGCAGGCGGGCGGTCTGCGGGCGTTCGCGGGGGCGGTGGACGTGTCGCCGGTGGACGTCGGGGCTGCTTTGGTGCGGTCGCGGGCTGCGTTGGAGCAGCGGGCGGTGGTGCTGGCCTCGGATTCCGAGGGGTTCGAGGCCGGGTTGGATGCGCTGGCGGGGGGTGTGCCGGCGGTGGGTGTGGTTGAGGGTGTGGTGCGTGGTGGTCGGGTGGCGTTGTTGTTCTCGGGGCAGGG
>NZ_JBIRUY010000089.1:0-4672 GCF_044335305.1 Streptomyces sp. NPDC020490 | reverse complement strand
GCCGTTCCTGTGAAGGTGTCGGTATCCGCGTCGCCCAGCGCGTCCTCGCGATGGCCGCCGCGATCTGGCACAACAACGCAACCAACGCACCGATCTCCGGTCACTGATCGCCTATGACCACTGACCGGAGATCGGACTTACTCGTCTAGAGCGCGCCGCCGTCGCATAGCGGCGTGGCCGCCTGTGCGGCCGCTCAGCCGGTCGGCCCCGGCTCGAAACGCGGGGTGTCGGCAGGCGACAGGTCCGGGTGCATCCGGTGCCAGCGCGCCGGGTGGCGCCAGCGTCCGGCACCGTCGCGTGCGACGTCGACGCCGACCTCCACTCCACCACCAGCTCCGGCGCTACGAGAGTGACGTGCAGGCTCTCGCCCGAGCCCCACCCCGCGCTGAATGTCCAACCTGTCCACGGATGCTCTGCGGCCGGGGTGAGGAGTCCGGCGACCGCCCGGCCCGCGGCCTGCGGGAGCGTCGTACTGCGCCTGACGTAGCGCAGGCGCCCGTCGGTGTCGTACCGGCCCAGCAGCAGCGTGCGTGGAGCCGCCGGAGAGCCGGTGAACGCACCGACGATGGCGTCCTCGGTATGCCGGGCCTTGTGCTTCCTCTTGGCCCTCACGGCCGGGGCGTAGACGTCCTCCAGCCTCTTGTAGACGACCCCTTCGACACCGACGGCTGTCCTGGCCGTGAGGACCAATCCCGCAGCCATTAACGGTATTGATGATTCCGCTTGTTGGTGGGGCGGACAGCGATGCGAGACGCCTCCAAATTTCAGGTAGGGCCCAGGAGCCGCCTACGTCGAGAGCCTGGAAAGATACCGATCGTCATACCGGGACCTGGCCACACCCACTGCGGCCAACCACGCCAGGGAGAAGGGCTCGCATGGCAAGCAAGCGCGCACATACGCGTAACAACCGGATCGCTTCCCCCATCCAGAAGATCCGCGGCGCCAGGTTCGCTAGCTGTTCTGTCTCGGGAGGTTGTGGACGGGTGAGTGAGGTCTCGGCTGGGGGTTCTTGAACGGGTGAGGGCCTTCCGGTTCGGTGTGGATTGCGACGTCTACACCGACCAGAAAGGCCCTCGTGGTCCACCGTAATGCACCCCTGACCGAGACCGGACGCCTGCGCCTGGCCCGCTGCGTGGTCGACGACAACTGGCCGCTGCGCCGAGCCGCCGAACGCTTCCAGGTCTCGCCGACCACCGCCCAGCGGTGGGCCGACCGCTACCGTCAGTTCGGTGAGGCCGGCATGACCGACCGCTCCAGCCGGCCGCACCACAGTCCCCGGCGGACACCGACCCGCACCGAGCGACGCATCATCAAGGTCCGCCTGCTGCGCCGGTGGGGACCGGCCCGCATCGCCCACTTCCTGCACCTGGTGCCCTCCACCGTCCACCGGGTGCTCACCCGCTACCGCCTGGCTCGCCTGACGCATCTGGACCGGGCCAGCGGCCATGTCGTCCGCCGCTACGAACGCGAGAAGCCCGGCGAACTCATCCACGTCGACATCAAGAAGCTGGGCAACATCCCCGACGGCGGCGGACACAAGGCCCACGGCAGAGCCCAGGGCGGCCGCAACAGCTCCGCACACCGCGACCCCGCCCGGCCCCGCACCGCCGGCGGCCGCCCCAACCTCGGCTACAGCTACCTCCACACCGCCGTCGACGACCACTCCCGCCTCGCCTACAGCGAGATCCACGCCGACGAGAAGAAGGAGACCGCCACCGGCTTCTGGCAGCGGGCCCACGCCTTCTTCACCCAGGCCGGGATCACCGTCGAACGCGTCCTGACCGACAACGGCGCCTGCTACCGCTCACGCGACTGGCGCCAGGCGCTGGCAGCAGCCGGGATCGCCCACAAACGCACCCGGCCCTACCGGCCCCAGACGAACGGCAAGGTCGAACGCTTCAACCGCACCCTGCTCGAGGAGTGGGCCTACGCCCGCCCCTACCGGTCAGAAGCCGAGCGACGCGAAGCGTTCCCGCAATGGCTGCACACCTACAATCACCACCGCGGACACACCGCACTCAAAGGCCAACCACCCGCCAGCCGCGTCCCCAACCTCACGGGTCAGTACAGCTAGCCCGGACCCGGACTCGGAGGCCATCAGGGAGTTGGACGAGACGCACTTCCCGTCATGGCGCCAACAGACCAAGAAGCTCGTCGCTTTCTCCGCAGGCAGTCCGGGCGCCCCGATTCCGGGCGCCCCGAAAAAGGCGACGTGCAAAGGATGCGGGCGCGTCAAGCCTTCATCGAAAACGTACTGCCCGGCCTGCGTGGAGAAGATCCGCACAGGCAAGCTCAAGCCTTGACCTTCGGCCGTGGGGACCAGTGGGGCAGCCGTTAACGGCTGCCCCACTGGTCCCCACGGCCGAAGGTCAAGGCTTGAGCTTGCCTGTGCGGATCTTCTCCACGCAGGCCGGGCAGTACGTTTTCGATGAAGGCTTGACGCGCCCGCATCCTTTGCACGTCGCCTTTTTCGGGGCGCCCGGAATCGGGGCGCCCGGACTGCCTGCGGAGAAAGCGACGAGCTTCTTGGTCTGTTGGCGCCATGACGGGAAGTGCGTCTCGTCCAACTCCCTGATGGCCTCCGAGTCCGGGTCCGGGCTAGCTGTACTGACCCGTGAGGTTGGGGACGCGGCTGGCGGGTGGTTGGCCTTTGAGTGCGGTGTGTCCGCGGTGGTGATTGTAGGTGTGCAGCCATTGCGGGAACGCTTCGCGTCGCTCGGCTTCTGACCGGTAGGGGCGGGCGTAGGCCCACTCCTCGAGCAGGGTGCGGTTGAAGCGTTCGACCTTGCCGTTCGTCTGGGGCCGGTAGGGCCGGGTGCGTTTGTGGGCGATCCCGGCTGCTGCCAGCGCCTGGCGCCAGTCGCGTGAGCGGTAGCAGGCGCCGTTGTCGGTCAGGACGCGTTCGACGGTGATCCCGGCCTGGGTGAAGAAGGCGTGGGCCCGCTGCCAGAAGCCGGTGGCGGTCTCCTTCTTCTCGTCGGCGTGGATCTCGCTGTAGGCGAGGCGGGAGTGGTCGTCGACGGCGGTGTGGAGGTAGCTGTAGCCGAGGTTGGGGCGGCCGCCGGCGGTGCGGGGCCGGGCGGGGTCGCGGTGTGCGGAGCTGTTGCGGCCGCCCTGGGCTCTGCCGTGGGCCTTGTGTCCGCCGCCGTCGGGGATGTTGCCCAGCTTCTTGATGTCGACGTGGATGAGTTCGCCGGGCTTCTCGCGTTCGTAGCGGCGGACGACATGGCCGCTGGCCCGGTCCAGATGCGTCAGGCGAGCCAGGCGGTAGCGGGTGAGCACCCGGTGGACGGTGGAGGGCACCAGGTGCAGGAAGTGGGCGATGCGGGCCGGTCCCCACCGGCGCAGCAGGCGGACCTTGATGATGCGTCGCTCGGTGCGGGTCGGTGTCCGCCGGGGACTGTGGTGCGGCCGGCTGGAGCGGTCGGTCATGCCGGCCTCACCGAACTGACGGTAGCGGTCGGCCCACCGCTGGGCGGTGGTCGGCGAGACCTGGAAGCGTTCGGCGGCTCGGCGCAGCGGCCAGTTGTCGTCGACCACGCAGCGGGCCAGGCGCAGGCGTCCGGTCTCGGTCAGGGGTGCATTACGGTGGACCACGAGGGCCTTTCTGGTCGGTGTAGACGTCGCAATCCACACCGAACCGGAAGGCCCTCACCCGTTCAAGAACCCCCAGCCGAGACCTCACTCACCCGTCCACAACCTCCCGAGACAGAACAGCTAGCGAACCTGGCGCCGCGGATCTTCTGGATGGGGGAAGCGATCCGGTTGTTACGCGTATGTGCGCGCTTGCTTGCCATGCGAGCCCTTCTCCCTGGCGTGGTTGGCCGCAGTGGGTGTGGCCAGGTCCCGGTATGACGATCGGTATCTTTCCAGGCTCTCGACGTAGGCGGCTCCTGGGCCCTACCTGAAATTTGGAGGCGTCTCGCATCGCTGTCCGCCCCACCAACAAGCGGAATCATCAATACCGTTAATGGCTGCGGGATTGGTCCTCACGGCCAGGACAGCCGTCGGTGTCGAAGGGGTCGTCTACAAGAGGCTGGAGGACGTCTACGCCCCGGCCGTGAGGGCCAAGAGGAAGCACAAGGCCCGGCATACCGAGGACGCCATCGTCGGTGCGTTCACCGGCTCTCCGGCGGCTCCACGCACGCTGCTGCTGGGCCGGTACGACACCGACGGGCGCCTGCGCTACGTCAGGCGCAGTACGACGCTCCCGCAGGCCGCGGGCCGGGCGGTCGCCGGACTCCTCACCCCGGCCGCAGAGCATCCGTGGACAGGTTGGACATTCAGCGCGGGGTGGGGCTCGGGCGAGAGCCTGCACGTCACTCTCGTAGCGCCGGAGCTGGTGGTGGAGTGGAGGTCGGCGTCGACGTCGCACGCGACGGTGCCGGACGCTGGCGCCACCCGGCGCGCTGGCACCGGATGCACCCGGACCTGTCGCCTGCCGACACCCCGCGTTTCGAGCCGGGGCCGACCGGCTGAGCGGCCGCACAGGCGGCCACGCCGCTATGCGACGGCGGCGCGCTCTAGACGAGTAAGTCCGATCTCCGGTCAGTGGTCATAGGCGATCAGTGACCGGAGATCGGTGCGTTGGTTGCGTTGTTGTGCCAGATCGCGGCGGCCATCGCGAGGACGCGCTGGGCGACGCGGATACCGACACCTTCACAGGAACGGC
>NZ_JBIRUY010000088.1:1201-2890 GCF_044335305.1 Streptomyces sp. NPDC020490 | reverse complement strand
CTGGGCGGGGCCTGGTCGGGCACGCTGTTGGGTGTCTGAGGGAATGAACCCTCGGATGCCGGCCCCAGTGCACTCGGACCTGTGTGGTCCGGGGTGATGGGTGGCTGGTCGTTGTTTGAGAACTGCACAGTGGACGCGAGCATCTGTGGCCAAGTTTTTAAGGGCGCACGGTGGATGCCTTGGCACCAGGAACCGATGAAGGACGTGGGAGGCCACGATAGGCCCCGGGGAGTCGTCAACCAGGCTTTGATCCGGGGGTGTCCGAATGGGGAAACCCGGCAGTCGTCATGGGCTGTCACCCTTGCCTGAACACATAGGGCAAGTGGAGGGAACGCGGGGAAGTGAAACATCTCAGTACCCGCAGGAAGAGAAAACAACCGTGATTCCGGGAGTAGTGGCGAGCGAAACCGGATGAGGCCAAACCGTATGCGTGTGAGACCCGGCAGGGGTTGCGTATGCGGGGTTGTGGGATCTCTCTTCCACGGTCTGCCGGCCGTGGGGCGAGTCAGAAACCGTTGATGTAGGCGAAGGACATGCGAAAGGTCCGGCGTAGAGGGTAAGACCCCCGTAGTCGAAACGTCAGCGGCTCGTTTGAGAGACACCCAAGTAGCACGGGGCCCGAGAAATCCCGTGTGAATCTGGCGGGACCACCCGCTAAGCCTAAATATTCCCTGGTGACCGATAGCGGATAGTACCGTGAGGGAATGGTGAAAAGTACCGCGGGAGCGGAGTGAAATAGTACCTGAAACCGTGTGCCTACAAGCCGTGGGAGCGTCGGGTAGGAACTTGTTCCTGCCTCGTGACTGCGTGCCTTTTGAAGAATGAGCCTGCGAGTTTGCGGTGTGTTGCGAGGTTAACCCGTGTGGGGTAGCCGTAGCGAAAGCGAGTCCGAAGAGGGCGCTGTAGTAGCACGCTCAAGACCCGAAGCGGAGTGATCTAGCCATGGGCAGGTTGAAGCGGAGGTAAGACTTCGTGGAGGACCGAACCCACCAGGGTTGAAAACCTGGGGGATGACCTGTGGTTAGGGGTGAAAGGCCAATCAAACTCCGTGATAGCTGGTTCTCCCCGAAATGCATTTAGGTGCAGCGTCGTGTGTTTCTTGCCGGAGGTAGAGCACTGGATAGGCGATGGGCCCTACCGGGTTACTGACCTTAGCCAAACTCCGAATGCCGGTAAGTGAGAGCGCGGCAGTGAGACTGTGGGGGATAAGCTCCATGGTCGAGAGGGAAACAGCCCAGAGCATCGACTAAGGCCCCTAAGCGTACGCTAAGTGGGAAAGGATGTGGAGTCGCAGAGACAACCAGGAGGTTGGCTTAGAAGCAGCCACCCTTGAAAGAGTGCGTAATAGCTCACTGGTCTAGTGATTCCGCGCCGACAATGTAGCGGGGCTCAAGCGTACCGCCGAAGTCGTGTCATTGCAGCATGTACTCCCAACGGAGGCTGTGATGGGTAGGGGAGCGTCGTCTGCCGGGTGAAGCAGCACCGGAAGGTAGTTGTGGACGGTTGACGAGTGAGAATGCAGGCATGAGTAGCGATTCACACGTGAGAAACGTGTGCGCCGATTGACTAAGGGTTCCTGGGTCAAGCTGATCTGCCCAGGGTAAGTCGGGACCTAAGGCGAGGCCGACAGGCGTAGTCGATGGATAACCGGTTGATATTCCGGTACCCGCTGTGAAGCGTCAAACATCG
>NZ_JBIRUY010000088.1:0-1105 GCF_044335305.1 Streptomyces sp. NPDC020490 | reverse complement strand
TACCCGGTGAAATTGCACTACGAGTAAAGATGCTCGTTTCGCGCAGCAGGACGGAAAGACCCCGGGACCTTTACTACAGTTTGATATTGGTGTTCGGTTCGGCTTGTGTAGGATAGCTGGGAGACTGTGAAAGCCATACGCCAGTATGGTGGGAGTCGTCGTTGAAATACCAGTCTGGTCGTGCTGGATGTCTAACCTGGGTCCGTGATCCGGATCAGGGACAGTGTCTGATGGGTAGTTTAACTGGGGCGGTTGCCTCCTAAAGGGTAACGGAGGCGCCCAAAGGTTCCCTCAGCCTGGTTGGCAATCAGGTGTTGAGTGTAAGTGCACAAGGGAGCTTGACTGTGAGACCGACGGGTCGAGCAGGGACGAAAGTCGGGACTAGTGATCCGGCGGTGGCTTGTGGAAGCGCCGTCGCTCAACGGATAAAAGGTACCCCGGGGATAACAGGCTGATCTTCCCCAAGAGTCCATATCGACGGGATGGTTTGGCACCTCGATGTCGGCTCGTCGCATCCTGGGGCTGGAGTCGGTCCCAAGGGTTGGGCTGTTCGCCCATTAAAGCGGTACGCGAGCTGGGTTTAGAACGTCGTGAGACAGTTCGGTCCCTATCCGCTGTGCGCGTAGGAGTCTTGAGAAGGGCTGTCCCTAGTACGAGAGGACCGGGACGGACGAACCTCTGGTGTGCCAGTTGTTCTGCCAAGGGCATGGCTGGTTGGCTACGTTCGGGAGGGATAACCGCTGAAAGCATCTAAGCGGGAAGCCTGCTTCGAGATGAGGACTCCCACCCACTTGATGGGGTAAGGCTCCCAGTAGACGACTGGGTTGATAGGCCGGATCTGGAAGCCAGGTGACTGGTGGAGGTGACCGGTACTAATAGGCCGAGGGCTTGTCCTCAGTTGCTCGCGTCCACTGTGTTGGTTCTGAAACCACGAACAGTCCCATGCCGTTTCGGTGGTGTGGTGCGGGTGTTCACAGTTTCATAGTGTTTCGGTGGTTATAGCGTGAGGGAAACGCCCGGTTACATTCCGAACCCGGAAGCTAAGCCTTACAGCGCCGATGGTACTGCAGGGGGGACCCTGTGGGAGAGTAGGACGCCGCCGAAC
>NZ_JBIRUY010000087.1:0-5590 GCF_044335305.1 Streptomyces sp. NPDC020490 | reverse complement strand
CGCACGACGGCGGAGCTCAAGCGGGTAACGGGAAGGTCGTGCCATGACTCGATCCTTTCATGAAATCGAGTCTCCATCCGAACCGGGGCGGTTCACAAGGAGCTTGATCACGCCCTGCCCCCTCCACGCACGACCGGCCCTCGCACGATCTGTCATAGAGGCAGGGATTACTCACGTCCAACCGACCGGCCACCCTTATCGTTCGGGGGCGAAATAGGCTGACATCGGCGAACGCTCCCCGTGGGCGACCCTTGGTTGCCCTCCGCCGTCCCGTCCGCTCCCGTTGTTTCTTGCAGGAGAGCTAGCAGTGTCTACGCCCTACCCGCCCCGACTTCCGCTGGCTCTGGCAAGTTTGACTGCCGCAGCCACCCTCGCGGCTTGCCAGCCCGGCCAGGACGATGAGGGATGGGAAGAGCCGACAGCCACGTCCAGTTCCCTCCTTCAGACGTCTTCGGCGCCCCCCTCGACCACCCTCAAGCGCAAGTTCCTCGTTGACCCCGTGAGCGTTGGCGGCCTCCACCGCGCCTCGGAACCCACGTCGCCATCGGAGATCTACACGGATCCCGGGGACGTGCGACCCGAGATGCACCTAGTTGCACGTGGCTTCCAGGCCGCCTCAGGGAAGAAGCAGCCGGTCGTCATCGAAGGGGTGGACAATGTGCCGGAGGACCCCTCGGTATGCCGAGAGCACATCGTTCGAGGAATGCTTGATCGCATGGGCTGGGACTACGGGTTAGGGCAGCTCAACGCAGGCCCTCTGGGGGGTGCCCCTATATGTTTCGTACCCGGCGTGGTCGGCTTGCAGGGGTCATTCCGGTTTTCGATCGATGGAGTGTTTGCTCGCTTCTCTGACGGGGGACAGCAACATCAGGTGCGGCTGGGCCGACGACACCACGGTGGGGGTAACCGTTATCCCGGACAGCACGGTGGCGGAGGCAGCCAAGCTGTTCCTGGCCATGCGCTCCGACCTCGAAAAGTGAAGGTCCAGATGCGGTTTGACCACCACTCAAAAGGTTGGTAGTCAACCCCCGTACCCGTCCCCTGTAGCCGGTTCAGTGTCGATAAGGGCCACCGGAGAGCCGGTCAAGCGGGTCTGCACGGGTAACGGATCTGATTCATGACTTCCGATAGCAGATGGACGGAAAATGGATCTGATGCGCTACCCTAAGAAGGCTTTTTGGCACATAAACACAGAGGAGAGCCAGAGGCCGGCCACGCACGTCGATCGTTTTCTCAGATGCGCGTCAAGAATATTTTCCCGACGAGGAAATTAGACGAAACTGACGCGCATGGATTGGCCCCTCGCTCGCCTGCCTTTAGGCGTAGCAGAGCGACGGATCATCGCCAGCTGGAACTTCGGACGGATCCAGTGAGCTTCAGAGTGGGCACCGATCGGGTGACGGTGCCGCCGTTGCCGCCGGCACGGCCGAGCACGATCACCTCGGTCCGGGCGGCCGTCAACAGCAGGCGCGACCTCACCCTGCCGAGTGACGCTGAAAAAGCTCAGTCACTGACGCTGAGGGGAGACAGGTTCCGATTGTCCGGTGCCCTCAACACGGGCAGGCTGACCCAGCAGGAGCCAAAATATCAGCTTCAACTCCCAGTCCAACGCGACGTATACAAGATCGGGCTGCGACCCGAAAAATTGTCCGCCATGGATAATCAACCAGTGGCTTCACCTAAAGGCCGTCCTGTAACTCGACGTGGAGGCATGCAATACCCACACATTCGACTACATGCTCGTGCGCTTCACGCCACTTCACATTACTGAAAAGAGACGCCTCTGGAGCCTCGGGAAGATGGCCAGAATAGCAGGTTGAGTTACCTGCGGGTTAGAGCACGATGGTGTCCCACCAAGTGGTGTAGCAGCGATCGCCGCGAAAGTGCAGTTCGTGGGCCAGATTCTGGCACTCGCCGACCGGACACACCTGACGCCACGTCAGTTAGTGACGCCTGCGGCGCGGCGCTGCCGACGTTGACGCGACCTTCTCCGAGGCCAGGCCATGGGCTCCGCGTCGGGCCGCCTCAGCCAAGACCCCCTACCTGATGGCCAGTCAGGTTGGCAGGGGTGTCGTGCGGGCTGATTGGGCACGTGACCTGCATCTTTGCCGTAATCGCTGCTACACCACATTGTGGGACACGACCTAGAGCACCATACTCGATTGCATCACTTGCACTGACGCTCCCCGCCGGGGTCAATCATCGATAGGCATGCACGGAGGTTGTGATGGAGGCAAATAGGATCGTATCCAGATGGCCGCTGGTGGGGCGGAACGAGGAGTTGAGGCGCTTCGCAATGGCGCAGGCTGACGAACATTGTCGGGGTTTCGTGATTTTCGGCCCCCAGGGTGTCGGCAAGTCGCGACTGGCCGAGGAGTGCTTGGCCAGAGCAGTGAAGAACGGGATGAAACATGAAAGGGTGACAGCATCCGCTGCCGCTTCGGCGGTACCTTTGGGAGCCATAGCGCATCTGATTCCGTCCAGCGTGGACTTTTCAGATCCAGCTCAAGGATTTGCTGCTGTGGCCGCCTCACTAGCCGGGCCGAAGCGCTGCCGCTGGACCCTCTTGGTGGACGACCTGCATCTGCTGGACGCTTCGTCTGCTGTTTTGCTGAGACATCTGATCGACGCCGGCGTGGTGTGGCTCATCGGTACGGTGCGTGAGGGAGAGCAGACGGGAGAAGCAGTAAGCGCCCTGTGCAAGGGAGACACTGTGCACCGGATCGACCTGGGTCCTTTCACCGAGGAGGATGTGGAAAGGCTGCTGGCCGCTGCTTTGGGCGGCCCAGTGGGAAGACGCACCGTCAGCAACCTGCACACCATTGCCGGAGGAAACGTACTTTACCTGCAGGAACTCGTCTTGGGGGCCCTAAAGTCCGATCTGCTCACCTCTCAGGGCTTGATCTGGGAGCTGACGGACGGCCGTCTCCCTGCCAGTCCGCAGCTGACGGACCTCATAACAACCCGCATTGCCGCCGTCGATCCGGTAGCGAGGCCCGTACTGGATTTGCTGGCTCTTTGTGCTCCGCTGCCCCTGGAAGATTGTCGCAGCATCTCCTCGCTGGAAACGCTGGCAGGCCTTGAAACCGCAGGCCTAATCAAGGTGACAACCGACAGGCGCCGGACCAGCCTGGCTCTGGCACACCCGCTCTACGGTGAACTGCTGCGCGCCCGCATCTCCGCGTCCCGAAAACAGGAACTGCTGCTGGCTCAGGCGGAGCGGACGAAAGCCTGGGGGGCTCGCCGTCGCGATGACCTCCTGCACATAGCCACCTGGCGCCTCGCGGCCACCGGGACTGCAAACTCCGACCTGCTAATGCGGGCGGCATCCATTGCTCGCCACGCCCACGACTACAAACGCGTCGTCGCTCTGCTGCGCGCCTTGCCCACAGGAACGCACACTTCACGGAGTCTGCTCCTGTTGGGCGAGTCCCTCTTCGAACAGGGAGACCCCGACACGGCCGAACAAGTGCTCCTTGAAGCCGGCGCCCTCGCAGAAACGGATGATGAAAAGCTGGACGTTGGCTTCGCACGCATGATGAGCCTCTTCTGGGCAGCCGGCCGCACGGATGCCGCACTTACGGTGAACGCGACGGTGAAGAATCAGCTGACGAGTCCGGACCATCAGCGGATGTTGAAGATTGCCGAAGGGGCCATGCGTTCGATCTGTGGTCAACCCGTCAAGGCACTGGTACTCCTGGACGCTCTCGACTCTGACCCTCTGCAAGCCCCCAACATCAGCATTTGGCTCATGGGAGCCATGATGAAACCAGCAGCTCTGGCATTGACGGGCAGAGCGGACCAAGCGGTGCTCTCCGCCCAAGCCTCCTACACCTTGCACAAAAAGCTCAACGACCAAGCACTGCTCCTCCCCCCGATTGGTCATCTGGTGTCTCTCGTTCTGGCCCAGGCCGAAGCTGGTTGTCTGAACGAAGCGCGCGAGACGGGGCGTCGAGCCTGGAGCAGGCTGCCGGAGATTCATGACCCGGTCAGCTGGATATGGATGGCCTATCATCAGGCGCACGTCGAGTGGCTGGCTGGCCACCCCGCTACGGCAAGACGCTGGTACGCTGAGTCAGCAGCCCAGGCCCGAACCTACCGTAATCACCGCGGGCTGCGCCTGGCTCTGTCAGGTCTGGCAGCCTGTGCCGCGATACAAGGTGACGTAGCTGCAGCGCAGGCATACCACGAAGAGGCTCTCGCCTACCCGCCGATGGGCTACCGCAACGGTGAGGAACACATCGGAGAGGCCTGGCTGTATGCCGCTCAGGGCCGACTGGCAGAGGCCCGCGCGGTACTGATCGCTGCGGCGCATGACGCCGGAGCCACCGGTCAGCTCGCTTCGGAATTTCTCCTGTTGACCGACGTCGCCCGCCTTGGCGGTTCGCATGAAGTGATCAATCGACTGCGCGAACTCGCTAGCACATGCGAGGGGAAACTTGCGGTCGCTCGTTTCGAGTTCGTTTCGGCGCTGGCTGCCGAAAACCCCCAGCGACTGCTTGCCGCGGCCGATAACCTCGAAGCGGTTGGCGCCGATCTTCTGGCGGCAGAAGCGGCGAGCACAGCCGCTCGTATGTGGAATCGCTCCGCACGGCCCCGCAACGCCACCGCCGCCACAAACCGAGCGAGCAGACTACTCGACCGCTGCGAGGCTGCCCGTACCCCACTAGTTGCGAACCTAACCGCTGCTACGCCGCTTACTCGTCGAGAGCGAGAAGTAGCTCAACTCGCGGCGCGAGGTGCTACAAGCAGGAGCATTGCCGCGACCCTCCACCTGTCGGTAAGCACCGTCGACAATCATCTACAAAGCGCTTACATCAAACTGGGTGTGACCGCACGGCAGGAACTCGCGCCTGCCCTGAGCTCCTATATGGTCATGGTGGAGTCCTTTTCGCCGTTCCCTGAACCGTGACCCCCTATCGGGGTCCTTGGGTTCTGCCTCGCGCTTTCACGAGGTGAGGTGTCCGAGGCTTGATCCAATAAGCGGAAAGTGCTCCTGCCCTGCAACGATGTGACTTGTCTACAGGTTGTCCCGTAACTGCTGGTCACGGATGAGATGATCTTGTCGTGTCTGGTGTGATCACGGCGTCGGAGCCAGGGCTCCGGCAAAGTTGTTGATCACGCTGTCAGGAGCAGGTTGATGGGGCGGTCGGTGGCGCGTGCGTGATGCCGCAGGGCGGCGGCGATGTTCTGGTGTCCGTCCAAGCGCAGCAGTGTGATCGCGGTGTTGCGCAGGCCCGCCATGACGCGGGGTGCGTTGCCGGTGCGGATCTGGGAGCGGTCTTCGGCGAAGGTGACGTCGCGGACCCAGTGCAGGCGGTTCTCGATCTCCCAGTGCGACTGCGTCCATGCGGCCAGGACGGCGGGCGGCGCGGTGCGGGCGTCCGCGCTGGTGATCAGGTAGACGATCTCGATGGTCCGTCGGCCCTTGCGGGTGACGGTGCGCCGCAGTTGGGCGACGTGCCCGGCCCCGGCGAACTCGACCCATGCCGGCACGTCGATGACCTTGATCGTGCGAGTGGCGCGGCGCCCATGTCCTCGATCCGTCCTGGTGACGGCGGGTATCGAAGTCCAGGGGAGCGCCTTGAGC
>NZ_JBIRUY010000086.1:0-6000 GCF_044335305.1 Streptomyces sp. NPDC020490 | reverse complement strand
TTGCGTGCGGATCGCCGGGGGTTCGGGGCGGTGGTTCGAGTTGCCGACCCCTGGCAGGCATTCAACCGGTGGCCGGTTCGGGCTCGGGCTCGCGGGTGGTGGTGGGGACCGGCAGGAGGTTGCGCAGTCGCAGGCAGGGCAGGACGGTGACACAGGCGAGGGCGGCGAGGATGAGAGGGAGGTGGGTGCCCAGTCCGCCGCCTAGGAGGGTGCCGGCGAGGGCGGGGACGGCGAGGTTGCCGAGGGTGCAGGCCATGAGGAAGGAGGCGTTGTAGCGGCCGCGCTCGTGGTCGGGCGCGAGGTCGTTCACGATGGGCGGCAGGCTGGTTGCCATGAGGCATTCACCGAGGGCGATGACGCCGGCCGCGATCACCAGGCAGCCGCTCCAGAGTGTGTCGGCCGACCAGACCAGCAGCCATGCCCCAGCCCACAGCACGCCCACCACTGCAAGGATGCGATGGCGGGCCCAATTGCGTGTCAGACGCAGAATGGGCAGCTGGGCGGCAACGACGGTGAGCGTGTTGGCGAGGTAGGCCAGGCCGAGCAGGCGGGCGGACGCACCGGTGACACCGTAGGCGGCGATCTTGAACTGGCCGAAGCCGACCAGGGTGAACAGCGCGCCCAGCGCGCACACCAGCCACAGCGGCCGGCTGCGTGGCAGCGTTTCGCGCAGCGGGATGCGGGCCGCGCGGGTGGGTGCAGTCTTGCGCAGGGCGGGGACGGTGACGGCGAGGGCGGCGAGGAGGAAGGTGGCGCCGTCGGCGACGTAGGCCAGGGTGAAGGAGGAGGGGTTGTCGGTGTTCACGGCGAGGGCGGCGAGCAGGCCGCCGGCGCCCAGGCCGAGGTTGAGGCCGAGGTAGCGCAGGGAGAAGGCGGTGGAGCGCTGCTCGGGTGGGATCAGGTGGCCGAGCAGGCTGTCCTGGGCAGGCAGGGCGATGGACAGGCCGCCGCCCAGCAGGGCGATGATGGCCACGACCGCGGGCAGCGACTGCACGGTGCCGAGCGCGGCAGTGGCAGCAGCGGTGAGGACCAGGCCGGCCACGATGACGTGGCGGGCCCCGAACCGGTCGGCCAGCACACCGCCCAGCGGGTTGCCGAACAGGCTCACCAGCGGCCCGGCCGCCGCGGCGAGCGTCGCCGGCCCGATGGGTATATCCCGCACGGCATGCAGGTACACCACCAGCAGCGGAGCCGTCACGCCCGACCCCAATGCGGAGACCAGCTCCGAGCCCAGCAGCCACCACGCACCCCGGCCCAGCCGCGGCACCTTTCCTGACCAACGGGCCGGCCTCGCCGTGTGCGGGCGGGGTGCGGCGTGCCAGGCCCGGCGGCTCACGCCGGCACCCCCGGCCCCAGCGAGTCCAGGCCACGGCGGACAGCTCCCAGCAGCGGATGCTCGGGCTGGACCGATGTTTCCAGGATCGCCGACGCCCGCTCCCATAGCCCCTGTGCCTGGGAGAGGTCGCCGCCGCGCCGGGCGAGAACGGCCAGGTTGTTCAGGGTCACCGCGAGTTCTGGATGCCCGGGACCGAGAGTCTGTTCCTTCAGGCGTAGGCAGCGATGAAAGAACTCTGCGGCTCGTGGGTACTGGGCGCGTTTGTAGGCGAGGGCGGCCAGGTTGCCCAGCGCGACACCGGTCTCGTAATGCGCCGGGCCAAAAGTCCTCTCGACCACCACCAGTGCCGATGCCAACAGCTCTTCAGCCTCATCCAGCTGGCCCAGCTCAATCAGCACCGGAGCCAGCGCCGCCTTGTCCAACACCACCTGAACATGCTCCGCGCCCAGCACGCGCTCACGGATCGCGACCGCCCGCCGGCCCGGCTCCACCGCTGCGGCAAAGTCCCCCCGCGAATGCGCCAGCCCGCTCAGGTTGTGGAACAACGCTGCCGCGCTCAGCCCCTCCCGCAACCCGCCACGCTCCAGCACCGCCAGAGCCCGCCGGTAACACACCTCGGCCTCTTCAAAATGCCCCGAGTACTTGAACAAGACCCCCAGCTCGTTACACACCCCCACCAGAGCGGACACAGGCATGTCGGGCTCGCCGTCAGCCACCGCCAGGGCCCCGCGCAGTGCTTCCTCCGCCTGCTCGTAGCGGCCTTGGATCCGGTACAGGCCACCGAGAAGAGTGCGAGCCCGCACCAACAAAGCCGCATCCTCGGTATCAGCGGCACTCTCACCGGCGAGAACAAACAACTGCTCCGCACGCGGATAGTCCTGCTCATCCCGGGCCCGGACCCCTAGCTTAACCAACGCCAGCGCAGCCCCCTCAGCACCTGCACTCGCGCCATTCCCGAGGGTCTCTGCCGCTCGGAAGGCAGCAGAACCATCCACCGCATCCCCCCGTTCCCGCAGGAAATGAGGGACCGTCGACACCTGGTCCGACACAGACATAAGCACACCTTCCGCCGGCAAACTGCTGGACACGAGGATTTCTCCTAACGAAATACCTCGGCCTCGGATCCTGCTGGAGCGACAGAACTTGACTGGAATAAAATCCGCGCGATGCCGACTGAATAATTCATCGCCTGGAACCGCTGTGCGTATCAGCCGCCAGCTCGATAAGCCTTCGAAGGCCCTGAGGTCTGCTTTTCAGGGCCAGCGGCCCTGAAAAGCAGACCTCTCTGCCGAGTATGCCGCTCAGTCACGCAAGGGCGTGCGACATGATCTCGGTCAGTAGAGAACGGTCTCGCAGTGGTTGGTGCTCAGGCCTGCGTCCGGGCGGTCGTACGCGTCGTCGTGCGACTCGAAGACGTCAACGTCCTCTTCGACCCGGCTGACGGGGGTAATTTCCATGACAACTCCTCGGGTAGATGTTCACACCCCCGCAATGAGGGGTGTCAAACAAGAGCCCACAGTGCCTGACTGACGCCATCGCAATGCAGGCAGATCCCACACTTATTTGACTCACACGATCCCGCATGAGTAATTAATACTCGGAAAGCATTTGGTCGTGCACAGGCGGGTTCTAGGGGTTCTTGCCAAGCTCGTCGAGCCGGTTACGCTGGCCTATCCTGCGCACTCTGGACTCATAGCAGTCGCGCACCCTCCACGGGAAAGAGGACGAGGACGATGCAGCTGACCCCCGGTTCGGGCTTGCCGGAGCATAAAGCAGGATCCGGAGGCTCCATGGATTCAGACGGGCCTCGCGACGGCGAGGATCTCCCTGACACCCGATTGAACGTTGTGCTGGGGGATGAACCAGCGGGACGACTCCTGCGCAAGCTGCGCCCCGCGTGCATGCCGGCGACCGCGGGAGGCGCGTCATGAGGGTCAGGACATCAAGGTGCGGGACCTTGTTCTGGAGCGACGGCCAACTGGTTTGGGACGACTACCTCGAACACCGCCAATACGCGCTGGCCGACGGCGTGGAGCGGGCCCTGCGCTGGTTCACCGACTTCCGTGACGTGGACTCCGTGGAGAACCTCGAGCCGGGCCGGGACTGGCGGCAGGTGGCCGCCGCTCTCGTCAAGCGGAACATTCTGGTGACCGAGGACAGCCCCCGGCACAGGCAGGAAGAAAGCGTCACCGCATCCTGGTCGGCGTGGGGCCCGATGGCCCAGGCGTTCCACTTCTCCACCCGCTCTCTGGCCCGCACCGCCATGCGCACCATCGAGCAGGACGGCACACGCCTGGAAGCCAAGAAGCACACCGACCCGCCGCCTCCGGCCTTCATGACCGTCCCTCACACGACGCGGATCGCCCTGCCCCCGGTCGATCCCACGGTCTGGCAGCACCGGGACCTCATCGATGTCCTCCACCGCAGGCGGAGCAACAGAGTCTTCTCCAACCAGCCCCTGCCCCTGGCGACGGCCAGTGCCCTCCTGCACACCGCCGCCGGGCCGCTCAGACGTGTACCCGGCCGGGTGACACCTGAATGCGGCCCGGTCATGGCGCCTGGGGGCATTCTGGCGGACGACCTGCAGCAGGTGTTCAAGACCTCGCCGTCCGGCGGCGCCCGCCACCCCACCGAGATCTACCTCTACGCCCGCAACGTGGCCGGGCTGGAGCCGGGCGCTTACCACTACGCCGCAGCCGACCACGCCCTTGAGCAACTCGGCCGTAGCCTGGACGACGAACAGCTGGTCGCGGCGGTCGGCGACCAGGCATGGGTGGGAGGGGCGGCCGCGCTGATCTTCTACACGAGCGTGATCGCCCGCAGCCAGTGGAAGTACAACTTCCCCCGCAACTACCGCGCCCTGATGATGGACATCGGCCACCTGAGCCAGACCGTCTACCTCCTGGCCACGGCAGCAGACCTGCACGTCACCTACACGGCGGCGCTGCGCGACGAGACCGTCGAAGAACTCCTGGGCTGCGACCCCGTCCGGCAGCTGGTCATCGGCACCTCCGTGATCGGCATGCCCGACCGGGCCTGCCCAGCCCCCGCCTGAGGTATCCACCCCAGACGCAGGCAGCAACCCCGATACCAGGAGCGACCATGACCGAACCTCCCAAGGATGCCGGACTTCGCTTCAAGAAGGCCGTATTGAGAGTGCGACACCCGGATGCCCTGGCATCCTGGATCGTCACCCGCTACGACGACGTGCGCAAAGTTCTGGGTGACAGCCAGCTGTTCAGCTCACAGATCCCCCTCATGAACGCGCCGCCCGAACTGGATATCTTCATCCAGACGGACCCGCCCGACCACACCCGGATCCGGCGCCTGCTGACTCCTCACCTCACCGTGCGCAGGATGGTGGAGCACGCCCAGCAGATCGACCTGCTCGTCGACCACGCCCTGGACCGCCTCATCTCGGCCGGCGCGGGCGCCGATCTCACCGAACAGTTCTCCAATCCCCTCGCCCACGCGGCCTTGTGCCAGTTCCTCGGACTGCAGGCCACTGACCGGGCCCTCCTCGATCAATGGCTGCACACCTTCGAGGCCCCCGATGCGCCCCTCGCCGATAAACAACGCGCGGGAAAAGACATGATGCGCTATCTGGAACATGCCGTCCGCGCCTCGACCGCACCCGAGGGAAGCCTGCTGTCCCGCCTTCACCGTCGAAACGAAGAAGAAACGGAAAGTCTCACTGAGCGCGAACTGGTGTGCGTCCTGTTCACCCTGCTGAGCGCGGGATACGAAACCCTGCGGAACATGATCAGCCTCAGCCTGCTCACGCTGATGCTTCGGCCTGAAACAGCCGACGAACTGCGAGCCGACCACTCGCTCGTACCGGCCGCTGTGGAGGAATTTGCCCGATACTACTCCGTCGTCCATCGCCCCCTCCCAAGAAAGGCAACCCGGGACACGGAAATAGGAGGAGTCCAAGTAAAGGCAGGCGAGTACGTAGCCGTATCGCTGCCCGCTGCAAACTGGGACACCAGCGTCTTCGAAAACCCTGAGGAGCTGGACATCCATCGCACCGCGGCTCCCCACCTGGCGTTCGGACATGGAATCCACCACTGCGTCGGCCGGCCGCTCGCCGTCTCCGTCCTGAAATCCGTCATAACCAAAACACAGCAGCGTATTCCACAGCTTCAGCCAGCCGGTAATCAGGCGCCTCAATACCTCCACGAGAGACTTTTCTACGGAGTTCGAGAGCTGTCGTTTGAATGGAATTGAAAGGAAAATCCCGATGATCGTATCGGTCGACCGCAACAAGTGCTGCGGATCAGGACTCTGCGCATCCCTGGCACCCGAAGTCTTCGGACAGCACGACACCGACGGACTCGTGACACTCCTGACCGACAACCCGCTCCCGGCCGTGGAGAACCGCGTCCGCACAGCGGCCTCCACATGCCCGACCTCAACCATCATGCTTTCAGCGTGTCCGCAGTGAGCGGTGTGCATCGTGAAGCTTGCAGGTCAAGTGGGCTGGTGTGCGTGCGCTCCGGCGTGCTCATGCTGGTCGGGGGCGGATGACTCCTGGCAAGGTCATCGGTCAGCGGGCGACTTCGCGGTTCGTCAGCACCAGCAGGGCCCTCACCAGGGCGGTCGCCCACTTCGGGTCGGTGCGGACCTTGCCGAGCACGCGCCAGTTCTTCAGGTGCGCGAAGCCG
>NZ_JBIRUY010000085.1:0-6179 GCF_044335305.1 Streptomyces sp. NPDC020490 | reverse complement strand
CGGCGAGGAGACGACAGCCCGGCGGACAGTCCCCCGCCCCGAAACCCAGGTCCGCCCGGCCCCACTCACCGCCCCCCGGCCCCCCCCCCGCCCCGCCCCCCCCCGCCCCGCCCCCCCCCCCCCCCCCCCCCCCCCCCCCCCCCCCCCCCCCGGGTCCGTCAGCGGATCGGGGCCGTGCCCCAGCCCGCCGGCTAGGGGCGTCCCCGCTGACCGCGCAGGTGTTCCGCGATCGGCTTCAGGGCCTTGTCGAGTTCCGTCAGGGCCTCGGGGGACAGCAGGTCGATGAAGTGCCTGCGCACGGACGCCACATGGTGGGGCGCCACCTTCTGCATGGTCTCCATGCCGTGCTCGGTGAGGACGGCGTAGAGCCCGCGGCGGTCCGACTCGCAGTTCTCACGCCGGACCAGGTCCGCGTTCTCCATCCGGGTGATCTGGTGGGAGAGGCGGCTCTTGGACTGGAGGGTGGCGGACGCGAGATCGCTCATGCGCATCCGTACGTCCTCCGACTCGGAGAGGTTCACGAGGATCTCGTAGTCGTTCATTGTCAGGCCGAACGGCTGCAGGTCCTTTTCGAGCTGGTACGTCAACAGCCTGTTGACCTCCAGGTGGGTGCGCCAGGCGCACTGCTCCGCATCGGTCAGCCAGCGCGTGGCCGTGTCGGTCTCCATGAATGAAGTCTACCTAAAAAGTTGAAAGGCGAACTAGTGAGGGTGGTGTGACTGTGCGCACGCGTTCGATGTCACACTCCGCAGACTACCGCTCACAGCCCGAAGCGGCGCTGGAGGTCGCCCAGCTGTCCGGGAAGGCGCGGTGTGCCGCCCTGCTGTGGGGAGCCTGTGAAGAGCCCCCCGCCACCGGGCACTCCGGCCTGCTGGGGAGTCGTCCCCGTGGGCTGCTCGGCCATGAGGGTCTCGGTGGACTGCAGCAGTACCGTGCCGGCCCCCACGAACTCGAACTGGTGCTCCTCCCCGGAGGCCCCGCCGAGCCCCGTCAGTGCACGTAGACCGCCCATTACGCCGGTCATGTAGCCGTGGTCGTAGTGGTGGCACGGGGAGGGGCAGTCGGCCCACCCGACGAGCGCCTGCGGGTCCACCCGGATCGGGGGTTCCATGAACACCACCGGGCCGTTGGAGGCGGCCACGAACTTTCCGGTTCCGATGAGGGTCAGGAACCCGGGCACGATCGACTGCTTGAGTGACAGGCTTGGCTGAAAAGCGAGCAGATTGCCCGAGCGAATGGTCAGATTGCCGTCCTCGAGGTCATAGGAGTTGACGTCGAAGGCCCGGTCGGCGAGGAGCATCTTGCCCGAGCCCTGCGCCACGACCCAGTCGGCGGCGTGCAAAGGCGAATGGAACGCGGTGCGGACGAGCCGGTCGAGCCGGCCATGCCCGATGCCGTCGAACTCGATCGACCCGTAGTAGGCGATCATCTTCCCCTTCTGCAGGAACCACTGGCTCCCCTTGAGCTCCACGCAGAAGGTGTAACTGTTCACGTTGTCGTCGACCGGCAGGGTCATCGGGTCGTGGACCGTGGGACCGGCCCCCGGGTAGGTCGTCACAGCTTCTCCTCCGAGGCCTGCACGTACACCGAACCGTTGCCGCTCAGCTCCAGCTGGAAGGCCTCGCCGGAGCCGCGGCCCACCATGTCCCGCCAGCCCAGCGCCGTGGACAGGCTGTTGCGCACGTCACCGTGGTGGGCGACGTACGCCTGCGGGTCGACGTGGACCGGCCGCTGCGGGGTGATGGGGACCTCGAACACGCCCCCGTGGGCCATCACGGCCACCGCGCCGTGCCCCTTCAGGGTGGTGGTGAACAGGCCCTGGCCGGTGACCTGGCCGCGCACCATGCCCATCACGCCGCCCTGCGAACCCATGAACATCGTGCCCTGTTCGAGCGTGCCCTCGAAGGCGAGCAGACGGTCCGCCTCCACGTACAGCGTGTCGCCGGCGAGGGTGATGACCTGGACGTGGTGGCCGCCGTGACCGAAGAACACGGTGCCGCTGCCCTCCACCGTCATCAGCGGGGTGGCCTCACCCGCGACCCGCCGCCCGATCATGGACATCAGCCCGCCCTGGCCGCCCTGCATGTTGGGCGTGAACGACACGTCGCCCTTGTAGGCGAGCATGGCGCCGCGCTGGCTGAACAGCCGCTGGCCCGGCATGACGGTCGCCTCGATCATCTTGGAGTTGATCTCGCGCAGAGCCATGTCACACATCACCCGCGATCGTGTTCCGCTCGCTCGGCTGCACGTACACCAGGCCGTCCCCCTCGAACCGGATCTGGAAGGCCTCGCCGCCGCCCTCGCCCAGGAGGGTGCGGAACGTCACACCGGACTGGAACGACTGCCGCAGGTTGCCCTGGTGCGCGATGTAGGCGCCGGGGTCGACGTTCAGCGGGTACTGCGCGCTGACCCGCAGCACGACCGCCGGACCGTCCGACATGATCGCCGCCTGCCCGTGCCCCTCGATCGTCGTCGTGAATAGCCCATTGCCCTGCGTGGCCCCGCGCAGCCCCGTGAAGGTCGTCCCGGTGCGCAGCCCGGCGTCGGTGGCGAGCAGGTTGCTCGACTCCACGTACAGCTTGTCCCCCTGGAGCGCGACCAGGTTGATCTCGCTCGCCCGGTCGGCGAACCAGCAGGTCCCGTGCCCCTTCACCTCCATCAACGTCATCTGCTCGCCGGTGAGCCGCCGGGTCACCATGCCCCGGATGCCCTCACCGCCGCCGCTCATCTTCTTGAAGGCCATCTGCCCGTCGTACGCGACCATGGAGCCGTTCTTCGCCTTGACGGCATCTCCGGTCATGTCGACGGCGAGCACCTTGCTGCCTTGAAGTCGGAACATCGCCACGCAGCGACGGTAGCCGCCGCCCGCCCCCGCCGCACAGAGCCCACAGGGGGAGAAAGTCCCTGAAGAAACCCTTAGTGACCCCGCCGGCCGACCCCCCGACCCCCGTTCGCCCCGTCGTTTGCCACAATGGCGGAGCGTTTGTGCTTGCGTTCACAAACCTCACTCCGACCGCCCCCCCGAAGGTGACCCGTGGACCTCAAGACCGCCACCGCCCTCCGCCGCCTCCGCCTCGTCTCCGCGCCCGAGGCGGTCTCCTTCCTCCTCCTGCTGGTCTGCTCGGTCCTGAAGCGGACCACGGACTTCAACGCGGTGCCGGTGATGGGCATGGTGCACGGCGTCCTGTTCGTCCTCTACGTGGTCTTCTGGGCGGACGCCTGGAACCGTGCCAAGTGGGACCTCGGGACCGCGGCCCTCTACTTCGTCCTCTCCGTCCTGCCGACCGGCGGGTTCTTCGCCGAGCGCAAGCTCAAGCGGGCGGCCGAGGACGCGGTCATCGCCTCCCGTGCCCGCAAGGAAGGGGTCGTGAACGCATGATCGTCGCCTTCTCCGTGACGCCGCTGGGCGTCGGCGAGGACGTGGGGGAGTACGTCGCCGACGCCGTCCGCGTGGTCCGCGAGTCGGGCCTGCCCAACCGTACGGACGCCATGTTCACCTCGGTCGAGGGCGAGTGGGACGAGGTCATGGACGTCGTCAGGCGAGCCGTCGCCGCGGTCGAGGCGCGGGCGCCGCGCGTCTCCCTGGTCCTGAAGGCGGACATCCGCCCCGGAGTGACCGACGGCCTGACCTCCAAGGTGGAGACAGTGGAACGCCACCTCGCCCACTAGTCGCAGACCCCGGCTCGCCCGAGCCGGGGTTTTCTCGTCCCCCCTCTTTGAGCGACCGCTCAAAACCGGGTAACTTGAGCAGTCGCTCAAACTCGCAGCCGACCGGGGGACGGACGAACGACATGGGGCTCTACATAGAGGCGCGGATCCGCGCCGATCTCGACGATCTCTGGACGCGCACCCAGGACCCGGCCCAGCACCAACGCTGGGACCTGCGCTTCACCGAGATCACCCTCCTCCCGTCCGCCGAGGACGAGCCGCAGCGCTTCCGTTACGCCACGCGGGTGCTGCCCTTCCTGAAGATCGCCGGCACCGGAGTCTCGGCGGGCGAGCGCCGGCGCCCGGACGGCACCCGCACCTCCGCCCTCCGCTTCGCCTCCCCGCACCCCCTCTCCCTCCTCGCCGAGGGCAGCGGCTACTGGCGCTACATCCCCGACGGCGACGGCGTCCGCTTCCTCACCGGCTACGACTACCGCCCCCGCTGGGGCGTCCTCGGCGCCCTCGCCGACCGGCTGCTGCTGCGCCCGCTCATGGGCTGGGCCACGGCCTGGTCCTTCGACCGGCTGCGCCTGTGGCTGGAGCGGGACATCACCCCCGAGCGAGCCCGCGCCAACTGGCTGGCCGAACTCCTCCTCCGCGCCCTCACGGCCGCCCTCTCCCTCACCCTCTTCGACTACGGCCACCTCCTGCCCCCCGCCGGCCCCCTGTCCCCCCTGCTCTCCTTCACGACCCCCGTGCTGTCGCTGGTGGCCCTCTCCCTGGCCCTCCTCGCACCCCCGCTGCCCACGACACCCGCCGCCCGCCGCTGCCTGCGCACGCCATCCACGCACACGCGTGCCCCCCGACTGCTGCGCACCCTGGAGGACCACCGGTGACCGCATCGATCTTCCGCACCGCCATGGGCCCCGACTTCGACCGCCTCCACCCCCAGTTGCGGCGCCGCTTCTCCGTCGGCCTGGCGAGCGGCGAGGCGTGCACCGGCCGGGGCGTGATGGACCGCGTCTGGCACGGAAGGGCGTTCGTGAAGCCGTTCCTGGCCCTGGGCGCCACCCGCAACATCCTGGTCCCCCGAACGGGCCGCCGGGTGCCCTTCATGATCGAGAACGTTCCGTACACCGACCGCTACGGCCGTGAGACGGTGACCTTCGTGCGCACCTTCGACCTGGCCCGTCCCCACCGCTTCGACGCCCAGATGGTGCTGAGCCCCAAGGGCGACCGCATCCTCGACTACCTGGGCACCCACCAGCACCTCGCCAGCGACCTCCACCTCCGCGCCGAGCCGGACGGCTCGCTCCTCATCCGCTCCGGCGAGCACCGGTTCCGGGAGGGCCCGGTGGACGTGCGCGTCCCCGAACTGCTCGGCGCGACGGCCGAGGTCCGCGAGTCCTACGACGACGCCGCCGCCCGCTTCCGCATCAGCGTCCGCGTGGTCAACCGCCGCTTCGGCCCGCTGTTCGGCTACGAGGGCTCCTTCACCGCCACCTACACCCCGGTCCGCCCACGCCCCGACCTGCGCCCGGTCCGCGAGGAGCGGCGCGCGTGAGCGCCGAGACGGCCAAGTCGCACGAGACGAAGACCAGACTCCTCGAGGGTGCGCTGCGCACGCTGACCGAGCAGGGCATCGCCAAGGCGTCGGCCCGTACGATCGCGACGGCGGCCGGGGTCAACCAGGCGCTGGTCTTCTACCACTTCGGCTCGGTGGACGAACTCCTCGCCGCGGCCTGCCACTACGGGGCGGAGCGCTCCGTGTCCCGCTACCGCGCCCGCCTCTCCTCGGTCACCTCGCTGTCCGAACTCCTCGCCGTGGGACGGCGGATGCACGAGGAGGAACGCGCCGACGGCCATGTGGCGCTCCTGGGCCAACTACTGGCAGGCGCCCAGACCCACGCCACCCTCGGCCCCGCCACCGCAGCCGGCCTCGACCTGTGGATCACCGAGATCGAACAGGTCCTCACCCGGGTCCTCGCGGGCACCCCCTTCGGCGAGTTCACCGACCCCGCGGGCCTGGCCCGCGCCGTGGCGGCGTCCTTCGTAGGCATCGAACTGTACGAAGGCGTGGACCTGCCCGGCGCGACCGCGGCCCTCGACGCACTGGACCAACTGGCCTCCCTCGTAGCGGCCTTGGAGGAACTGGGCCCCGTGGCCCAACGCGCCGTAAGACACCACCTGCGCCGCACCGGACGCAGTTGAACCGCACCCGCGGCCGAGTACGCGCGGGAGTGGGTCGTGGCGGTGCGGTGAGGCCCGTCCGAAACCCCACGCCGTGGGGACGCACCCGCGGCCGAGTACGCGCGGGAGCGGGCCGCGACGGTGCGGTGAGGCCCGCCCGAAGCCCCGCGCCGTGGGGACGCACCCGCGGCCGAGTACGCGCGGGAGCGGGCCGCGACGGTGCGGTGAGGCCCGCCCGAAGCCCCGCGCCGTGGGGACGCACCCGCGGCCGAGTACGCGCGGGAGTGGGTCGTGGCGGTGCGGTGAGGCCCGCCCGAAGCCCCGCGCCGTGGGGACGCACC
>NZ_JBIRUY010000084.1:0-7442 GCF_044335305.1 Streptomyces sp. NPDC020490 | reverse complement strand
ACCACCCGCGCCATCCGCGACCAACCCGAACGGGCCCTCCCCATCCTGGGCATCACCTACAAGCCCGACCTCAACGGAACTTGATCAAGCCCTGAAGGGATGTCCCGTAAATGATCTCTGACGTGCCCGGTGGTCTGCTGGTTTCTGCGTCACCCGGCAAGGACGAGGTTGTGCAGGTGTGCGATGCCGAGCATGGCGTGGTGGACGCTGTCGCCTTTCAGCCGGCAGTCGCGAAGGATCTTCCATCCCTTCATGCGGGCGAAGACGTGTTCGACGGGGGCGCGGACTTTGCGGTGGGAGGCGTTGTGCTCTTCTTTCCAGGCCGGGAGTTCGGTCTGGCCTTTCTCGCGGCGGTGCGGGATGACCAGGCCGGTGCCGCGGTAGCCGCCGTCCGCGATGACCGTGGTCTTGCCGACGGCGTCTTTCGCGCCGGACAGCTCCCACGCCTTGCAGTCGTGGTCGACGGCCAGCCGAAAAGGCAGCCCGGGGAGGGAGAGGATTCAAAATCCCGGCCTGTTTCGGATTTGCCCATAGAGCTTCCTCTCCTTCCCTGAGGTTAACCCTGGGTATTCAGCGGAATTGGGTGATCTGACGCTCCGATAGCAGAAAGGTGCCGTTGACCTGCAAGGATGTGAGTGTCTAGGTCATATCCGCTGCGGGAGCAAGGCACCTTTCTGGTGGTCGAGAGTACAGGGTGGGACCGTCGGCTGTCCGTGGTGGCTGACGGGAAGAGACTGATCGGGCATGCCGGGGCGGTGCTGCTGCGCCGATGCGCGGACCGCACGGGGCTGACGGACGCGTTGGCCGGGGTGCTGCCGTCCAGCACCGCAGCCGGCTGGCGGGACCGCGCCGGGGTGCTGGTGCACCTCGCGATCGCGATCGTGCTCGGGGCGGCGAACTTATCGGAGGCCGAGCAACTCCAGCTGCATCACCGGCCGTTGTTCGGAATCGCGGCCTCGGACTCCACCGCGCGGCGCACGCTGGCCATGCTCGACGGGGCCACCCTGGCGAAGATTGCAAAGGCGCGGGCGAAGGTGCGCCGACACGTGTGGAGTCTGCTGCATCTGCGGCCGGGCGGCTTCCCGTGGCTGACGGTGGCGGGCAAGCGGCTGACCGGCTGGATCGTCATCGACCTCGACGCCACCGTCATCACCGCCGCATCGAAGAAGGCCGGGGCAGCGGTCACCTTCAAAAAGACGTTCGGGTTTCATCCGCTCGCCGCGTGGTGCGCGAACACCACCGAGTCCCTGGCCATGCTCCTGCGACCGGGGAACGCCGGGGCCAACACAGTGGCCGACCACATCCGCGTGCTCACCGAGGCCCTCGCGCAGATCCCCGGATCGTCGGCCGCGAAGATCCTCGTCCGGGTGGACGGGGCCGGAGCCACCCACGGACTGCTGGAACACCTGGAAGCCCTGAACACCACGCGGCGCACGGTCCGCTACACCGTCGGCTGGAAGATCACCGAAGATGACGAGAAGGCCATCGCCCGCCTGCCCGAGGCCGCCTGGGAGACCTCCGTGCACCAGGACGGCAGCCTCCAAGAGGGCTACTTCGTCGCCGAGTTGACCGGCCTAAACACCCGTGATGGCTGGCCCGAGGGCATGCGGCTGATCGTGCGCCGGGTGCGTCCGACCCGGCGGCACCTGAAGAAGCTGACCGCGTTCGAGAAGAAGACCGGCTGGCGCTACTGCATCACCGCGACCAACATCCGTCACATGTGGGGCATCGCCGGCTCGGGCCACAGCCAGTTCCTGGACGTGCTGCACCGCTCCCACGCCGGCGTGGAAGACCGAGTGCGCACCAACAAGGCCATGGGGCTGGACAACCTGCCCTCCGCCTCCTGGGAGGTCAACCGCGGCTGGACGCTCGCCGCGAACCTCGCCGCCGATCTCGACGCATGGCTGCGGCTCCTGGCCCTGCACGACATCGACGGCCTGGCCGACGCCGAGCCGGACACTATGCGCTTCCGCCTCTACCACCTGCCCGCCCGACTCACCGACCACGCCCGCCGCCGCTGGCTGCGCATCGAGCGGACCTGGCCCTGGGCAACCTCGTTCACCACCTGCTGGCAGCGGCTGACCGCACTCCCGGCCATCACCTGACGACCGGCCGCCAGACCCGACGAAGACCAGAAAGGAGCAGGACCAGCACACTCCGGGAGCCGTGGAACCCCGGCGCAGCCGCAGCGACACGCGAAGGCCCCGCCCGCGATCACGCGGAACAAACAGGGCGAACCAGCGACCTGGTCATGCACTCACGACCTCTGAAGAATCGAGGTTAAACCTTGCGTATACAGATCCCGCAACCTGGTAGATTTGGTTGATTCGCGATTTCTAGTCGGCCTGTCTGGTCAGCAGGTGATAGCGGAAATCCATGCTCATTCTCAGCGGCCCGGCGCACGTCGCGAAGGAGGCTCGATTTTCTACGTCCATCGACGTCACCGGTGCGAGACCCAGCCTGGCTCCATGGCGGATTGCTTCCGACATGGTGATGGAGGAGAAGCTCCTTCTTCGGTATTCCGGATGGGTGATGCTTCCCAGTTCCACGAGGCCGCCTCCAATGACGCCGTGCGATTCGGCCACAACGATATTATTGGAGAGCATGCAGACCCCGTATCCGTGGGACAAGTAATTTTCCATGGTGCCGAAGATATCCAGCACCGGGTCTCGCCAGTTGAGCCGGTGGAAGATTTCTTCGGTCACTCTCTCCAGGGTGAAACCACCCGGCACCTGATCGTGAACCCGGTAGTCGCCGGCGCGCACGCCGGGGATGCTGAGTTGAATCCTTTCCACTTGCTTGAAGCCGAAACTGTGAAGATCTCCTACGAGTTCTTCGGGACCCCAGCGGGAGTGAACAAGTCTAACGAAAGGTCGATCTGCAAGGATCGCATCCACCTCACCCATGACGGTTGGAGAAAAATAACCGGAAAGGAAGCAGAAAGGTGATCCCGTGGTGATCAGGACGGTGACGGGGTCGCCATGTCTGTCGAAATTCGCGAATACGCTGCCGGGTATCCGCTGTTCCAGGACAGCCCGCACGAATGCAAGGTTCGGATGCGAATTCCCAAAAAATCGACCGACCCCCAAATAGGACGGGGGCGCCAGTTCTTTCAGCATAATTTCCAGTCCGCTGTTCGTTATCGATCTACACGATCGAAATTCCTTGTCGTGTCCTCCGCGCCCTGGGATCAAGAAACCCCGACTGGTTTCTCTCCCGCAATATTCAGCCGGTGCATGAGGCGTTCCTGGGGATAGTAGTCGGCGACCGCCAGATGCTGAGTGCAGCGATTGTCCCAGACGAGCACGTCGCCCTCGCTCCAGACATGGCGATACACAAACTCATTTGTTTCGATATGGCGGTAGAGAAACTCGAGCAATGCCTCCCCTTCCCGCTGCGAGAGCCCCTTCACCCCTGTGAGATAGGGCTCGGAAACGTAGAGGGCCCTCTTCCGGGTCTCCGGATGAACTCGCACCAAGGGATGCTCCACGACACCGCGATGAGCGAAATTTCCATCGGCGTCGATCCCCTTCTTCGCCAGGGATCGCTGGAGCTCCGCATAATTTGGCCCGAACGCCTTCTTCACGTCGTGAATCCCGCTGAGATCCGCGAGGAAGTCCCGCATCGGCGCCGACAGGGCCTCGTACGCCGTATACATGTTGGAAAACATAGTGTCGCCCCCGAGGGGCGGGGATATCTTCGCATGCAAAACTGTCCCCAACGGAGGCCTGGGCCACCCACTGTTATCGGTGTGCCAAGAATTCAGCCCCGGCGGCTTCTCGGCATTATTGTGCAACACCATGCACTCGGGATGACCCTCGACAGTGACCGGCAACAAGTGATCATGCACCTCAAGCGGGCCGAACCTCTCGCCAAATCGCTTCAGCTGAGCCACTGTCAAATCCTGACCCGGGAAGACAAGAAGGCTGTGCTCATGGAAGGCACGGAGGATCAGCGCCCATTCCTCCTCCGAAACCTCTCGGGACAAGTCGAGACCTGTCACGCGGGCCCCCAGCGCCAGGCCTACCCGCTGAACAGATATCATCAAAAATCTCCTCACATAAAGTGCTTTGAAATGTTCAGGCGGCCGATTTCTGCAGCGCAATACAGTCCGCCAGAACGCCAGAGTCGATTACCCCGCCACTGATCACCACGCACGGTTTTCGCCAGCCGTAAAAAGGGGCGTACTTGAGTGCGGCTGCAAATGGGGCCGCGCCGGCACCTTCACACAGAAGCTTGTCCGTCAAAAGGAGGGATGTCAGGGATTCGGCCACCTCTCCGGGAGTTACAACCAGGACATCGGAGATCACTTCTCTAACCCGGTAGAACTGTTCGGGAATAACAAAACTGGCGCCGATGCCGTCTATAAAGGATTCCTCGTAATCCACGTCCTGGGGAGTCCCTGCCTCAACGGACGCACGCAAAGGCGCGCCGGTAGAGATTTCAACAGGATAAACATCTATACGACGGCCGGCGAACTCAAGGACCTTCGCCAGACTGTAGGTCAGATTCCCGCCACCATAGGGCACAAGCACAGCGTCCACATCTGGAAGATCCTCAAGCAGCTCCAACCCGATGGTGGCGATCCCGCAGGACACATGGAAGTCGGATTCGCCCGAAAGGAAGAATCCGCTTGCATTGGCGTGCTGAGAAGAGACCATGGTCTCCCGCCAAGAGGCATAGGGAATCTTCAAAACCCTGACATCAGAATTGAACTGATAAATTCTTTCCAACTTGGACGGCCGTATAAAATCAGGCACCACAACAGTAAGGGGAATCCCGAACTTCCGCGTCGCATGGGCCAGACCCTGGGCAAAGTTTCCGGAACTGCACGTTGTGATTCCGTACTCCTTCATGACGGCCCAGGTCTCCGAGTCCTGCTCCTGGTAGCCGAGGAGGGCGTTCAGTGCCCCCCGCACCTTGAAGGAACCGGTGACTTGAAGGTTATCGCACTTCAGGAATATTTCACCGGCGTTGGGATATTTTGAGCGCAGGAGAGGGGTCCTGACAATATGAGGTGCGATCCTCGAATGCGCTTCGCGCGATGATTCGAGGGAAATATCCGAGGGAGGGTTAATCACTATAGTGCCAATACTCTGGTCGGCGGGATTTCCTGCTGCTAGTAAGCATCAAATGGTCAACGCATACATGGGTAATTGATGCCTATCTGCGAACCAGGGTCATCAGCAGGGCCCCGGGGAGAGTCCCTTCGCTCCCGGTCTGACTGGTTGATCATCGATGCCCGGGCATGAGGCGAGCACGGCTCTTGTGGATCATGGAGTACTCTACGCTCCCAGATCAGCAAGGCTGCCGTGCTCGTCGCTCCATCCTCCCTCGTGTCCGTGTCCCTGGGCACGTCGCCCTGCTCGTCCACCGGTGTGGTCGGGGAGGTGCCGGCGGACGGGCTGCTCCAGGCGCTGGCCAAGGTGCCCGACCCGCGTGATCCGCGGGGCGTTCGATATCGGCTGGCCACGCTGCTTGCGATCGGGGTGTGTGCGATGACGGCGGCCGGGCACAACTCCCTGGTTGCGATCGCGGAATGGGCCCGTCGGTGCGATCAGGAGGTGCTGGCCCGTCTGGGCTGCCCGTTCGATCCGTTCGCCGGCCGGTACCGGGCTCCGGGCGAGCGGACTTTGCGGGACGCCTTCGCCAAAGTGGATCCCGGCGCGCTGACCGCCGCGGGTTTCGCCCGGCTCACCGCGCCGGCGTCGCCCGCCGCCGGACCGCTGAGCCCCGACGGCGTCCCCGAACGCGAACAGCGCCGTGCCCACCGAGCTGCGGTGCTTGCCCCTGACCCGGTCCGGCTGAGGCGGCGGGCGTTCGCCGTGGACGCCAAGTGCCTGCGCGGAGCCGTCCGCGCCGACGGCAGCCGGATGTTCGTCCTGACCGCCGTCCGTCACGACGACGCACTGACCGCCGCCCTGCGCGAGATCGGCGCGAAGACCAACGAGATTCCTGAGTTCGCCCCGCTCCTGGACGCCATCGACGACGCGGACCTGCACGAGGCCGTGATCACGGTGGACGCGATGCACGCGCAGAAGGATCACGCCCGCTACCTCGTCGAGGACCGCCACGCGCACTACCTGCTGTCGGTGAAGAACAACCAGCCCACGCTCGCGGGGCAGTTGATGTCGGCGTACAAGCGAACGTGCACCACCTCGTACGGATGAAAGTGCACCATTCTTGATGCGGTGAGGAGGTGTTGGCCGTGAGTCTGCTGCTGTCGGTTCGGGGTGGCAGGGAGGCGGCTGACGGTGGTCTTGGATCCGCATCGGTGGCTGGAGTTGAGGCGGTTTCGTCCGCTGTACGAGTCCGGTGCGATGAGCCTGAGGGAGATCGCGAAGGAGACGGGGCTGAACCGCCGGACGGTCAGCAAGTACCTCAAGGACCCTGCATCGGTCGCGCCATCGAAGAGAGAAACAGCAGATCAGCGGCCTCGGCGGGTGGTGGATGAGGTCGCGCCGGTGATTGACGCGATGCTCAGGTCCGAGATCCTGCTCAAGGGAAGGGTGATCCACGAGCGTCTCGTCCAGGAGTACGGGGTCAGCATCAACTACCAGCGGGTGAAGCTCTATCTGCAGGAGGCCCGGCCCCGGATCGCGGAGGAAGTGGGCATCAGCCCGGGTGAGCTGGCGGGCCTGCACCGGCGGTTCGAAGTCGTCCCGGGTGCTCAGGCCCAAGTCGACTGGGGAGACGAGGGCAAGATCCTCGCCCATGTCGGCATCCCGAAGGTCTACTCCTTCCACATGACGCTGTCGTACTCGCGCGACCCGTTCTGCTGCTTCACCACCAGCCAGGACCTGGCCACGTTCCTCGACTGCCACCGGGCCGCGTTCGCGCACTTCGGCGGGGTTCCGATGAGCATCGTCTACGACCGCACCAAGACGGTCGTGCGCCGGCACGTCGCTCCCGGCGAGGCGGTCCCGCTACACCCGGAGGCGGTCGCCTTCGCCGGGCACTACGACTTCGACATCGACGTGCTGGCCGCCTACCGCCCGCAGGGCAAAGGGCGGGTCGAGCGACAGGTGAGCATCGTCCGTGACCACGTCCTGGCCGGGCGGGCCTTCTCCTCCATCGAGGAGCTGAACGCCGCCTTCGCCGCCTGGGTCCCACTGCGGCGGGCGAAGGTCCACGGCACTCACGGTGAAGTCATCGGGCACCGGGCCGTGCGCGACCACATGGCCCTGCGTCCGCTGCCGGCGACCCCGTATGTGGTCACTCAGCGGCACCTGCGGCAGCTCGGCGGCCCGATCGTCCTGGTCTGGGACAATCTCAACGTCCACAAGGCCGCCGACCTGCGGGAATGAGAGGCAGCCCAGGACTGGCCGACCATCTACTACCTGCCGCCCTAACCTCCCCGTTTCGGTTGGGGTGGCTGAGCTGGGCTGATCTCGGGGGCCCGCGATTTTGGCTGCTGGTCGAGGAGTGGGCATGGCTGGGGC
>NZ_JBIRUY010000083.1:0-7981 GCF_044335305.1 Streptomyces sp. NPDC020490 | reverse complement strand
TCGAACGCCGCCGCGAACACCGGAAACGCCTCATACAACTCCCGCCCCATCCCCGCCCGCTGCGCCCCCTGCCCCGAGAACAACAACGCCACCCGACCACCACGCACCACACCCTCAACCACACCCACCGCCGGCACACCCCCCGCCAGCGCATCCAACCCAGCACGGAACCCCTCCACATCCCGCGCCAACACCACACCCCGCTGCTCCAACGCAGCCCGCGACCGCACCAAAGCAGCCCCCACCGCAGCAGGCTCCGTCGCCTGACCGGCGTACTCGCGCAGCCGTCGCGCCTGGTCCCGCAGTGCCTGGACGCCACGCCCCGACACCACCCACGGCACCAGACCGGAGACCTCACCCGGGGAGCCGCCGTCCTGTGCCGGCGCCGACGACGACTCCTCCGGGACCTGCTCCACGATGACGTGGGCGTTGGTCCCGCTGGCTCCGAAGGAGGAGACACCCGCCCGCCGCGGGCGCCCCGTCTGCGGCCACGGCACCGCCTCCGTCAGCAGATCCACCGCGCCCGCCGACCAGTCCACATGCGGCGACGGCTCCTCCGCGTGCAACGTCCGCGGCAGCACACCGTGCCGCATCGCCATCACCATCTTGATCACACCCGCCACACCGGCGGCAGCCTGCGCGTGGCCCAGGTTGGATTTGATGGACCCCAGCCACAGCGGCCGGTCCTCGGCGCGATCCTGCCCGTACGTCGCGAGCAGGGCCTGCGCCTCGATGGGATCGCCGAGGGTGGTGCCGGTGCCGTGCGCCTCCACGGTGTCGACGTCCGCCGGGCTCAGTCGTGCCGCTGCCAGGGCCTGCTGGATGACGCGCTGCTGGGAGGGGCCGTTCGGGGCGGTGAGGCCGTTGCTGGCGCCGTCCTGGTTGACGGCGGAACCCCGTACGACGGCGAGCACCTGATGGCCGTTGCGGCGGGCGTCCGACAGGCGCTCCAGGAGCAGTACGCCCACGCCCTCCGACCAGCCGGTGCCGTCCGCCGAGGCGGAGAAGGACTTGCAGCGGCCGTCCGGGGACAGTCCCCGCTGCTTGCTGAACTCGACGAAGACGCCGGGTGTGGCCATGACGGTGACGCCGCCGGCCAGGGCGAGGGAGCACTCGCCCTGCCGCAGGGCCTGTGCGGCGAGGTGCAGGGCGACCAGCGAGGAGGAGCAGGCGGTGTCGACGGTGACGGCCGGGCCCTCCAGGCCGAAGGTGTAGGCGACGCGGCCGGAGACGACGCTGCCGGAGGTGCCGGTGAGCAGGTAGCCCTCGACGCTGTCGGCGGCGTGCTCCACGTGGGTGGCGTAGTCGTGGTACATGACCCCGGCGAAGACACCTGTGTCGCTGCCCTTGAGGGAGAGGGGGTCGAGCCCGGCGCGTTCGAAGGCCTCCCAGGAGGTCTCCAGCAGGAGCCGCTGCTGGGGGTCCATGGTGACGGCTTCGCGGCGGGAGATGCCGAACAGGTCGGGGTCGAAGTCGGCGGCGTCGCGGAGGAAGCCGCCGGAGCGGGTGTACGAGCTGCCGGGGCGCTGTCCTTCGGGGTCGTAGAGGGTGTCGAGGTCCCAGCCTCGGTCGTCGGGGAACTCGGCGACGGCGTCGCGGCCGTCCGCGACCAGGTGCCACAGGTCTTCGGGGGAGGTGATTCCGCCGGGGTAGCGGCAGGCCATGCCGACGATGGCGATCGGTTCGTCGGCGGGCGTGGCGCGGGCCGCCGTGCGAGCGGCCGGGGTCGCCTGCGTGCCGGTGCCGACCAGGCCGGTGAGGAGGTACCGGGCGAGGGTGTCGGGTGTGGGGTGGTCGAAGACCAGGGTGGCGGGGAGCTTCAGGCCGGTGAGGGCGGTGAGGCGGTTGCGGAGCTCGACCGCGGTCAGGGAGTCGAAGCCCAGCTCCTTGAAAGCCTTGTCGGGCTCGACGGCGGTGCCGTCGGCGTGGCCGAGGACGGCCGCGACGGTGTCGCGTACGGCGTCGAGGGCGAGGCGTTCGCGCTCCGGCTCGGCGAGGCCGGCCAGCCGCTGGGCGAGCGCCGAGGTGTCGCCGTCGGCGGCGCTCCCGGCGGTACGGCGTGCGGGGGTGCGGACGAATCCGCTGAGCAGGTCGGGCAGGAGTCCCGCGGCAGCCCGCGCACGCAAGGTGGCGAGGTCCAGGCGGACCGGTACGAGCAGGGCGTCACCGGAAGCGGTGGCCGCGTCCAGGGCCGCGAGGCCCTGTGCCGCGGTGAGCGGCAGGACGCCGGCCCGTGCCGCCGTTTCGGAGTCTCCGCCGTCGAGGTGGGCCAGCATGCCGCTGGACTGCTCCCACAGTCCCCAGGCCAGGGACAGCGCGGGCAGTCCCTGGTCGTGCCGTTGTTCGGCGAGGGCGTCGAGGAAGGCGTTGGCGGCGGCGTAGTTGCCCTGTCCCGGGTTGCCGAACACGCCTGCCGCGGAGGAGAAGAGGACGAAGGCGTCGAGGTCGGCGTCGCGGGTCAGCTCGTGCAGATGCCAGGCCGCGTCCGCCTTCGGCCGCATCACCGCATCCAGCCGCTCCGCGCTCAGCGACCCCACCAGACCGTCGTCCAGCACACCCGCACAATGCACAACCCCGCACAACGGGCCCGGCAACGACCCCAACAACGCCGCCACCGCCTCCCGCTCCGCCACATCACACGCCACGACCTCCACCGACTCCGCACCCAACGCACGGATCTCCGCCACGAGTTCAGCCGCACCCGGAGCCTCCGCACCCCGCCGACTCGTCAGCACCAGACGCTTCACACCGTGCTCACCCGCCAGATGCCGCGCCACCAGCGCACCCAGCGCCCCCGTCCCACCAGTGACCAGAACCGTCCCGTCGCCCCAGTCGACGGTGCCGGTGCCGGGTTCGGCGCGGACCAGTCTGGGAACGGTCGGGGTGCCGTCCCGCAGGGCGAGGTGGGGGACGCCGACGGCGACGGCGCGGTCGAGGGCCGCGTGGGAGGCCTGGGTGCCGTCGAGGTCGACGATCTGGATGCGGTCGGGGTTCTCGGACTGCGCCGAGCGCACCAGCCCCCACATGGCGGCCTGGACCGGGTCGGGCGCGCTGTCGGTGTCCCGGGCGCGGACGGCCCCCGAGGTGGTCAGGATCAGCTGTGAGGCGGCGAGCCGTTCGTCGGCGAGCCACGTGGTGAGCAGGTTCAGCAGGTCGGCGGTGGCCGTCCGGGCGCGGTGCGCGAGGTCGGCGGCGGAGTCCGGGGCGTGAGGGGTGACGACGACGCGGGCGGGTGCGTCGGCGCCGTCGTCCAGGGCCGCGATCAGTGCGGCCAGGTCGGGGAAGCGCTCGCCGCCGAGTTCGACCCGGTCGCCGTCGGCCGCCGTATCCGGCAGTGCGGCGTCGGTCCAGGCCACACGGTACAGGGGCGCCGTGCCCGGCCCGGTGAGGTGGTCGGCGGTCACCGGCATCAGGCCGAGCGCGTCGACGGTGCCCACGGGGCGGCCGGCCGGGTCGGCCAGGTGGAGGGTCAGCGTGCCGGAGTCCGCCGTGTCGATCCGGACGCGCAGCGCGGTGGCGCCGGTGGCGTGCAGGGACACCCCGCTCCACTCGAAGGGCAGCCGCACGCCGTCGACGGATCCGCCGAGCAGAGCGGCGTGCAGGGCGGCGTCGAGCAGCGCCGGATGGATCCCGAACTCGGCAGCCGTTTCGGCCTGTTCGGCGGTCAGGGCCACCTCGGCCCAGATGGTCGCCCCCTGCTGCCAGGCGGCCTTCAGCCCCTGGAACGCGGGCCCGTGGGCATATCCGGTCTGCGCCGCCTTCTCATAGAACCCGTCCAGCTCCACAGGCTCGGCACCCGGCGGCGGCCACTCCGTCAGCTCCTCCCCCGCACCGGCCGCGGTACGCGAGACGGACCCGGTCGCATGCCGCGTCCACGGCGCGTCGGCGTCGTCCGCGGGGTGGGAGTGGACGGTGACCGTCCTGTCGCCGTCCTCGGCGGGTGCGCCCACGACCACCTGGAGCTGGAGCGCACCGCTCGCGGGCAGCAGCAGCGGCGCCTCCAGAGTGAGTTCGCGCAGCAGACCGCATCCGGCCTCGTCCCCGGCCCGTACGGCGAGTTCGACGAACGCGGCCCCGGGCAGCAGCACGGTCTCCCCCACGGCGTGGTCGGCGAGCCAAGGGTGGCTCTGCAGCGACAGCCGTCCGGTGAGCACGTACTGGTCCTCGTCCGCGACCCGCACCGCGGCCCCGAGCAGCGGATGCCCCGCCTCGGCGAGCCCCGCGGCCGCCACCTGGGCGTCACCGGCGGACTGCTCGGCCCAGAAGCGCCGGCGCTGGAAGGCGTACGTGGGCAGGTCCACCCGCGCGGCGTCGTGCCCGGCGAGCAGCGCCTGCCAGTCGACCTTGGCGCCGTGGACCCAGGCCTCGGCGAGGGAGGCCAGGAAGCGCTGCGGGCCGCCCTCGTCACGGCGCAGGGTGCCGACAGTCACCGCGGTCGCCCCGGAGGCGTCGATGCTCTCCTGCACGCCGATCGTCAGCACCGGGTGCGCACTGGACTCGACGAACAGACCATGCCCGCGAGCCAACAGCCCCTCCACGGCCTCCTGGAAACGGACCGTCGTGCGCAGGTTCGTGTACCAGTACTCGGCGTCCAGCTCCGCGCCGTCCACGAAAGCACCGGTGACAGTGGAGAAGAACGGCACCTGCGCGGTGCGCGGCCGGATGCCGTCCAGCAGGCCGATCACCTCCTCCCGGATCAGCTCGACCTGCGGACCGTGCGAGGCGTAGTCCACGTTGATACGCCGGGCGCGCACACCGTCCGCCTCGCAGGCCGCCATCAGCTCCTCCAGCGCCTCGGGCTCCCCCGAAACGACCGTGGACTGCGGGCCGTTGACCGAAGCCAGAGCCAACCGGTCACCGAAAGAAGCGATCCGCTCCCGCACGGCGTCCGCAGTGTCCGCCACCGACACCATCCCGCCCTTACCCGCCAAAGCGATCAGCGCACGGGCACGCAGCGCGGACACCTTCGCCGCGTCCTCCAGACTCAGCACACCGGCAACGGCGGCGGCAGCGATCTCCCCCTGCGAGTGACCCACCACCGCGGCAGGCTCCACCCCCACCGACCGCCACAACTCCGCCAACGACACCATCACCGACCACAACACCGGCTGCACCACATCCACCCGGTCAAACCCAGGCGCGCCCTCGACACCCCGCAACACATCCAGCAGCGACCAGCCCACGAACCCCGACAGCGCCCGCGCACACTCCTCCAGCCGCGCCGCGAACACCGGCGAAGCCTCATACAGCTCCACCGCCATCCCCGCCCACTGCGACCCCTGACCCGGAAACACGAACACCGTGTCGCCCTCGATGCCCGCGGTCCCCTGGATGGCGTGGGGTGTGGTCTCGGCGGCGGTCAGGCGGTCGATGGCGTCGAGGCGTGCACTGGTGTCGGCGGTGATGATCACGGCTCGGTGGGTGAGGGCAGCGCGGGTGGTGGCCAGGGAGAGGGCCGTGTCGGCGGGCCGGGGCGCGTCGGCGGCGGCGAAGGTGCGCATCCGGGCGGCCTGGCCGCGCAGGGCGTCGGCGCTGTGGGCGGCGATCGGCCACGGGACGGGCGTGCCGGGTGCCAGTGGTAGGGCGGCCGGGGCCGGCCGGGGTTCGGGCCGGGCGAGGGGTGCGGCCTCTTCGAGGACGAGGTGGGCGTTGGTGCCGCTGATGCCGAAGGCGGAGACGGCGGCGCGGCGGGGCCGGTCGTCGTCGGACGCGGCGGACCAGTCGCGGGCCTCGGTGAGGAGTTCCACCGCGCCCGCCTGCCAGTCGACGTGCGGGGTGGGGGCGTCGACGTGGAGGGTCTTGGGCAGGGTGCGGTGGCGGAGGGCCATGGTCATCTTGATGACGCCGGCGATGCCCGCGGCGGCCGCGGTGTGGCCGATGTTCGACTTCAGGGAGCCGAGCCACAGGGGCCGGCCGGCGGGGCGGTCCTGGCCGTAGGTGGCGATGACGGCCTGGGCTTCGATGGGGTCGCCGAGGGTGGTGCCGGTGCCGTGCGCCTCGACGGCGTCGATGTCGCGCGGGCGCAGCCGGGCGTTGGCGAGGGCGGCGCGGATGACGCGCTGCTGGGAGGGGCCGTTGGGGGCGGCGAGGCCGTTGGAGGCGCCGTCCTGGTTGACGGCGGAGCCGCGGACGACGGCCAGGACGCGGTGGCCGTTGCGGAGGGCGTCGGAGAGCTTCTCCAGGACGATGACGCCGACGCCCTCGCCCCAGCCGGTGCCGTCGGCGGCGGCGGCGAAGGCCTTGCAGCGGCCGTCGGGCGACAGTCCGCGCTGCCGGCTGAACTCGACGAAGAGTCCGGGTACGGACATGACGCTGACGCCGCCCGCGAGGGCCATGGTGCACTCTCCCTGCCGCAGGGCCTGGCAGGCCCAGTGCAGGGCGACGAGGGAGGAGGAGCAGGCGGTGTCGACGGTGACGGCCGGGCCCTCGAAGCCGTAGTGGTAGGCGAGGCGGCCGGAGACGACGCTGCCGGAGGTGCCGGTCAGGGAGTAGCCCTCGGCGCCGGTCTGGGAGTTGTGGCCGCCGACGATGTAGGCGGGGGTGGCGGCGCCGACGTAGACGCCGGTGCGGGTGCCCTTGAGGGAGAGCGGGTCGAGCCCGGAGGCCTCCAGGGCCTCCCAGGAGGTTTCCAGCAGGAGCCGCTGCTGCGGGTCCATGGCCAGGGCCTCGCGCGGCGAGATGCCGAAGAGCCCGGGGTCGAAGTCCGGGGCGTCGTGGAGGAATCCGCCGGAGCGGGTGTAGGTGGTGCCGGGGTGGTCGGGGTCGGGGTGGTAGAGCTCGTCCAGGTCCCAGCCGCGGTCGGTGGGGAAGCCGGAGATCGCGTCGCGGCCCTGCGCCACCAGTTCCCACAGGTCCTCGGGCGAGCGGACGCCGCCAGGGTAGCGGCACGCCATGCCGACGAGAGCGATCGGTTCGCTGCCCCTGTTCTCGGCCTCGGCGAGCCGCTGCCGGGTCTCGTGGAGTTCGGCTGCGACCCGCTTGAGGGATTCGACGAGCTTGTCCTCGTTCGCCATTGCGGCGCGTCCTTCCCTGGCTTTCCCGGCGTTCCTGGGATTCCTGGCTTCTTTTCCTGGCATTGCTGGGGGTGGGTCGTGCGCTGGGCGACGGGTCAGTTCACGCCGAGTTCGTTCTGGATGAAGTCGAGGACTTCTTCGGCGGAGGCGGACTGGAGGCGGTCGGCGACCCGGTCCCCGTCCTCCGCCGGTTCGCCGTGCTGCGGGGTGGCCGCCGACTGCCAGCGCCGCAGCATCTCCTCGAGGCGGGCGGCGATCTGGTCGTGTCCGGGGCCGTGCGGGTCGGCGGCCAGGACGGCGGACTCGAAGCGGTCGAGTTCGGCGAGCAGGTCCCCGCTGGGCGCCGGCTGCTCCGCGGGGGTCAGTTCGGCCAGCAGATAAGCGGCGAGTGCGCCGACCGTCGGGTAGTCGAAGATCAGCGTGGGGGGCAGGCGCAGCCCGGCGGCGGTGGTGAGCCGGTTGCGGAGTTCGACGGCGGTCAGCGAGTCGAAGCCCAGTTCCTTGAAGCTGCGCTCGGAGCCGATCGCGCCGGGTGTGCCGTGGCCGAGGACCACGGCGACGTTCGAGCGCACGAGGTCGAGCAGGGCGTGCCGGCGCTCGGCCTCGGGGAGCGCGGCCAGACGTTGCGCCGGCGGCACCCCGTCCCCGTCCGTCGCGGCCGTCCGGGCGTCCGTGGTCGCGGCGCGTCGTGCGGTGGTGCGGACGAGTCCCTTGAGCACGGCGGGCAGGGCGCTGCCGCGGGCCTTCTCGCGCAGGGCGGACAGGTCGAGACGCGCGGTGGCGAGGAGCGGTTCGTCCTGCCGGAGGGCGTCGTCGAAGAGGGCGAGGCCTTCTTCGTTGCTCATCGGCAGGAACCCGGACCGTCCGAGCCGCGCGAGGTCGGTGGCGTCGAGGGTGCCGGTCATACCACTGGACTCGGCCCACTGCCCCCACGCCAACGACACCGCCGGCAACCCCCGATGCCGCCG
>NZ_JBIRUY010000082.1:0-8033 GCF_044335305.1 Streptomyces sp. NPDC020490 | reverse complement strand
AAGCTGTCCCGGGCCAACTGGGAGGACAACAAGTACCACGGCTACACCAAGCAGCCGGTGAAGCTCCAGTTCCGCAAGGCCGGCACGACCACGTACACCACGCTGAAGACGGTCTACTCGGACGCGTACGGCAACGTGAAGGCCACCGCCACCGCCCAGTACGACGGCTACTGGCGCTTCAGCTTCGCGGGCACCACCACCACGTCGGCCGTCTCGGCGACCGCCGACTACGTCGACGTGAAGTAGCGTCCGGCTCCCTCAGGCGGGGAAGCGGCGGCCGGCCCATTTCCACAGTGCCTCCAGGGCGGCCGCCGCCACGACCGAGATGCCGACCGCGATCCACGGCAGCCGCAGGCCGACCAGTTTCAGCGCGAAGAAGTGCTGCAGCGACGGCACCGCCAGCACCAGCAGGAACGCCGCGGCCATCGAGACGACCAGGGTCAGCCGCCACCAGGTCCAGGGGCGGGCGACGATCGCCAGCACCCACATGGAGATCAGGAACAGGGTGAGGGTCGCGACGCTGGTCTCGGCCTCCAGCGAGCCCGGCCCCGTGTAGTGGTGCCGGGCGATCACGTACGTCGCGAAGGTCGCGGCCGCGGCCACCACCCCGCCGGGGATCGCGTACCGCATGACCCGGCGCACGAAGCGGGGCCGGGCCCGTTCCCGGTTGGGGGCCAGGGCGAGGAAGAACGCCGGGATCCCGATGGTGAGGGTGGACAGCAGGGTCAGGTGCCGGGGCAGGAAGGGGTACTCGACCTGCCAGCACACCACCAGCAGGGCCAGCAGCACCGAGTAGACCGTCTTCACCAGGAACAGCGTGGCGACCCGGGTGATGTTGCCGATGACCCGCCGGCCCTCGGCGACCACCGACGGCAGGGTCGCGAAGCTGTTGTCCATCAGCACGATCTGCGCCACCGCCCGGCTGGCCTCCGACCCGGAGCCCATGGCGACGCCGATGTCGGCGTCCTTCAGCGCCAGCACGTCGTTCACGCCGTCGCCGGTCATCGCCACCGTGTGCCCGCGGGACTGCAGGGCGCCCACCATGTCCCGCTTCTGCCGCGGGGTGACCCGCCCGAACACCGTGCCCTCGTCCAGGGCCCGCGCCATCGCCTCCCGCTCGGCGGGCAGCCCGCGGGCGTCCACCACGGTGCCGTTCAGGCCCAGCTTCGCGGCCACCGCGCCCACCGACACCGCGTTGTCGCCGGAGATGACCTTGGCGCGCACGTCCTCCTCGGCGAAGTAGCGCAGGGTGTCGGCCGCGTCCGGCCGCAGCCGCTGCTCCAGGACGACCAGGGCGGTGGGGCGGGCGCCCCGCACGGCCCCGGGATCGTCGAGGCCGCGGTCGGTGCGGGCGAGCAGCAGCACCCGCAGGCCCTGCTCGTTGAGCCGTCCGGTCTCGGCGAGGGCGGGGTCGTCGGCGTCCAGCAGGACGTCCGGCGCGCCGAGCAGCCAGGTGCTGCTCTGCCCGTCGCCCTCGCTGAAGGTGGCGCCGCTGTACTTGCGGGCGGAGGAGAAGGGGAGGGCCTGGGTGCAGCGCCAGTCCTCCACGTCGGGGAAGGCGTCGATGATCGCCTGGAGGGACGCGTTCGGGCGCGGGTCGGCCTCGCCGAGCGCGCCGAGCACCTTGCGTACGTACGTCTCGTCGGCGCCCTGCAGCGGCCGGAGTTCGGTGAGGTCCATGCCGCCCTCGGTGAGGGTGCCGGTCTTGTCGAGGCAGACGGTGTCGACGCGGGCCAGGCCCTCGATGGCGGGCAGCTCCTGCACGAGGCACTGTCTGCGGCCGAGCCGGATCACGCCGATCGCGAAGGCGACCGAGGTCAGCAGCACCAGCCCCTCCGGGACCATGGGCACGATGCCGCCGACCGTCCGCGCGACGGAGTCCTTGAAGCCGTGCTGCTTCACGACGAGCTGGCTGACGACCAGGCCGATCGCGGTCGGGATCATCATCCACGTCACGTACTTGAGGATCGTGGAGATGCCGCTGCGCAGCTCGGAGTGGACCAGGGTGAAGCGGGAGGCCTCCTCGGCGAGCTGGACGGCGTAGGCCTCGCGACCCACCTTGGTCGCCTGGAAGGCGCCGCCGCCGGCGACCACGAAGCTGCCGGACATGACCCGGTCGCCGGGTTTCTTCGGCACCGGGTCGGCCTCGCCGGTGAGCAGCGACTCGTCGATCTCCAGCCCGTCGGCCTCCACGCACACCCCGTCGACGACGGCCTTGTCCCCGGACCCGATCTCGATCACGTCGTCCAGCACGATCTCCGAGGTGGCGACCTCGGCGGCGGCGCCGTCCCGCCGTACCGTGGGCCGGGCCTCCCCGATCACGGCGAGGGAGTCCAGCGTCTTCTTCGCCCGCCACTCCTGGACGATGCCGATGCCGGTGTTGGCGAGGATGACGTAGCCGAAGAGGCTGTCCTGGAACGGTGCGACGAACAGCATGACCAGCCACAGCAGGCCGATGATCGCGTTGAACCGGGTGAAGACGTTGGCCCGGACTATCTCGCCCGGCGACCGGCTGCTGCGCACCGGGACGTCGTTGACCTGCCCCCGCGCGACCCGTTCGGCGACTTCCGCCGCGCTCAGTCCGCGGACCGCCGGCGGGCCGGCCGCGGGGGGACGAGCCGCTCCGGACCCGGCGCCCGCGTCGAGGTGCGTCATGTCTTCGACGGTACGTGCGCGCGTACGGCTTCACCCGCCGAGTGAGGGGAAGTTCCGACCTGGGGAGGACCACGGGTAGTGCCCTGGTTGTACGGGGCACGGACGGCTAGGACCTCAGGCCGTCGTCGTGCCCTTCTCGGCCGCGTTCCGCCCGGCCGCCGGGTCCTGCCCGGCCGTCGAGTCCTGCCCGGCCGTCGAGTCCCGCCCGGCCGCCGCGTCCTGCCCGGCCGTGTCCCGCTCCGCGGCGGCCCGCTTGATCGCGGCGTCCCGCTTGCGGACGTACCAGATGCCGATCAGGCCCAGGCCGCCGCCGGCCAGGCAGGTCCACAGCCACCAGGTGTGGCCGTGGTCGGCGAACCAGCCGTAGAAGGGGAGCTGGACCAGGAAGAGGACGAACCAGACGATCGTGCCACCGGTGACGGTGGCGACCACGGGCCCCTCCAGGGGCTCCGGCGCCTCGTGCTGGAAGGTTCCCGAGAAAAGACCGGCCATGGGGACAGCTTACGGGCGGCTTCGGAAACGATCAGGTCTACGCGCGGAGATGGCGGGTACCGGAATCATATGTTCATACTGAAACGGTTTGCGCTGGTCCACTTCTGCTCGTAGGAACATCCAATGTCCACCTCGGCCCCCGCCAAGGTCCCCGCCCCCGGAGAGCCGGGGCAGTCGCCCGCCACCGGAGCGCTCGACCGCTACTTCAAGATCACCGAGCGCGGCAGCACGCTCGCCCGCGAGGTGCGCGGCGGCTTCGCCACCTTCTTCGCGATGGCGTACATCATCGTGCTGAACCCGATCATCCTCAGCAGCGCGAAGGACATGTACGGGCACCACCTGGACAACGGCCAGCTGGTCACCGCGACCGCCGTGACGGCGGCGTTCACCACCCTGCTCATGGGGGTGATCGGCAACGTCCCGATCGCGCTGGCCGCCGGTCTCGGCGTGAACTCCGTCGTCGCGCTCCAGCTCGCCCCGCGGATGTCGTGGCCGGACGCGATGGGCATGGTCGTGCTGGCGGGCTTCGTGGTGATGCTGCTGGTCGCCACCGGTCTGCGGGAGCGCGTGATGAACGCGGTGCCCTACGGGCTGCGCAAGGCGATCTCCATCGGCATCGGCCTGTTCATCATGCTGATCGGCCTGGTCGACTCCGGCTTCGTCTCCCGCATTCCGGACGCCGCCCAGACCACCGTCCCCGTGCAGCTCGGTGCCGACGGCCACCTCAACGGCTGGCCGGTGCTGATCTTCATCCTGGGCGCGCTGCTCACCCTCGCGCTCATCGTCCGCCGGGTCTCCGGCGCGATCCTGATCTCGATCGTCACGATGACCGTCCTCGCGGTGGTCGTGGACGCGGTCGCCACGGTGCCCAGCTGGGGCCTGACCACCCCGAAGTGGCCGGGCAACCCGGTCGCCACGCCCGACTTCGGCCTGATCGGCCAGGTCAGCCTGTTCGGCGGCTTCGGCAAGGTCGGCATGCTGACCGGCGTGCTGTTCGTCTTCACCGTGCTGCTGTCGTGCTTCTTCGACGCGATGGGCACGATCATGGGCGTCGGCGACGAGGCGAAGCTGACCAATGCCCAGGGCGAGATGCCCGGCATCAACAAGGTCCTGTTCGTCGACGGCCTCGCGGTCGCCGCGGGCGGCGCCAGCTCCTCCTCGGCCACCACCGCCTTCGTGGAGTCCACGGCCGGCGTCGGCGAGGGCGCGCGCACCGGCTTCGCGAACGTCGTCACCGGCGCGCTGTTCGCCGTGGCCCTCTTCCTGACCCCCGTCGCCACGATGGTGCCGTCGCAGGCGGCCACCCCGGCCCTGCTCGCGGTCGGCTTCCTGATCCTGGCGGGTTCGGTCCGGGAGATCGACTGGGCCGACCACACGATCGCCATCCCGGCCTTCGTGACCATGGTGATGATGCCGTTCACCTACTCGATCACCAACGGCATCGGCATGGGTTTCATCACCTTCGTGCTGCTGCGCCTGGTGGCCGGGCGGGGCCGGGAGGTGCCGGCGCCGATGTACGTCGTCGCCGCGGTGTTCGGCTTCTACTACCTGATGCCCGCGCTCGGCCTGACCTGAGCCGCGCTCGGCGCCACCTGAGCCGCGCTCGCCGTCACCTGAGCTGTGCCCGGCCCGTCCTGAGCCGGGCTCAGGTGACCCCGTAGAACTTCTCCGTCTCCTCGACGGCGGTCTGGAACCGCTCGTCGAAGTCGTCGCGAATGAGCGTCCGGACCACGTAGTCCTGGACGCTCATTCCTCTTCTGGCGGCATGCTGCCGGAGCCGCTCGAGCAGCTCTGCGTCGATGCGCAGGCTGAGCACGCTGGTCTCCATGACGCAAAGGGTCGCGGCAGAGACCGGCGACGCGTGCCGCGTTCGGCGTCCTGCCACCCGAACGAGTGGCGCATATGGCACAGTGGCCGGAATCACGGCGCTCCTCCGTCCCCCCAATGGTCTTTAGCCAGGGTAATGACTTAGGCTAAAGAACATGCCGGACCTAAGCCATGGCGACGACGCTGCCGCCGTGAACTCCCTTCGCTCAGCCGTCATGCGGCTGTCCCGTCGGCTCAAGCACCAGCGGGTCGACGAGTCGTTGAGCCCCACCGAGATGTCGGTGCTGGGCACCCTGTCCACCTGCGGCAGCGCCACGCCGGGCGAACTCGCCCGCAAGGAGCACGTGCAGCCGCCGTCGATGACCCGCATCGTCGCGCTGCTCGAGGCCAAGGGGCTGGTCAGCCTGGAGCCGCACCCCGAGGACCGGCGCCAGAAGGTCGTGACCAAGACCGAGCAGGCCGAGGCGATGCTCGAGGAGAGCCGCCGCAAGCGCAACGCGTTCCTGGCCACCCTGGTCGAGGCTCTCGACGAGGACGAGTGGGCCGCACTGCGCGCCGCCGCGCCCGTGCTGGAGAAGCTCGCGCACCTGTAATCAGCAGTCTCAAGGAGGCGAACCCTTTTGAGTACGGGACCCGGAGCAGATTCCGTCCCCGCACCGACCACCCCCGACTCCCCGCCCGTCCCCGAGCGCCGCTCCACGATGTTCAGCTCCCTGAAGATCCGGAACTACCGCCTGTTCTTCGCCGGACAGGTCGTCTCGAACATCGGCACCTGGATGCAGCGCATCGCCCAGGACTGGCTGGTCCTCAGCCTCACCGGCTCCGCCACCGCCGTCGGCGTCACGACGGCCCTGCAGTTCCTGCCGATGCTGCTGTTCGGCCTGTACGGCGGCGTCCTCGTCGACCGTCTGCCCAAGCGCCGCGCCCTGCTCGTCACGCAGTCCGCGATGGCCGTCACCGGCATCGTGCTGGCCCTGCTGACCCTGACCGGTCACGTGCAGGTGTGGCACGTGTACGTGGCCGCCTTCGCCGTCGGCCTCGCCACGGTCGTCGACAACCCGGCCCGCCAGTCCTTCGTCTCCGAGATGGTCGGCCCGGACCAGCTGCAGAACGCGGTCAGCCTCAACTCCGCGAACTTCCAGTCCGCCCGCCTGGTCGGCCCCGCCGTCGCCGGACTGATGATCACCGGTGTGGGCACCGGCTGGGCGTTCCTGTTCAACGGCCTGTCCTACGTGGCCCCCATCGCCGGTCTGCTGCTGATGCGCGCGCGTGAGCTGCACGTCGTCGAGCGCGCCCCGCGCGGCAAGGGCCAGCTGCGGGAGGGCCTGCGCTACGTGGCCGGCCGCCCCGACCTGATCTGGACCATCGTCCTGGTCGGGTTCATCGGCACCTTCGGCTTCAACTTCCCGGTCTACCTCTCCGCCTTCGCCGACGACGTCTTCCACGTCGGCGCCGGCTCCTACAGCCTGTTCAACACACTGATGGCGATCGGCTCGCTGGCCGGCGCCCTGCTCGCCGCCCGCCGGGGCACCGCCCGGATGCGGGTGCTGATCGCGGCGGCGGTGGCCTTCGGCACGATGGAGCTGGTGGCCGCGGCGGCGCCGTCCCTGTGGCTGTTCGCCCTGCTCATGGCCCCGATCGGGATGTTCGGCATGACGGTCAACGTCACCGCCAACTCCAGCATCCAGCTCACCACCGACCCGGCCATGCGCGGCCGCGTCATGGCGCTGTACATGATGGTCTTCCTGGGCGGCACCCCGGTGGGCGCGCCGATCGCCGGCTGGATCACCGACACCTACGGCGTCCGGGCGGGCCTCGCCGTCGGCGGCGTGATCGCCGCGGCCGCGGCGGCCGGGATCGGCCTGGTGCTGGCCCGCATCGGCAACCTGCGGCTGTCGATGGGCTGGAACCACGGTCACCCGCGCCTGGGCCTGGTGCCCCGCGAGCGGCGGGAGGAACTGGCGCGGGCCGCGTGAGACTCCGTCGGGGCGGTGTCCGGCTGGGAGCGTGAGACTCGGTCGGGGGTGGTGTCCGGTGGGAGGCGTGGGGCGCGTCGGGCACGGTGTTCGGCTGGAGGCGTGAGACTCGGTCGGGCACGGTGTCGGCTGGATGTGTGATGCGCGTCGGGCACGGTGTTCGGCTGGAGGCGTGATGCGCGTCGGGCACGGTGTCCGGCTGGGAGCGTGATGCGCGTCGGGGGCGGTGCCAGGCTCGGAGGGGGCGTGAGACCTGCCTGGGGCGGTGCCAGTCTGGAGGTATGAGACTCTTCACCGCCGTAGTGCCCCCGGACGAGGTCGCCGGTGAACTCGCCTCTGAGGTCGCCGCCCTGAAGGAGCTGCCCGGCGCGGACGGCCTGCGCTGGACCGGCCGGCCCGCCTGGCACTTCACGCTCGCGTTCTACGGGGAGGTCGACGACGACGTCGTCCCCGCCCTGTCGGTACGGCTGGAGCGCGCGGCCCACCGCACCGGCCCGTTCCCGCTGGCGCTGCACGGCGGCGGCCAGTTCGGGCGCGGGCGCGCCCTGTGGACCGGCGCCGCGGGCGACCTCGACACCCTGCGCGTGCTGGCCGGCCGTACGCAGGCGGCGGCGCGCAAGGCGGGCCTGCCGATGGAGGAGCACCGCCACTACAAGGCCCACCTGACGGTGGCCCGCGGCCGGGAGACGGTCGACGTGCGGCCGTACGTGGCGGCCCTGCGCGGGTTCACCAGCCGCACCTGGACGGTGGCGGAGCTGGCGCTGGTGCGCAGCAACCTGCCCCGGTCGGGCATGCCGGGCGAACAGCCGCGGTACGAGGCGGTCGCCTGCTGGCCGCTCGGCGGGGCCGGTTAGGCTCGTCGCGTGGACCCGAAAACCCGGAACCGGATCATGGCCGGTGCGCTCGTTCTCCTGCTCGTGGTGGTGGCCGTCGCGGCGGCCGTCAGGTAGCCGCGGGGGGGCGCCCCGCGCCCCCCCCCCCCCCCCACCCCCCCACCGGGGGCCGGCCGGGTTCAAATTGCGCGGAGTCCCGTGAGGCGGCCTCCCTCTTGATGGGTGGGGTGTCTAAGCGGGGGGGGCGGGG
>NZ_JBIRUY010000081.1:0-8530 GCF_044335305.1 Streptomyces sp. NPDC020490 | reverse complement strand
TCTCCCCACCCCCCCCCCCCCGTGTCGACCGACCCCGGTGACCACCCCACAAACGCTTTCACACAGTGTGCCTTCCCCAAACCCCCCCCCGCGGGGGGGGGGCCCCCACCCCCGCCCCGTCCCCCCCCCCCCCCTCTCTGACCTGCGGGGACGCTGAGACCGCAACTTCTGCTTGCGATCTCGCGAACCATCGGAGCTGTGATCAGGCGGCAGTGCTGCCGACCATCAGAACCTTGACGGCGACAGTGGTTCCGTCGATCTCGTAGGTGGCCCGATAGATTCCCACGCGTAACCGCCGGAGGCTGGTCCCGCCAAGCTTGCTGCTGGCGGAGGGCTCCGGGTCGTTGGCAAGAGAATTGATCGCCTTCACGAGCGGCTTCACGGCGTCGCCGTCTCGCGCTCGGAGCCGCTTGAGGCCTTCGGAAGCCGTCCGTTCCCAGATGATGGTGTAGTTCAAGAGGCTTCCGCTCCGGCGATGAGGGCTTCGATCTCGGCCTGGGTGACGGTAGAGCCGTCCGCAGACCGGGCGTACAGCGATACGGTCACGTCGGCGAAGTCGATCGCCTGCTCGCGGGTGTCCTCGTCCGGTGCCGAGTCGGCGAGGGCCTGGGTCCACCAGTGGTTGAGGAACGCGTCGAAGGCGCCGGAGTCGGACAGAGTGCCGAGTTCTGTGTAGAAGCCGGCTCGATGGTCGAGGCGCAGCGCCGCCCCGATGCCGTCGACCGTGCGCTGGACGACATCCCCCGTGAACCCGGTGGCTTGCCTGGCCTCCGTCACCGCGTTGTGCCATTCGGCTGCCATCTGTGTCTCCTTTCGCCGCGGGGCCACGGTACCGGCAGGACACCTTCGGAGACGGCTGAGCAGGCTACGCATCGGGGATCCTCGCGATGTCGAGTTCCGCCCAGACGCTCTTGCCGACCGTCAGTTTCTCCACGGACCAGCGGGAGGCGAGCGTACGGACGATGAGCAGTCCCCGGCCGAACTGGTCGTCGGGGTCGGAGACTCGGGCGTGGTCGGGGAGCCGCTCGCCCCTCGGATCGGTGACGGCGACCCGCAGCGCGCCCGCGCCGAGGGACGTCTCCACCCGGAACAGCCGGTCCCGCAGGCACCCGTGCAGCACCGCGTTGGTGCACAGCTCGCTCGCCACCAAGGCCGCGTCGCCGGCCACCTCCGGGTGCCCCCAGGCGACGGCGAGCCGGGCGACATGCCTGCGGGCGAGGGGGACGCTGCGCGGGTACGGCGTGAAGCTCACGGCGTCGTAGCGGCCGTGGACCTTGGGCGGCCCGGGAGGGCAGGAGTCGGTCACGGGAGCGCACCTCCTTGTGCGGTGTGAGGCACAGCGGGGTGGCTCCGCCGTGCGGACGGCACGGTGCGCTTCCGCCTGCTGGTGTCGCTCTGTGGGCGAGTGAGCACTGACGGTAGCGACATCCGGGCGGGGGCAGCAACTTACTTGGGCAGAAATATTGCTGCCCTTGGTTTGCGGGGCCTCGCTCGGGAGTTTCACACTGGGCCGATCGATCGGGAGGGACGTGTCATGGCGGGCAGGAACCCGGAACGGGGGAAGACGGTTACGACCGTCTTGGGGCGGCGACTCGGCGGGGAGTTGCTGCGCATGCGCGAGGTGTGCGGGATGCGCCAGCCGCAGGCTGCCGAGGCGTTGACGGCATCTGTCACCAAGGTCGCGAAGATCGAGCGCGGTCAGGTGCCACTGCGTGATCCCGACGTCAGGGCGCTGTGCCATCTGTACGGTCAGACGGACGAGACGGCGATCGGGAAGCTGCTGGCCCTGGCCAAGGCGGACCGGGACCGGCGCAAGGCCAGGGGCTGGTGGAATCAGTATCCGCAGCTTGCCGCCATGGTCGAGTACGTCGCCCTGGAGGACATCGCCACCAGTATCCGCACGTGGGAAATCGCCTTCGTTCCAGGGCTGTTGCAGACGCCGGACTACGCGCGTGCGGTGGCGGTGGGCGCCGGCTCGTGGGAGGACCCGAGCGAGATCGAGCCGTTCGTGGATGCCAGACTGACCCGCCAGGCGCGACTTCGGTCGGAACGCCCGCTGGAGCTGTGGGCCGTCATCCATGAGGGCGCGTTGCGTCAACTCGTCGGCGGAAGGGCTGTGATGAGGGAGCAACTCGGCCATCTGCTCGAGGTGGCGGCCCTGGACACGGTGAGAATCCAGGTGGTGCCCTTCCTTGCAGGTGCCAATCCCGGCATGACCGGGGCGTTCAGCATTGTCTCGTTCAGCGAGCCCGGAGCGCTGGACGTCGTACATATGGACGTACCGTCTTCTACGCTCTGGTTGGAGAGCGAGGAGGACGCTGCCAGGCATGGCCGTGTCTTCGAGCGGATCGCGCGGGTCGGTCTGGCGGAGCGCAACGCTCTCGAACTGATCGAGACCATTCGCAAGGAGATGTAGGTCGGTGACCGACTTCGAGTTCGTCAAGTCCAGTTACAGCGGCGGAGACGCGGGACAGCAGTGCGTGGAGGTCGCCCGTAATGTCCCCCGGACCGTTGCCGTGCGGGACAGCAAGCGGGCCGATGGGCCCATACTCCGGGTCGCGCCCGCCGCATGGGCGTCCTTCGCGGCGTTCGTGGGGGGCTCCGGGCGCTGAAAAGGGCCCGTCGCCGGCTGCGACGGGCCCTCGGAGTGTGAAGCGGAACGTCAGCTGATCTTGGCGTAGCCGTAGTTGATGAGCTTCTTGACGTCGTTCGTGCGGTCCGTGGCGGACGGGGCCGTCATGACCGTGCCCATCACGGACTCGCCGTTCAGCGTGGCGGCGAAGACGAGGCAGTAGTGGGCGTCGGGGCCCGAACCGGTCTTGATGCCGAGCGTGCCGTTCCAGCCGAGCAGGGTGTTGGTGTTGCTCCAGGTGGCCATCGTGCGGGTGGCGCCGCTGCTCGTGATGGTCTTCGCCGTGTACGACTTGGTCTTCACGACGGTCTTGAACGTGGAGCTCTTCATCACGCTGCGGGCGAGCTTCGTCAGGTCGCGCGGCGTCGAGTAGTTCGAGCCGTTGCTCAGGCCGTCGAACGAGTCGAAGTGCGTGTTCGTCATGCCGAGGTTCTTGGCCGTGGTGTTCATCTTGGAGATGAACGACTTCACGCGCGCGCTGACCGACGTGCCCGTGCCGAACTTGTCGGCGAGGGCCATCGCCGCGTCGCAGCCGGAGGGCAGCATCATCCCGTACAGCAGCTGCCGGACGGTGACCTTGTCACCGACGATCAGGTGGGCCGACGAGGGGTAGCCCTTGGAGACCATGTAGTCACTGACTGCCTTTTTGATCGTGACCTTGGTGTCCAGGTTCAGGTTCGACTGCGACAGCACGACCTTGGCGGTCATGACCTTCGTCGTCGAGGCGGTCAGCCGCTTGGTGTCGGCGGACTTGCTGTAGAGGGTCGTGCCAGTGGCGCTGTTCATCAGGTATCCGCCCTTGGCGGTGATGGTGGGCGCCGTCAAGGCCTGCGCCGGAGCCGCGGTGAGCGCTCCGGTGGCGAACACCGCGCCGGTCGTGACGGCGACGGCTGCGGCTTTGCGAAGACGGAAGCCCTTGATGCCGGTAGTCAAGTGAGGTACCCCGATTGAGTCGAATGCCCCTGGAATGCGGCCTGGTTGAGCGAGCATGGAATCTGGGGCCGCACGTGTGTGACACGTAAGTAGCACAGAAGGTTGTGCGGTTGATGGGGTGAATTCAGGATCCGGCTGTGGCGTGGGCCACTCCCGTGCCGTGTGCGACTCGGGCGGGCCCGCGCGCGGTCCGCATCGTGGACGGGCCCGGACATGCGTACGTGTTGTATCTATGCTGTGTTCATGTCTTCAGCGCCACTCGCACCCGTCAAGCGGCCACCCGCCGCCGACCGTGTGTACGCCCACGTCAAGCAGGCCGTCCTGGAACGCCGTTACGAGGGCGGGACGCTCCTCACCGAAGGCGAACTCGCCGAAGCCGTCGGAGTCTCGCGCACCCCCGTGCGCGAGGCGCTGCTGCGGCTGGAGGTCGAGGGGCTGATCCGGCTGTACCCGAAGAAGGGCGCGCTGGTCCTGCCGGTGTCCGCGCAGGAGATCGCCGACGTCATCGAGACCCGCCTGCTGGTCGAGGAGCACGCGGCCCGCAAGGCCGTACCCGCTTCCGCGGGGCTCGTCGAGAGGCTGGAGGAGCTGTTGACCCGGCAGAAGGCGCAGGCCGCCGCAGGCGACTTCGCCGCGGCCGCCGTCACCGACCGCTGCTTCCACGCCGAGATCGTGCGCAGCGGCGGCAACGAGATCCTCTCCCGCCTCTACGACCAGCTGCGCGACCGTCAGCTGCGCATGGGCGTCGCCGTCATGCACTCGCACCCCGACCGGATCGCCAAGACCCTCGCCGAGCACGAGGAGATCCTCGACGCGCTGCGCTCCGGGGACGCGGACGCGGCGGTCGGCGTCGTGCACCGGCACGTCGGCTGGTTCTCGCACCTGGCGCGGGGTGAGATCCGGTGACCGCCTCCACCCTGCCGGGCGATCCTCCGGGCGGACGGCGCGCGATCGCCGTCTGGGGCATCGGCGTCTCCGTCTACTTCGTCGCCGTGATCTTCCGGACGTCCCTCGGGGTCGCCGGACTCGACGCGGCCGACCGCTTCCACGTCAACGCCTCGGCGCTGTCGACCTTCTCCATCCTGCAGTTGCTGGTCTACGCCGGCATGCAGATACCCGTCGGGCTCCTGGTCGACCGGCTCGGCACCAAGAAGGTGCTGGGCATCGGGACCGTGCTGTTCACGGCCGGCCAGCTGGGCTTCGCCCTCTCGCCGTCGTACGGCATGGCGCTCGGTTCGCGGGCGCTGCTCGGCTGCGGTGACGCGATGACGTTCATCAGCGTGCTGCGGCTGGGCACCCGCTGGTTCCCCGCCCGGCGCGGCCCGCTCGTCGCGCAGTTCGCGGGACTCGTGGGCATGGCCGGCAACCTCGTCTCCACGCTGGTGCTGGCCCGGCTGCTGCACGGCGTCGGCTGGACGGCGGCGTTCGCGGGCAGCTCGCTCGCCGGAGCCGTCGTCCTCGTCCTGCTGCTGGTCTTCCTGAAGGACCACCCCGAGGGTCACGAGCCGGAGCCGCTGCCGCACCGGGGAGCCGCCTACGTGCGCCGGCAGATCGCCGCGTCCTGGCGGGAGCCGGGGACCCGGCTCGGGCTGTGGGTGCACTTCACGACCCAGTTCCCGGCGATGGTGTTCCTGCTGCTGTGGGGGCTGCCGTTCCTGGTCGAGGCGCAGGGGCTCAGCCGCGCCACGGCCGGGGAACTGCTCACCCTGGTCGTCCTGTCGAACATGGCCGTCGGCCTGGTCTACGGCCAGGTCGTCGCCCGGCACCACGCGGCCCGGCTGCCGCTGGCGCTGGGCACCGTGGGCGCCACCGCGGCCATGTGGGCGCTCACCCTGGCCTGGCCCGGCGCCCACGCGCCGATGGGGCTGCTGATCGCGCTGTGCGCGGTGCTGGGCGCCTGCGGGCCCGCCTCCATGCTCGGCTTCGACTTCGCGCGGCCGGCCAACCCGCCGGAGCGGCAGGGCACGGCCTCCGGAATCACCAACATGGGCGGTTTCGTCGCCTCGATGACGACGCTGTTCGCGATCGGCGTGCTGCTCGACGCCACCGGCGACAACTACACCGTCGCCTTCTCCGCGGTGTTCGTGCTCCAGGCGCTCGGCGTCAGCCAGATCCTCCGGCTCGGCGGGCGGGCGGCGCGCAGGGAGCGGGAGCGGCTGGTGGCCAGCCGGGTGGAGACGGTGCACGTGCCCGCGTGACCCGCGACGCGGCCCCGCTCACCCGCGTGACCTGCCACGTGGCCCCGCTCACCGGCGTGCTCCGGCCGGCCCTCGGCGTGCTCCGGCCCTCGGCGTGTTCGGGCCCTCGGCGTGTTCGGGCCGCCGGCGTGCTCGGGCCGCCGACGTGCTCCGGCCGCCGGGCGGGGCACCGCGGCGCCGTGGCGCGCGGTGCGGCCCCGTCCCGAAGCGCCCCGGACCCCGACGTCACCGTTGAAGGCCCGCGGCGCCCCGGACTACGGCGTCACCGTGAAGTTCCGCAGGATCGCCGACGTCAGCTCCGGGTCCCCCTCCGCCTTGACCCGGTCCGCCACCGCGTCCGGGGTCACCCGGCCGCAGGCCAGGCGGACGTAGGTCTCCCAGTCGAGGGTGAAGGTCGCGGCGGGTCCCAGCGCGGGGGCCGTCTCGAGGGTGCCGCGGCCCTGGATGTCGATGCGGATCGTGCGCAGGAACTCGACCGGACCGTGGACGTCGAAGACGAACGCCGAGCTGCGTGGCGCCTCGGCCCGGTTCGCCACCACCTCCGGCAGCGCGGCCAGCAGCACGTCACGGGCCACGTGCGCGCCGGGGGAGTCGAGGTTGCCGGGGCGGCCGAGGGCGGCGCGCAGGTCCTGCTCGTGCACCCACACGTTGAAGGCGTGGCTGCGCATGGACTCCTCCAGCGTCAGCTCGGAGCCCAGCGGGCCGCGCACCTTGGCGCCCGGCTGCCGGTTCTCGTTGCGCAGCTGGCGGTTGCGGCGGATGATCACGTACTCCAGCTCGGACGTCATCTCCGGCGCCGTGTGGTGGCGGCGGACGTCGACCTGCATCTCCATGTAGCGCTGGTGCTCGTTGGTGACGTGGAACAGGTCGCGCGGGAGCGCGTGGATGGGCCGCGGGTCGCCGAGCATCTCGCAGTCCAGGCCGATGACGTGGGAGACGACGTCACGGACCGACCACCCCGGGCACGGTGTGCGCCAGTTCCACTCGCCCTCCACAAGGGGCCGGACCAGTTCGGATATCGCTTCGATGGAGTGGGTCCAGGCGTCGGCGTAGGGCTGGAGGGTGGGATGCAGACTCACGGAACGGGACCCCTCGGCGGTCGGTACACGGGCAGATTGTGGCGGCTTTGCCAGTGGGAGGTGGCTGCACTCGGCGGGTGTCTTGGAACTCCCCCAGCTCTCGGTCGCGCTCGAGCCGGGGGTGCCCCCAAGTTACGCTGCTGTGAGGCACCCCGGCAGTGCTTTCGTGTGACGATCGTAGGCCCGAGTGGACGGCTTCCATGCCAGGACGGTGGTAGTGTGCGCGCCTCTTTGCTTCAGATTGCCGTGAACGAGGGCGAATCGGTCGAATCGCGTCGGCGGCGGGTGTCGTCGCTCGTGCGGGAACAGGCCGGAGCCGATCTGGTCGTGCTCCCGGAGCTGTGGACCACCGGTGCGTTCGCCTACGAGGACTTCGGCGGCGAGGCCGAGCCGCTCCAGGGGCCGACGTACGGGGCCATGGCGAAGGCGGCGAGCGACGCGGGCGTGTGGCTGCACGCGGGCTCGATCCCCGAGCGCGACCCGGACGGCACCCTCTACAACACCTCACTCGTCTTCACCCCCTCCGGCGACCTGGCCGCCGCCTACCGCAAGATCCACCGCTTCGGCTTCGACAAGGGCGAGGCCGTGCTGATGGGAGCGGGCCGCGAACCGGTGACCGTCCCGCTGCCGCAGACCACCGCCGGCCTTGCCACCTGCTACGACCTCCGCTTCCCCGAACTGTTCCGCGCGCTCGTCGACGCCGGCGCCGAGATCCTGGTGATCCCGGCGGGCTGGCCGGAGCGCCGCCGGGCGCACTGGACGCTGCTGGCCCGGGCGCGGGCGGTGGAGAACCAGGCGTTCGTGCTCGCCTGTGGAACGGCCGGGACCCACGCGGGGGTTCCCCAGGCCGGTCACTCGATCGTGGTGGATCCCTGGGGCGAGGTGCTCGCCGAGGCGGGCGCCGGCGAGGAGGTCCTCACCGTCGACCTCGACCCGGCGAAGGTGGCGGCGACCCGGCAGCAGTTCCCGGCCCTGAAGGACCGCGTCCTGGGCCTGGCGCCCCCGCCCGCGCCCCGGCCTTCCTGACCCCCCGTCGGGGAGAGGGGCTAATCCTCCCCCCGGTCGTGCTCCCGCTCCTTCTCCGCGAGGTGGATCACGCACACCGTCACCGCGATCAGCAGCGCCGGGTCCGCGTCCTCGCGGACGACGTCGACGCCGTACGTCTCGCGTACGTGCAGCCAGCGGCGGGAGATCACGGCGAGCACCTCGCCGTCGTACTCGACGACGAACTCCCGGTCCAGGATGCGGCCGCTGACGTCGAGTTCGGTGCCGTCCACCAGGGTGACCCGGAAGTGGTTGCGCAGCAGCGACAGGCGCTTGCGCCGGACGGTCGCCAGGCCCTCGCCGCCGCGTTCGATCACCATCGTGTCGCGCAGTGCGAACATCTTCTGGTGGATGTCGACGAGCACGTGCCCGTCCCGGTCCTTCAGCTCGAACGTGTCCCGCAGCCGCATGGCCTTGCCGTCGACGAGGAACACCTTGTCGCCGTGCTCGTCCTCGATCCAGTAGTCCTCGCCGATGCCGAGGAGCCGGTCGCGTACCAGGAATCTCATACCGTCAGCGCTTCCCCGCCGGCCGGCCCGCGACGCCGCCGCTAGACGAGTAAGTCCTATGTCCTGGGCTGACGATCAGGCGTGAACAGAGGGTGTTCAAGATCATGTTGTGACGCAAGATCTGAACACCCTCTT
>NZ_JBIRUY010000080.1:0-9489 GCF_044335305.1 Streptomyces sp. NPDC020490 | reverse complement strand
TCACGGATCGACTCCACCTGCGAGGAATGCGAGGCGTAGTCGACGTCGATGCGCCGGGCGCGGACACCGTCGGCCTCGCAGGCCGCCATCAGCTCCTCCAGCGCCTCGGGATCACCGGAGACGACGGTGGACTGCGGGCCGTTGACCGAAGCCAGAGCCAACCGGTCACCCCAGGCGCCGATCCGCTCCCGCACGGCGTCCGCGGTGTCCGCCACGGACACCATGCCGCCCTTACCCGCCAATGCGGTGAGCGCACGAGCACGCAGCGCGGACACCTTCGCCGCGTCCTCCAGGCTCAGCACACCGGCGACGGCGGCGGCAGCGATCTCGCCCTGCGAGTGGCCGACCACCGCGGCGGGGCGGATGCCGTGGAAGCGCCACAGGTCGGCGAGGGACACCATCACCGCCCACAGCGCGGGCTGGACCACATCCACCCGGTCGAAGCCGGGGGCGCCCTCGACACCCCGCAGGACGTCCAGCAGCGACCAGTCCACGTACGCCGACAGGGCCCGCGCGCACTCCTCCAGCCGGGCGGCGAACACCGGCGAGGCGTCGTACAACTCCACCGCCATCCCCGCCCACTGCGAGCCCTGGCCGGGGAACACGAACACCGGCCGGTCGGCGCCTGGTGTGACGGTGGTGCCGGTGACGTCGCCGTCGGCGAGTTCCGCGAGGCCGGCGCGGAACGTCTCGTGCCGGGCCGCGACGACCGCGCCGCGCACCGGGTGGGCCGTGCGCGTGGTGGCCAGCGAGAAGCCGGTGGCGGCCGGCGGGGCGCCGTCCCGGACGTGGGCGAGGAGCCGGGCCGCCTGGTCGCGCAGGGCGGCCGGGGTGCGGCCGGACACGATCCACGGGACCGGTCCCGCGGGCTCCTCGACGGCCGCCTCCTCAACGGCCGTCTCCTCGGCGGCCGTCTCCTCGGCGGGTTCGGCCTCCTCCAGGACGACGTGGGCGTTGGTGCCGCTCACCCCGAAGGAGGAGACACCGGCCCGGCGCGGTTCGGGGCCGCGCTCCCAGGGGCGTGCCTCCGTCAGGAGCCGCACGCCGCCGGACGCCCAGTCGACGTGCGGGGTCGGCTCGTCGGCGTGCAGGGTCTTCGGCAGGACGCCGTGGCGCAGCGCCTGCACGGTTTTGATGACGCCGGCGATACCGGCGACCGGGCCGCCGTGCCCGATGTTGGACTTGGCCGACCCCAGCCACAGCGGCCGCTCGGCGGTGTGTTCCCTGCCGTAGGTGGCGAGGAGGGCCTGGGCCTCGATGGGGTCGCCGAGGGAGGTGCCGGTGCCGTGCGCCTCGACCGCGTCGACCTGGGCCGCGGTGAGGCGGGCGTCGGCGAGGGCCTTGCGGATGACCTCCTGCTGGGCGGGCTCGCTGGGTGCGGTGAGGCCGTTGCTGGCGCCGTCCTGGTTGATGGCGGAGCCGCGGATCACGGCGAGCACGCGGTGGCCGTTGCGGCGGGCGTCGGAGAGCCGCTCGACGAGCAGGACGCCCACGCCCTCGGCCCAGGTGGTGCCGTCCGCGCCCGCCCCGAATGCCTTGCAGCGGCCGTCCGCGGCGAGCGCCCGCTGCTTGCTGAACTCGACGAAGGCGGCGGGAGACGCCATCACGGCGACGCCCGCGGCCAGGGCCAGCGAGCACTCGCCGCGGCGCAGCGCCTGCACGGCGAGGTGCAGGGCGACCAGGCCCGAGGAGCAGGCGGTGTCGACGGTGACGGCCGGTCCCTGGAGGCCGAAGGTGTAGGCGACCCGGCCGGACAGGACGCTGGACATGGTGCCGGTGCCGATGTAGCCCTCGGCGTCCTCGGGCAGGGCGGTGAGCCGGGAGGCGTAGTCGGAGGCGACGGCTCCGACGAACACGCCGGTCTCGCTGCCCCTGAGGGACAGCGGGTCGTTACCGCCGCGTTCGAGGGCCTCCCAGGCGGTCTCCAGCAGGAGCCGCTGCTGCGGGTCCATGGCGGCGGCCTCACGCGGCGAGATCCCGAACAGCTCCGGGTCGAAGAGGGTGGCGCCCCGCAGGAACCCGCCCTCGGTGACGTAGGTCTTGCCGGGCTTGTCCGGGTCGGGGTCGTAGAGGTTGTCGACGTCCCAGCCGCGGTCGGTGGGGAAGGAGGTGATCGCGTCGGTGCCGGAGGCGATCAGGTCCCAGAAGCCCTCGGGATCGGTGGCCCCGCCCGGGAAACGGCACGCCGTCGACACGATGGCGACCGGCTCGTGCCCGGCGTCCTCGGCTTCGCGCAGCTGCTGCTTGGTGCGGCTGAGATCCGCGGTGACCCGCTTGAGGTAGTCGCGGAGCTTGTCTTCGTTGCTCGTCGGCATGCTCGGTACTCCTTGGGGACTTGGGGCTGAGGAGCAACGCGGGAAGCTCCCGGTTCCTGGGTCCCGGTCGGTCCGGTCGGTCCGGTCGGGCACGGGGACACCTGGCCACCGTCGCGTGCGAGCGCGATCGGGCCAACCCCTGAAATGCGGGGTGCGACCCGTATAGCGGCGGTCGACTCCCCTTCCCGGCAGCGGGGAACGGACCGACCGCCGCCGCCCCGAGGGGCGGCGGTGGGCGGTGGGGCAGGTCAGGAGGCGCCCAGCTCCTTGTCGATCAGGTCGAAGATCTCGTCGTCGGACACGCTGTCGAGGGCGTCGCCGTCCAGGACGGCGGCCTGCGCGGTGCCGTTGCGGCGCCAGCGCCACAGCAGCGCCTCCAGGCGCTTGGTCACGGTGTCCCGGGCTTCCTCGTCCGGCTCCACGTCCGCCAGGGCGGCCTCCAGCAGCGCCAGTTCGCGCAGACCGGGAGCCTCCACGGCGCGTGCGGTGCCCAGTTCGGTGAGCAGGTGGCGGGCCAGGTCGAGGGGGGTGGGGTGGCTGAAGACCAGGGTGGCGGGCAGTTTCAGTCCGGTGGCGGCGGTGAGCCGGTTGCGCAGTTCGACGGCGGTGAGCGAGTCGAAGCCCAGGTCCTTGAAGGCGCGTTCGGGCTCGACGACTTCGTGCTCGTCGTGCCCGAGGACGGCGGCGACCCGGGTGCGCACCAGGTCGGTCAGCATGCGCTCCTGCTCCTGCGGGCCGAGCCGGGCCAGTTGTCGCGTGAACGAAACGGCGCCCCCCGGGTCGTCCGCGGCGGCGGCGCCGGGGCGGCGCGGCGCGCGCTCGGCGGGAGGAGTTCCGGCGCGGGCGGAGGTCCCGGCGCGGGCGCCGGCGGCCTCCGCGGCGGCCCGCAACTCCTCGACGGGCACGAGCCGTGAGGCGAACGAGTCCACCACGGCGACCGGCCGGCCGGCCGCGTCGGCCACCGTGACCGCCACCTCGTCGGGCCCCACCGGGGTGAGATGGACCCGTACCCGGCAGGCCCCGGCGGCGTGCAGCCGCACCCCGCTCCACGCGAACGGCAGCCAGGCCGTGCCCTCCTGCGCCGGCGGCCCGCTGACCGCGAGCGCGTGCAGCGCGGCCTCCAGGAGCGCCGGGTGCAGCCCGAAGCGGACGGCATCGCGGTGCTGGTCGTCGGGCAGCTCCGCCTCCGCGTACACGCCGGCGCCGTCACCGGCGAGCCATACGGCTGTCAGGCCCTGGAAGACCGGCCCGTAGCCGTATCCCGACTCGGCGAGGGAGGCGTAGAACCCGTCGAGGTCCACCGGTTCGGCACCGGGCGGCGGCCAGGCCGCCAACTCCCGCCCCTCGGGCGGAGCTTCGGCTCGCGACAGGGTTCCCTGCGCGTGCCGCGTCCAGCTTCCGCCCGGGTCGTCGCCGCCGCGGCCGTACACGGCGACCGGGCGCCGCCCCGCCGGGTCCGGTGGCCCCAAGACCACTTGCAGGTCGACCGGTGCGTCGTCGGGCACCGCGGGTGGCGTCTCCAGTGTCAGCTCGTCGAGAACGTCGCATCCGGCCTCGTCCCCGGCCCGCACGGCGAGTTCGACGAACACGGCCCCGGGCAGCACGCGCGCGCCCCCGACGGCGTGGTCGGCGAGCCACGGGTGCGTCCGCAGCGACAGCCGCCCGGTGAGTACCACCTGGTCCCCCTCCGCGAGCCGCACCGCGGCCCCCAGCAGCGGGTGATCCGCAGCGGCCAGCCCGGCCGCGGTGACATCACCGGCGCCCGGGCCTCCCTTGCCCGCCTCCAGCCAGTAGCGCCGACGCTGGAAGGCGTACGTCGGCAACTCCGGCTGCGGCGAACGCCCGTACACCGCCTGCCAGTCGACCTTGGCGCCATGGACCCAGGCCTCGGCGAGGGAGGCCAGGAAGCGCTGCGGGCCGCCCTCGTCGCGGCGCAGGGTGCCGACAGTCACCGCGGTCGCCTCGGAGGCGTCGATGCTCTCCTGCACGCCGATCGTCAGCACCGGGTGCGCACTGGCCTCGACGAACAGACCATGCCCGCGAGTCAGCAGACCCTCCACGGCGTCCTGGAAACGGACCGTGGTGCGCAGGTTCGTGAACCAGTACTCGGCGTCCAGTTCCGGGCCGTCGACGAAGTCGCCGGTGACGGTGGAGAAGAAGGGGATCTCGGCGGTGCGCGGCCGGATGCCGTCCAGCAGGCCGATCACCTCCTCCCGGATCAGCTCGACCTGCGGACCGTGCGAGGCGTAGTCCACGTTGATACGACGGGCGCGCACACCGTCCGCCTCGCAGGCCGCCATCAGCTCCTCCAGCGCCTCGGGATCACCGGAGACGACCGTGGACTGCGGGCCGTTGACGGAGGCCAGAGCGAGCCGGTCACCGAAAGAGGCGATCCGCTCCCGCACGGCGTCCGCGGTGTCCGCCACCGACACCATGCCGCCCTTACCCGCCAATGCGATCAGCGCGCGGGCACGCAGCGCGGACACCTTCGCCGCGTCCTCCAGACTCAGCACCCCGGCGACGGCGGCCGCCGCGATCTCCCCCTGCGAGTGACCCACCACCGCGGCCGGCTCCACCCCCACCGACCGCCACAACTCCGCCAGCGACACCATCACCGACCACAACACCGGCTGCACCACATCCACCCGGTCAAACCCAGGCGCGCCCTCGACACCCCGCAGCACATCCAGCAGCGACCAGCCCACGAACCCCGACAGCGCCCGCGCACACTCCTCCAGCCGCGCGGCAAACACCGGCGAAGCCTCATACAGCTCCACCGCCATCCCCGCCCACTGCGACCCCTGACCCGGAAACACGAACACCGTCTTGTCCGTGTGGGCCGTGCCTTCGAGGACCTTCGCGGAGGTGTTCCCCTCGGCGAAGGCGTGCAGGGCGGTGTCGCGGTCGCCGCCGATGAAGGCGGCGCGGTGGTCGAAGGCGGTGCGGGTGGTGGCGAGGGCGACGGCCGGGTCGAGGCCGGGATGCTGTGCGTTCCAGTCCCGCAGTCGGGCGGCCTGGCCGCGCAGCGCGGCCGCGGTGCGGGCGGAGAGGATCCAGGGGGCGCCGGTGGCGGTGAAGGCACCTGGCGTGGTGGGGTCCGGGGCGTCGTCGGTGTCCGGCTGGTGCTGTTCGAGGATGACGTGGGCGTTGGTGCCGCTGATACCGAAGGCGGAGACGCCGACGCGCCGGGGCCGGCCGGTCTCGGGCCAGGGGCGGGCCTCGGTGAGGAGTCGGACGGCGCCGGAGTTCCAGTCGACGCGGTCGGAGGGGGCGTCGACGTGGAGGGTTCGGGGCAGGAGGCCCTCGCGCATGGCGAGCACCGTCTTGATGACGCCCGCGACGCCCGAGGCGGCGGAGGTGTGCCCGATGTTGGACTTGACGGAGCCGAGCCACAGCGGACGGTCCTCGGGCCGGTTCTGCCCGTAGGTGGCGAGGAGGGCCTGAGCCTCGATGGGGTCGCCGAGGGTGGTGCCGGTGCCGTGCGCCTCGACCGCGTCGACCTGGGCCGGGGTGAGCCGGGCGTCGGCCAGCGCGGCCTTGATGACGCGGACCTGTGAGGGCCCGTTGGGCGCGGTGAGGCCGTTGGAGGCGCCGTCCTGGTTGACGGCGGAGCCGCGGATCACGGCGAGGACCCGGTGGCCGTTGCTCACGGCGTCGGAGAGCCGTTCGACGAGGAGGATGCCCGCACCCTCTGAGGGTCCGAAGCCGTCGGCGGCTGCGGCGAAGGCCTTGCAGCGGCCGTCGGGTGCCAGGGCGCGCTGGCGGCTGAACTCGACGAAGCCCGCCGGGTTCGACATGACGGTGACGCCTCCGGCGAGGGCGAGGGAGCACTCGCCGGTGCGCAGGGCCTGGGCGGCCATGTGCAGGGCGACGAGGGAGGAGGAACAGGCGGTGTCGACGGTGACGGCCGGCCCCTCCAGGCCGAGGAAGTAGGCGAGGCGCCCGGACAGGACGCTGGCGAGGTTGCCGGTGCCGATGTAGCCCTCGAGTTCGTCGGGAACGTCGGTCAGGCCGGTGGTGTAGTCGAGGGCGCTGAAGCCGATGAAGGTGCCGGTGGCGCTGCCGGCGAGGGTGGTGGGGTCGATGCCGGCCCGTTCGACGGCCTCCCAGCCGGTTTCCAGGACGAGCCGCTGCTGCGGGTCCATGGCGAGCGCCTCGCGGGGCGAGATGCCGAAGAAGCCGGCGTCGAACCGGTCGGCGTCGTGGAGGAAGGCCCCTTCGCGCACGTAGTTGGTGCCGGGGGTGTCGGGGTCGGGGTCGTAGCGGGCGTCGATGTCCCAGCCGCGGTTGTCGGGGAAGGGGCCGACGGCGTCGCCGCCGTCGGCGACCAGCCGCCACAGGGCTTCGGGGGTGTCGGCGCCGCCCGGGTAGCGGCAGGCCATGCCGATGACGGCGATGGGCTCGTGGCCCGCGGCCTCCACGGCCTGCAGCCGCTTGCGGGTCTGCTGCAGGTCGGCCGTCGCCCGCTTCAGGTATTCGAGGAGTTTCGCCTCGTTGCTCTCGGTGCGCTGGCTCTGCGCCATGTCGGTGTCTCCGTGGGCTCCGTGGGGCGGTTCGCCGGCCGTGGGCCGGTGTCGGGCATGGGCCGGTGTCGGGCATGGCGGGCTGCTGCTCCGGGGCCGGGCGTGGGCCCGGCCCCGGGCGCGGGTCAGGAGGTGCCCAGCTCCTTGTCGAGCAGGGCGAACATGTCGTCGGCGGTGGCCGTCTCCAGGGCGTCCGTGTCCTCGGTCGTTCCGGCGCCGGTGTGCGCGTCCTCGTCGACGGTCCACAGCAGGGCCTGGAGGCGCTGCCTGAGCTTGGTGCGGGTGTCGGTGTCGGGGGCGGCGGCGGACAACGCGCTCTCGAGTCGGTCGAGTTCGTCGAGGACCCCGCCGACGGGTGCGTCCCCGCCCGGCAGCAGGGCGGTGCGCAGGTGCGCGGCGAGCGCGGCGGGGCTGGGGTAGTCGAAGACGACGGTCGCCGGGAGTTTCAGGCCGGTGGCGGCGCCGATCCGGTCGCGCAGTTCGACGGCGGTCAGCGAGTCGAAGCCGAGGTTCTTGAACGCGCGGCCGGGTTCGACATCGTCGCCGGAGGAGTGTCCGAGGACGGCGGCGACCTTGTCGCGGACGAGGCCGAGCAGCAGGGACTCCCGCTCGGCCGGGTTCGCCGCGGCGAGCCGCCGGCCGAACTCGGCGGCCGCACCGGTGTCGCCGCCGTCCTGACCGGGTGCCTCGGCGGCGGCCAGGGCGCGGCGGGCCTCCGGCACAGTGCTGATGAGGGGGCTGGGCCGTCCGGAGGTGTAGCCGGGGACGAACCGCTCCCAGTCGACGTCGGCGACGGCGCGGAACACCTCGTCGTGCTCGACGGCCTGGACCATGGCGTCCAGGGCGAGTTCGGGGTCCATCTCCAGCACGCCGCGGCGGCGCATGTACTCCTCGACGCCGTCGCCCTCCATCATCCCGCCGCCGCCCCAGGCGCCCCAGGCGACGGAGGTGGCGGTCAGGCCGCGGGCGCGGCGCCGGGCGGCGAACGCGTCGAGGTAGGCGTTGCCGGGTGCGTAGCCGCCGTGCCGGCCGCTGCCCCAGACGCCGGAGTTGGAGGAGAACAGCACGAACGCGTCGAGTTCGGTGTCGCCGAGGAGTTCGTCGAGGTGCCGGGCGCCGCCGACCTTCCCCGCGTTGATCTCCCGGAACTCGTCGACGGTCATCTCCTCCACGAGGGTCGACTGGACGATCCCGACGGCGTGCACGACGGCGGTCAGCGGGGTCTCGGCCGGGATCGCGTCGAGGACGGCCCGTACCTGCTCGCGGTCGGCCATGTCGCAGGCGGCGAGGGTGACTTCGGCGCCCAGCGCGCGGATCTCGTCGGCGAGTCCGGCGGCTCCGGGCGCCTGCGGGCCGCGGCGGCTGGTCAGCACCAGGTGCCGGGCTCCGCCGGCCGCGAGACGCCGGGCGACCCGGGCGCCGACGCCGCCGGTGCCGCCGGTGACCAGGACGGTGCCGCGCGGCTGCCAGCGCCGCACCGGCTCGCTGTCCCCGAGCGGGGCACGGGTCAGCCGCCGGCCGTAGGCGCCACTCGCGCGCAGCGCGACCTGGTCCTCGTCGCCGAGGCCGCCCGCGAGCAGCCGGGCCAGCCGGGCGGCGGCCCGTTCGTCGAAGGTCTCCGGCAGATCGGCCAATCCGCCCCAGGTGCGCGGCTGTTCGAGCCCGACGACGCGGCCGAGCCCCCACAGCATGGCCTGGGTGGGGTCGGCGGGCGCGTCGTACCCGGTGTCGACGGCCCCCCGGGTGAGCACCCACAGCGGCGCGGTCACCTCGGCGTCGGCGAGGGCCTGGACGAGCACGAGGGTGCCGGTGACGGCGCTGTCCGGGTCGGCCGCGCCGGCCAGCAGGGACACCACTCCGGCCGCGTCGGTGCCGGTGAGCCGCGCGGCCCAGTCCGTGCGGTCGGCGGCGGCCGGGTCGAGGGGCAGGCGGTCGACGTCGGCGCCGCGGGCGGCGAGGGCCGCGACGACGGCCTCGACGCGGTCGGCGGCGGCCGGGTCTGCCGGGTCGGCCGGCTCGACGACGAGCCAGGTGCCGGTCAGCCGGTCGGCGCCGCTGTCGGGCAGCAGGGTCCACTGGATGTCGTAGCGCCAGGAGTCGATGGCGGCCCGGTCGCGGCGGCCACGGTGCCATGCGGCGAGCGCGGGCAGCTGTTCGCGCAGGGGCCGGTCGGCGTCCAGGCCCGCCGTGGCGGCGAGCCGGTCGGTGTCGCCGTCGTCGACGGCCGCCCAGAATCCCGCCTCCGCGGGGTCGGCCGTGCCGGGCGCCGGGGCGGCCTCGTCGGCCCGCGCGGACTCCAGCCAGAAACGCCGGTGCTGGAACGCGTACGTGGGCAGGTCGACGGTGCATGCGCCGCGTCCGGCGAGGACGGCGGTCCAGTCGACGGGGACGCCGCGGCTCCAGGCGGTGCCGAGCGAGGTGTAGAAGCGCGCCAGGCCGCCTTCGCCGCGGCGCAGCGTGCCGAGCGCGACGGCGTCGGCGCCTGCCGCCTCGGCGGTCTCCATGACGCCGTAGACCAGTACCGGGTGGGCGCTGCACTCGATGAATGTGCTGTGGCCCTCGGCCAGCAGACGCCGCACCACGGGTTCGAACGACACCGGCTGCCGGCAGTTGTCGTACCAGTACTCCGCCGTCAGCTCCGACCCTTCCAA
>NZ_JBIRUY010000079.1:8833-10228 GCF_044335305.1 Streptomyces sp. NPDC020490 | reverse complement strand
CCCTCAAACGAGCCGAACACCGCAACCTGCCGCCACCAGCCACGGCAGTCCTCACGATCTCCAGACCACACACCACCTAAGTCACCGGCATTGGGGCTAGCCATGCTTCTTCCCGCCGCGCTTCTTCTCCCCCCTCGGCACGAGCACGCCGGTCAGCAGCGCCACGCCCGGGGCGAGCGCCTGCCAGTCGGTGCCGTGCCAGGCCAGCACGGCGATCGCGGACGTCGGGAACTTCGTCCGCACCCGCTCCAGCGTGCCACCGAGGCCGTCCCCGGCGAGTGCCAGCACCAGTTCCTCCAGGCCGGGGTTGTGCCCGATCAGGAGCAGCGTCCCGACCTCGGGCGGCGTCTCGCGCACCGCTGCCAGCAGTTCGGGCACGCCGGCGGCGTACAGCCGCGGGTCGTGGCGCACGGGCGGCGGCGTGCCCCACTGCGCCGAGGCCAGCTCCCAGGTCCGGCGGGCGCGGACGGCGGTCGAGCACAGGGCGAGGTCGGGGAGGCAGTCGGCCGCGGCCAGGGCGCGTCCGACGGCCGGGGCGTCCCGGCGGCCGCGGGGCGCCAGCGGGCGCTCGTGGTCGGGAACGCCGGCCGGCCAGGCCGACTTGGCGTGCCGCACGACGACCAGGCGGCGCAGCGGGCCCGCTCCGGCGCGCGCGATCACGCCGGGGATCCCAGGTCGCGGGTGAGGTCCAGGCCGAGCAGCCGGTCCGCGTAGGCGTACGTCTCGAAGCGGGCGCCGTCCGGCAGGCCGGGATCGCTCTCCACCCAGGTCAGGACCTCCAGCACGGCGGGCACGTCCAGGTCGTTCTCCCAGGCGGCGCGCAGCCGGCCTCGGACCTCGTCGGGGACCGGCCGGGACGGCCGGCGCGCCCAGGCGGCGACCGCGCCGCGCCAGCGTGCGAGGGTGTCACGGGCGTCGGTGAGGGCGGCCGCGTCGAGCCGTGCGGGCGCGGTGCGGGGCCGGGAGAGCAGAGCCAGGCGCAGCGCCGACGGGTCGTCCGCGCCGGCCGGGGTGTCGCCGGCCGGGGTGTCGGCGGTCGCGGCGGCGACGGCGACCCGGACGCCGTCGGGCACCGGCCCGTCCTCCGCCGCCACGTGGATGACCTGCGCCCCGCCCGGGCCGGGGCCCGCGTCCCGGCCGTCCTCGAAGGGCCGGACGCCCAGCGCCGCCGCCGAGGCGCGCAGGTCCTCCCGCTCCCGTTGGCCTGCCAGCAGCGCCCACGCCGGGGTGCCGCCGAGTTCCAGGGCTCGTACCAGCAGGTCGGCGACCAGCAGGACGCGCAGGGCGGTGGTGGGGGGGGGGGGGGGGGGGGGGGGGGGGGGCGGGGGGGCCCCGGCGGGGGGGGGGGGGGGGGGGGGGGGGGGGGGGGGGGGGGGGGGGTGTGGGGGGGGGGGG
>NZ_JBIRUY010000079.1:0-8825 GCF_044335305.1 Streptomyces sp. NPDC020490 | reverse complement strand
GGTGCGCCCGCCCCCCCCCCCCCCGGGGGGGGCCCGCCGTGTTCCCGGCCCCCCCCCCGCTGGGCCCCCCCCCCCCCCCGCCGCGGGGGGGGGGGGGGGGGCCCGGGGGGGGGCCCCCCCCCACGGGTCAGTCCCCGCCGGGTCGGGGTGGCGTCGACGGGTTCGCCGGTCCGGGCGTCGGTGATGCGCAGCACGGAGTGAGCGTAGGCGGGCCGGCGGCCGGGCGCAGGCTACCGCACGGTTTCGGCCTGGTCGCGGTGTGCGGCTCGCGGCCCGGGCGGTGCCGCGGGGCGGCGCCGTCCGGGTGAGCGGGACGCGGGGCGGGCGGGGAATCCCCCGGGGCCGTGCGCCGTTGTGCGACCGGACAGATCTTCCCCGAGGCTACGAGGAGGCCGGCTGTGTACGGCGACGAGGCGACGGTTCGCAGGATTCTCACCGAGCTCGGCGACACCTGGGCGGTGGTGGGCCTCTCGTCGAACACGCGGCGCCCCGCGTACGGCGTCGCCCAGGTGCTGCAGCGCTTCGGCAAGCGCGTCGTGCCCGTCCACCCCAAGGCGGAGACGGTGCACGGCGAGCAGGGGTACGCCTCCCTCGCGGACATCCCCTTCGACGTGGACGTGGTCGACGTGTTCGTCAACAGCGGCCTGGCGGGGGCCGTGGCCGACGAGGCGGTGGCCAAGGGCGCTCGCGCCGTGTGGTTCCAGCTGGGCGTCGTCGACCAGGCGGCCTACGACCGCACCCGCGCCGCGGGGCTGGACATGGTGATGGACCGGTGCCCCGCCATCGAGATCCCGCGCCTGGGCTGAGCGGCCCGGCGGCGCCGCACCCCGGCCGACGGCGCTGAACCCCGGCCGGTGCGGCGCCGACATAATGTTCGGGTGAACTTATCCTCCGCCCCCGACTCCGCTCCCGACTCCGCTCCCGACTCCGCCCCCGCTTCCGCCTCCGCTCCCGCGGAACACTTTCCGGTCGTGATCGTCGGCGCGGGACCCGCCGGTCTGGCCCTCGGGAACATCCTGCGGGCCGCTTCCGTGGACTGCCTGGTCCTGGAGGCCGAGACGCGCTCCTTCGTCGAACAGCGGCCCCGGGCAGGGGTCATCGAGGAGTGGGCGGTGCGCGAACTCCGGCGGCGGGGCCTGGCGGACGGCCTGCTGGAGCGGGCCCAGCCGCACTCGGAGTGCGAGTTCCGCTTCGACCGGCAGCGGTACCGGTTCCCCTACGCGGAACTGACGGGCCATCACCACTACGTCTATCCGCAGCCGTTGCTGGTCACGGACCTGGTGCGGGAGTACGCGGACGTGCGCGGCGGGCAAATCCGGTTCGGGGTGCGGGACGTCCGGCCGCACGACCTGGACTCGGACCGGCCCTCGGTGTCGTACACCGACCCGGACACCGGTGAACGTCGGCTGGTGCGCTGCGACTTCGTGGCCGGCTGCGACGGGGCGCGCGGGGTGACGCGGACCGTGCTGCCGCCGGGGCGCGCCCGGATCGCCCGGCACGACTACGGCGTGGGCTGGCTGGCGCTGCTCGCCGAGGCGCCGCCCTCCAGCGACTGCGTCGTCTTCGGCGTCCATCCCCGCGGCTTCGCCGGGCACATGGCCCGCAGCCCCGAGGTGACCCGCTACTACCTCCAGTGCCCGCCGGGCGACGACCCGGAGGACTGGCCGCACGACCGGGTCTGGGCGGAGCTGCAGGAACGGCTGGCCGTCGCCGACCGGCCGCGGCTGACGGAGGGGCGGCTGCTCGAGAAGCGCGTCCTCGACATGCACGACTACGTCGTCGAGCCGATGGTGTTCGGCCGTCTCCTCCTCGCCGGGGACGCCGCCCACCTCACCGCGCCCATCGCCGCCAAGGGCATGAACCTCGCCCTGCACGACGCCTTCCTGCTCGGCGACGCGCTGGTCGCGTACCTCACCGAGGGCGACACCCGCGGGCTGGACGGCTACTCGGCGGCCTGTCTGGCGCGCGTGTGGGACTACCAGGAGTTCTCGCAGTGGCTGTCGGAGGTGTTCCACGGCACGTCGTCCGGCGACGCCTATCGCGCGGGCACCTCGCTCGCCCGGCTGCGCCGCCTGTTCACGTCGGCCGCGGCGGCGGCCGCGTTCGCCGAGCAGTACCTCGGCAAGCCGTCCGGCTGACGCCGCTCAGTCGTGCGGGGGCCGGCCGCCGAGCCGGTGGTCCGCCACGTTCAGCGCCTCCTCCACCAGGCGGCGCAGATGGCCGTCGCGCAGGGAGTAGATCACCCGGCGCCCCTCCTTGCGGGTGTCCACGAGTCCCGCGAGCCGCAGCCGCGCCAGGTGCTGGCTGACCGCCGGACGCGCCGCGCCGCACGCCTCGGTGAGCGTGCTGACGTCGGCCTCGCCCGCGGTCAGCGCGTGCAGCAGGGCTAGGCGGGTGCGATCGCCGAGCAGCGCCAGGAGTTCCGCGGCGAGCGTGAACTGCTCCTCGCCCGGGGTGCGCGGGTGCGCATCATGCGCAGGTGACAGGTGCATGCGTGCGCTCATACGCACATAATGGTGCCGTGGGCGCCCCGCGTCCATTCCCGCGGAACGGAAGGGGACCGGCGTGAGCGACCGGCACGACCACCACAGTCACCACCACCCGCACGAGCACCACCACCACAGTCACCACCACCCGCACGAGCACCACCAGCACCCGCATGAGCACCCTCGGGTCGGCTCCCGCCTGCGCCACCTGCTCACCCCGCACTCCCACGAGAGCGCCGGCAAAGTCGACGCCGCGCTGGAGGCCTCGTCCCGGGGCATGCGGGCACTGTGGGTCTCGCTGGCGGTCCTCGGCGCGACGGCGCTGGCCCAGGCGGCCGTGGTCGTGCTGTCCGGATCGGTGGCGCTGCTGGGCGACACGGTGCACAACACGGCGGACGCGCTGACCGCCGTACCGCTCGGGATCGCGTTCGTGCTGGGCCGGCGCGCGGCAACCCGCCGTTTCACCTACGGCTACGGCCGGGCGGAGGACCTGGCGGGCATCGTGATCGTGCTGACGATCGCCGCGTCCGCCGCCTTCGCGGCGTGGGCGGCGGCGGGCCGGCTTCTGGACCCGCGCCCGGTCACCCACGTCCCGGCGGTCGCGGTGGCCGCCCTGGTGGGCTTCGCGGGCAACGAGTGGGTGGCCCGGTACCGGATCCGGGTGGGCCGCGAGATCGGTTCGGCCGCGCTGGTGGCCGACGGGCTGCACGCCCGCACCGACGGGTTCACGTCGCTGGCCGTGCTGCTGGGCGCGGGCGGTTCGGCGCTGGGCTGGCACCTGGCCGACCCCCTGGTGGGGCTGGCGATCACGGCCGCGATCGTGCTGGTGCTGCGGGACGCGGCCCGCGAGGTGCTGCGGCGGGTGATGGACGCCGTCGACCCGGGCCTGGTGGACCGGGCCGAACAGGCACTGCGGGCGGTTCCCGGCGTGCGGGAGGTCGGTGAGCTGCGGCTGCGCTGGATCGGGCACCGGCTGCGGGCCGAGGTCGCGGTGGTCGTCGACGGCGAGGCGACGCTGCGGCAGGCCCACGGCATCGCGGTCGACGCCGAACACGCCCTGCTGCACGCCGTGCCGCGGCTCACGGCCGCGCTGGTGCACGCGGATCCGGCGCCGGCGCCGGGAGAAGCGGACCCGCACCTGCCGCTGGCGCACCACGCGACCGCCTGAGGAGCGAGATCAGGCCACCCCGAGCCACCCTCCCGACCACCACCGCGCCGGGCAGTTCGGTGAACGCCTTGCCCGGCACGCAGCTTGCCGCGCCGCCGTACTCCAGGCCGGTCTCGCCCGAGACCACCACGCAGTCGGCCGACCGCTGGAGCAGTTCCCGGCCGAACTGCTCCACGAAGACGGCGGTGTCGGCCCGTCGCGGGTCGGTGTCGACGCAGACGATCCGGGCGGCGGGGACGCTGCCGCTCCAGTGGCGTACGGCGCCGGCGACCGGGCGGATCAGTTCGCCGAGGGCGTCGGGGGCGGGGGCGGCGTGGTCGAAGTGTCCGATGGGGTACGTCCGTGGCGGCACGCCAACAGCGGGCCTCGGGCCGCTCAGCGCACGGGCGGGACGGAGACGGCCATGATCATCTCCATCGGGACCTCGCCCGTGTTGCCGTAGGCGTGCGGGGTGTTCGCCTCGAAGGAGGCACTGGCGCCGGCCGGGACGCGGTGTTCGGCGCCGTCCACGGTGAGCGTCAGCTCGCCGGCCGTGACGTGCACGAGTTCGACCGTGCCGGCCGGGTGCGGGTCGGACGGGCTGCTCTCGCCCGGCATCAGACGCCAGTCCCACATCTCCAGCGGGCCGGGGGCCTCGGTGCCCGCGAGCAGCCGGTTGTAGCTGCCCGCGTCGGTGTGCCACAGCCGCACGGCCTGCTCGGCGGGGACGACCCGGACCTTGGGGCCCTGCTCGTAGTCGAGCAGGGTGGTGATGCTGACGCCGAGCGCGTCGCCGATCTTGACGACCGTGCCGATGCTCGGGTTGGTGCGCGCCTGCTCGATCTGGATGAGCATGCCGCGGCTGACCCCGGCGCGGGCGGCCAGCGCGTCGAGGGTGAAGCCGCGCTCGTTGCGCCAGCGCTTGACGTTGCGCGCCAGGGACTGGGTCAGCAGGTCGAGGTCCGACACATTCCGTCCAACTCGTCGAGGCCCATGGGAGCACCACCCCCGAGGGCAATATCCTGGATGACAAAGTCCACTTCAGTGAACTACGGTGGGGTGCACCCGATCGTGCACCGAACTGTACTGCGAGGCGAGCCGTGACAGCATTCTTCGCCCTGGCCACCAGCCTGCTGTGGGGCCTTGCCGACTTCGGCGGCGGGCTGCTGACCCGGCGCGCTCCGGTGCTCACGGTGGTCGTCGTCTCACAGGCGGTCGCAGCGGCCGTGCTCGGCGTGATCGTGGCGGCCACGGGCGGCTGGGGCGAGGCCGGGCCGCGGCTGTGGTTCGCCTTCGCGGCCGGGCTGGTGGGGCCGGTCGCGATGATCTGCTTCTACAAGGCCCTCGCCCAGGGCCCGATGGGCGTCGTCTCCCCGCTGGCCACCCTGAGCGTGGCCGTCCCGGTCGGCGTGGGCCTGTGCCTCGGCGAGCGCCCGGGCCTCGTCCAGGCCGCGGGCATCGCGGTCGCCGTCGCCGGTGTCGTCCTCGCGGGCGGGCCGCAGCGCCGGGGCGCCGCCGTGCGGCGGCAGACCATCCTGCTCACGCTGGTCGCGGCGCTCGGCTTCGGCGCGGTGTTCGCGCTCATCGCGGAGGCGTCCACCACCGTCACCGGTCTCTTCCTCGCGCTGTTCGTGCAGCGTGTGACCAACGTGGCCGTCGGCGGCGCCGCGCTGTACGCCTCCGTGCGGCGGGGCGGCGCGGCGCTGCCGCCGGAGGGTTTCCCGTGGGCCTCGCTCCCGGCGCTGGCCTTCGTGGGCCTGGCGGACGTAGCGGCGAACGGCACCTACGCGATCGCCGCCCAGTACGGCCCGGTCACCGTCGCCGCCGTGCTCGCCTCGCTCTACCCGGTGGTCACCGCCCTGGCCGCGCGCGGCTTCCTCAGCGAACGGCTGCACCGGATCCAGGCGGCGGGCGCGGGTCTGGCCCTGGTGGGCACCCTGCTGCTGGCGACCGGCTGAGTCAGGACTCCGCGTCCAGCTGCGCCAGCCTGGCCGCCGCCTCCTCGTCCAGCTCCGACAGCGCCAGCAGCTGTTCCGGTGTGACCCCGTCGGGGATCGGCACCGGCGGGGGCGTCCGGAGCGGCGGCTGCCAACCGTCGGCGGGAGTCCAGCGCCGCACCACCCGCGCGGGCGCCCCGGCGACCACCGCGTGGTCGGGCACCACGCCCCGGACCACCGCGCCGGCGGCGACCACCACGTTCCGCCCGATCCGCGCGCCGGGCAGGATCACCGCGCCGGTGCCGATCCAGCAGCCCGCGCCGATCTCCACCGGCTCCATCCGGGGCCACTGCTTGCCGATGGGCTGGTGGGGGTCGTCGTAGGAGTGGTTCGTGGACGTCACGTACACGTACGGCCCGAAGTAGCAGTCGCTGCCGATGGTGACCGTGGTGTCCGCGATGACGTGACTGCCGCGGCCCAGGACGACGCCGTCGCCGATGCGCAGGATCGGCTCGGGGCCGAGGTCGAGGTCGGGCATCAGGCCCGCGGTGAGGGTGACCTGTTCGCCGACGATGCAGTGGGCGCCCAGGTGGATCCAGGGTTCGCCGAAGACCGTGCCCAGCGGGAAGGCCAGCCTGGTGCCGGTCCCGATCGCTCCGAAGCGGAACCGTCCCGGGTGCTGCGCGGTGACCGAGCCGGTGCGCTGCACCCAGGCCCAGCCCGCGTGGACGGCGCGCTGCGCGAGGCGGCGCCGCCATGATGAGAACGTGTTCTTGCGCATCGGCACGGGGTCACGGTACTCAGCGCGGCGGGCCCTCAAGAGGCCGAGGCCCTGTGATCTTCACCCCACCGGATGGCGTACCGTGCGGGGGCATCCGACGACGAGGAGAGGGCGATGACGCACAAGGCGTTGGTCACGGGCATCTGCGGCCGGGAACCGAAGATCGACCAGGAGGCGTTCGTGGCGCCCACCGCGTCGGTGATCGGCGACGTGACGCTGGAGGCCGGGGCGAGTCTCTGGTACGGCGCGGTCGCGCGCGGCGACGTCGAGCGGATCTCCGTCGGGGCGCGGAGCAACGTGCAGGACAACTGCACGCTCCACGCCGACCCGGGTTTCCCCGTCACCATCGGGGAGCGGGTGTCGGTCGGGCACAACGCCGTGGTGCACGGGGCGACCGTCGGCGACGACTGCCTGATCGGGATGGGCGCGACCGTGCTCAACGGCGCGGTGATCGGGGCGGGCTCCCTGGTGGCCGCGCAGGCGCTGGTGCCGCAGGGGATGCAGGTGCCGCCGGGTTCCCTCGTCGCCGGGGTGCCGGCGAAGGTCAGGCGCCCGCTGACCGAGGAGGAGCGGGCGGGCGTCACCCTCAACGGGACGCTGTACGCGGACCTGGCGGCGGCGCACCGCGAGGTCCACGACAAGTCGTAGGGCCCGTGGGTGCTCAGTCGACGGCCGGGACGGGTTCCTTCTCGGCCGGCGCGCTGTGCGCCGTCGCCTTCTTCGCCTTGCGCTTGAGGACGAGCATCGAGGTCAGGCCGATCAGCACCGCCGCGACCAGACCCAGCCACGAGAAGCGCTTCAGCCAGGACTCCGCGACCACGCCCACGTAGTAGATGACGGCGGTCGTGCCGCCCGCCCAGAGGATGCCGCCGAGGACGTTGGCGATCAGGAACTTCCAGTACGGCATCCGCAGCACGCCCGCCAGCGGGCCGGCGAAGATGCGCAGCAGGGCGATGAAGCGGCCGAAGAAGACGGCCCACATGCCCCACTTCTCGAAGGACCGCTCCGCGGTGGCGACGTGCCCCTCACTGAAGTGCCGGGGGAACTTCTGGCCGAGCCACGCCAGCAGGGGCCGCCCGCCCTTGCGGCCGATGGCGTAGCCGATGGAGTCGCCGACGATGGCGCCGAGGCTGGCGCACGCGCCGAGGATCACCGGGTTGACGCCGGCGTGCTGGGAGGACAGCAGGGCCGCCGAGACCAGGATGATCTCGCCGGGCAGCGGGATGCCCAGGCTCTCCAGACCGATGACCAGTCCCACCACGGCGTAGACGGCCGCCGCGGGCACCGTGTCGAGCCACTCCTGGACGTGCACCGCCGGTCCCTCCCGTTCGTGACTCTGTTCGTGCCGCCGCGTTTCCGCGTGCGCCGCACGGGGCGTACCCGGGAAGCCTACCGGGTCGGCGCACGGCGGCGGCGGCGCGGCGGCCGCCCCCGGCGCCCCTCGCGGCTGCTGCCCGCCCCTGCCGGTGCTCCTGGAGGCCGGTCACCGCGGTCCGGGCCCGAACCGCGGTGACCGGCCGTCAGGGAGACCGCCTGCACGTCGGGCACGGCACCGCAAGGCAGGCGGCACCACGGGCAGCGGGCCCACAGGCGGGCGGCACCGCAGGCGCACGGCGCCGGAGGGTGGGCGGGCCCGGCCGTCGCGCGACCGCACCGCCGAAAAGCGGGGCTCCGACCGAAAGGCGGGCCCCGGCCGGCAGGCGGGCCCCGGCCGGCAGGCGGGCCCCGGCCGGAGTCCTACCAGGCCCGGATCGCGGCGGGCGACGCGATCCGGGCCCGGCGGTGGGCGGAGGTCAGCCGTTGGGGCGCAGCGTCCACAGCACCGTCATCTCACCGGTGACGGCGCCGTCCTGGCGCTGGATGGCGACGCTCACCGGGAACTCCGGGCGGGTGCCCGCGTCGAGCTCGGCGACGACATCGGCGACGGGGCGGCCCAGGGTCGCGGTCGCCGTGACGGGACCGAGGGCGATCTTCTTGAACGCGATCTCGGCGTGCACCGGGAGCGGGACGGCCCGCGCGAGCTGGTCGCCGAACGCGGCCAGGACGACGGCGCCGCTGGCCGACTCGCCCAGCGTGAACATCGCGCCCGCGTGCGGCCCGCCGACGTGGTTGCGGTACTCGCTCTGGTCCGGGAGGGCCAGCACGGCCTTCTCCGGCGTGGTCTCGAGGTACTCCAGGTTCAGGGTGCGAACCATCGGCACCGTCGCGGCGAGCAACTCGCCGATCGACATCTGATCTGCGCTCATACCCGAATGTTACCCATGAGTAGCCTGCGCTGACCAGGCCCCTGCCGCCCCCGTCCGCGGGGTGCGCCCGGACCCGGGTTCCCGGTGTGCCGCGGCCGGCGAACCCGGGGGGCCGCATCGGGTGCCGGGCGGCACTAGACGAGTAAGTCCTATGTCCTGGGCTGACGATCAGGCGTGAACAGAGGGTGTTCAAGATCATGTTGTGACGCAAGATCTGAACACCCTCTT
>NZ_JBIRUY010000078.1:0-12258 GCF_044335305.1 Streptomyces sp. NPDC020490 | reverse complement strand
CCTTGGCGTGCTGCTTCTCCACGGCGCGTGCGGAGCCGGCGTGCGTCGCTTCGTCGATACGGCGCTGCAGATCCGCGAGCTTGCCCGCGGTCGTGCGGATGTCGATGTCGTTCACTGGTTGTCTCACCCGAGCCTTGATGGTCAGAAAGTGTCGTGGGGGACGTGCACGCCCCAGATGTCGCGCAGGGCGTGGGACACCTCGCCGACGGTGGCGCGCTGCCGCAGCGCCTCGCGCATCGGGGGCAGCACGTTGTCCGTGCCCCGGGCGGCCTCCCGCACGGCGTCGAGGGCATGCTCGACGGCGTCCTTGTCGCGGTCCTCGCGGAGCTTCGCGAGGCGTTCGCACTGGTCGATCTCGATCTGCGGGTCGACCCGGAGCGGCTCGTAGGGCTCCTCCTCGTCGAGCACGTACTTGTTGACCCCGACGACGGTGCGCTCCCCGTGGTCGATCTCCTGGGCGATGCGGTACGCGGACTTCTCGATCTCGGACTTCTGGAAGCCCTGCTCGATCGCGGCCACGGCGCCGCCGCGGTCCTCGACGGCCCGGATCAGCTCCACCACCGCGGCTTCGATGTCGTCGGTCATCGACTCCATGACGTAGGACCCGGCGAACGGATCGACGGTCTTGGTCACGTCGGTCTCGTAGGCGATGACCTGCTGGGTGCGCAGGGCGAGCCGGGCCGCCTTCTGGGTGGGCAGCGCGATGGCCTCGTCGTAGGAGTTCGTGTGCAGGGACTGCGTGCCGCCGAGTACCGCGCCCAGCCCCTGCAGGGCGACCCGGACGAGGTTGACCTCGGGCTGCTGCGCGGTCAGCTGCACGCCCGCGGTCTGCGTGTGGAAGCGCAGCATCTGCGACTTGGGGTTCTTCGCGCCGAACTCGTCGCGCATGACGCGGGCCCAGATGCGGCGCGCGGCGCGGAACTTCGCGATCTCCTCCAGCAGGGTGGTCCGGGCGACGAAGAAGAACGACAGCCGCGGGGCGAAGTCGTCGACGTCCAGGCCGGCGGCGATAGCGGTGCGCACGTATTCCTTGGCGTTGGCGAGGGTGAAGGCGATCTCCTGCACGGGTGTCGCACCCGCCTCGGCCATGTGGTAGCCGGAGATCGAGATCGTGTTCCAGCGCGGCAGCTCCCGGTGGCAGTAGGCGAAGATGTCGCTGATCAGCCGCAGGGACTGCTGGGGCGGGAAGATGTAGGTGCCGCGGGCGATGTACTCCTTGAGCACGTCGTTCTGGATCGTGCCGGTCAGCTGATCGCCGGCGACGCCCTGTTCGGCGGCGACCAGTTGGTACAGCAGGAGCAGCGTCGAGGCCGGCGCGTTGATCGTCATCGACGTCGACACCTTGTCCAGCGGCAGCCCCTGGAACAGGGTCCGCATGTCCTCGATCGAGTCGACGGCCACGCCGACCTTGCCGACCTCGCCCCGGGCGATGGGCTCGTCGGAGTCGTAGCCCATCTGCGTCGGCAGGTCGAAGGCCACGCTCAGACCGCCGGTGCCCGCGTTCACCAGCTCGTGGTAGCGCTCGTTGGACTCCTTCGCCGTGCCGAAGCCGGCGTACTGCCGCATCGTCCAGGGGCGGCCGGTGTACATGGACGGATACACGCCCCGGGTGAACGGGAACCGTCCCGGCACGCCCAGCTCGGCGTCCGCGTCGAAGCCCGCCGGCGACCAGCCGTCGTACACCGGTCGGATCGGCAGTCCGGACTCGCTCTCTGCAGCGGAACTCACGCCCCGACCTCCTTCGGTACTGAATACTTCCTAGACGGTACTCAGTACCATTGCGGTGGGCAAGTGGGCACCGGGTTTCGGGTCAGGGAAGGATGGGCGGTCATGAGCAAGGAACCCGCGCGGATCCGGCTGGCGAACGCCGCCTTCGCGCTCTTCGACGAGCGCGGATACGAGCAGACGACCGTCGACGACATCGCAGAACGGGCCGGAGTGGGACGGACCACGTTCTTCCGGCACTACCGGTCCAAGGAAGCGGTGATCTTCCCCGATCACGACCGGCTGCTGGAACTCATCAGGGACCGGCTGGCGACCTCCAGCCACAGCACCGCCCTGGTCGCCGTGTCCGACGCGGTCCGCCTGGTCCTGCTGCACTACATCGAGGAGGGCGACCTCGCGCGGCGGCGCTACGGCCTCACCAGCAAGGTGCCGGCCCTGCGCGACCGGGAGATCGCCAGCGTCGCGCGCTACCAGCGGCTGTTCCGGGAGTTCATCGCGGAGTGGATGGGGGATCCGACGACCTCGGCCTCCCTGAAGGCCGAACTCATGGCCGCCTCCGTGGTCGCGGCCCACAACCACGTGCTGCGCCGCTGGCTGCGGGGGGAGTCCCGGGAACCGGTGGCGGAGATGGACGAGGCGATGAGCGAGGTCCTCGCGCTCTTCCCGGCGCCCTCGACGCGCGAGGGCGCCGCCGACGCAGGCGGCACCACGATCGTCGCCTTCCGTACCGCGCAGGACCTCGACGCGCTGCTTCCCTCGCTGAGGCGGCTCGTCGACGGCGGACCCGTGAGCTGAATCCCGCCCGCCGTGTCCGGCCCGTGCGTCGTCGGGCCCGCCCGCCGCCGGGCCCGCTCGTCGTCGGGCCCGCCCGCCGCCGGGCCCGCTCGTCGTCGGGCCCGCCTGTTGTCCGGCCCGCGCGCCGCTCAGCAGGGCAGGTCGAGGGTGACGGCGCTCCCGTGGCCGGTGTTCTCGGCGTGCGCGGTGCCGCCGTGGGCGACGGCCACCGCCTGGACGAAGGCGAGCCCCAGGCCGGAGCCCTCGCCGGTGCGGCTCGCCTCGGCGCGGGCGAACCGGTCGAACGCCCGGGGCAGGAACCCGGGCGGGAAGCCGGGCCCCTCGTCCGTGACGCGCAGCCGCAGTCGGCCGTCGTGGACGGCGGCCGTCAGGCGGACGGTCCCGGTGCCGTGGCGCAGGGCGTTGTCGAGCAGGTTGCCGATGGCGGGCCGCAGCCAGCGGGCGTCGGCGTCGATGTCCGTGTCGGCCGCCTCGACGCGCACGGCCCGCCCGGCCCGTTCGGCGGTGCGCCGGTGCGGGGCGACGGCGGCCTCGACGAGGTCGGGCAGATGTACGGAGGAACGGGTGAGGTGGCCGCTGCTGCCGAGTTCCTCCAGGTCGAGGAGGGCGTTGGAGAGGTCGATCAGCCGCTGCACCTCGGTGTCCACGGAGCGCAGGGTCTCGGTGAGCTCCCCGGCGGAGCGGGGTCGGTGCAGGGCGACGTCGAGCTCGGCGCGCATCAGGGTCAGCGGAGTGCGCAGTTCGTGGCTGGCGTCCGCGACGAACCGGCGCTCGCGTTCGGCGGACGCCGCCAGCCGGTCGAGCATGTGGTTGAGGGTGTGCCCGAGCCGGGTTATCTCGTCGTCCCGGTCGGCGGGCACGTCGAGCCGCGTGTTCGGGGAGCCGTCGGCGAGGGCGGCGGCCCCGCCGCGGTAGCGCTCCACCGGGCGCAGCGCGGCGCGGGCGGTGCGGTAGCCGACGTACGAAGCGGCGATCAGGGTGAGCGCGGAGGCGAAGGCGAGCTGGGCGAGGAGTTCGCGCAGCGCCTCGTCGCGGTGCCCGCGCCGGACGGCGGCGACCACGATCCGGGTCCGGCCCTCCGCCGTGACGCGCCTGGCCTGCAGCCGCAGCGTGTCCGCAGTGATGGGCAGCAGCGAGCCGACGTCACGCCGGACGGTGGCGCCGCGTACGACGGCGTCCATCTCGGCGGGGGTGAGCAGCGGCTGGTGGCGCAGGGCGTCGCTGGACCGCAGGACGCGGCCCTGTCCGTCGAGGACCTGTCGGAGGCTGCCGCTGGGGCCGGGCGGGAGCTGCGCTCCGGCGCCCACGGCCCGGTCGAGACTGCTCCGGTAGGTGGTGAGGTCGTCGTTGAGCTGCTGGTCCAGAGCGGTCTTGACCCGCCAGTAGACCAGTCCGGCGGTCCCGGTCAGGACCAGGGACATGGTGACGGCGACGGCCAGCACCAGGCGGGTGACGACGGGCAGCCGCCGCAGCCGGGCCCGCAGCCGGCCGCGCGGCCTCACGGCGCGGTCTCCAGGCGGTAGCCGCGCCCGCGCAGGGTCGTGATCGTCGTACGGCCGAAGGCGCGGTCGACCTTGGCGCGCACCTTGGACACGTGCACGTCGATGGCGTTGCTGCGCAGGTCGGTCTCGCCGTCCCAGACCTCGTCGAGCAGCCGGAGCCGGGTCACGACCCGGCCGGCGTTCTCCATCAGCACCCGCAGGACGTCGAACTCCCGCCGGGACAGGTCGAGTTCGGTGTCCGCGCGCCAGGCCCGCTGCTGCTCCGGGTCCAGGACCAGATCGCCGACCCGGAGGCGGCCGGAGCTGTCCGGGCGGCGCCGGGACAGCGCCCGCAGCCGGGCCATCAGCTCCTCCATGGCGAAGGGCTTGACCACGTAGTCGTCGGCGCCCGCGTCCAGCCCGGCGACCCGCTCGCTGATCGCGCCGCGCGCGGTCAGCAGGATCACCGGCACGTCGATGCCCTCGGCGCGCAGCGTGCGGCACACCTCGACCCCGTCCATGCCGGGCAGCATGACGTCCAGGACGACCGCGTCGACACGGGGATCGCGGGCGGCGGCCAGTCCGGACGGGCCGTCGTAGCGGCCTTCGGCGCTGTGGCCGGACTCGCCGAGGTAGCGGACGACCAGGTCGGTGAGGCGCGTCTCGTCGTCGACGACCAGGTAGTGCATGCCGGCCAGGCTAACCCGCCCGCGGAACGGACTGTCCGGCACCGGCACCGGCACCGGCTCCGGCACCGGCTCCGGGCGGAGGCGAGGCTCATGGCGCGCAGCGGAGCCTTCGCCGTCGGGCGGGGAGGCTTCATGGTCTGTTCATGTGCCGTCCCTACCGTCGTTCGCGTCGCGGTGCTCCGCGGGCCGCGACCGGCCCGCCGTCCGACGTGCCGTGACGGAAGGGACAGCCATGCACGCAGCGGCCTCGATGCTCGCCGCCAAGGGCATCACCGCGCACATCGCCCCCCTGGACCTGACGACCCGCGGCGGCCTCGACATCGTCGCCCTGCTCGTCCTGGTCGGGTGGCTCTACCGGCGCCGGCCCAGCGTACCGGCGATGCCGCTGGTCCTGGTCGCGCTGAACGTCGGCCTGTTCGCCGCGATGAGCACGATCAGCGCCGGGAAGTTCCCCGCCGGGGTCGGGTTCGGGCTGTTCGGCATCCTCTCCCTGGTCCGGCTGCGCAGCGCGGCGTTCACCCTGCGCGACGTCGCCTACACCTTCGTCACGCTGGTCATCGCCCTGTGCACCGGGCTGCCGCAGCGCGACAGCTGGCTGGTCATCGCGCTGGCCGTGGTGGTGCTGGTCGCCGTCCTGGTGGTGGACGACCCCAGGTCGTACCGGCCGCCGACCCGCAGCGTGAAGCTCACGCTGGACCGGATCTACGACGACCCCTCCCTGATCGCGCAGGACGTCGCGTTCCGCTTCGGCCAGGCGCCGCTGTCCGTGGTCGTCGACGAGGTCGACTACGTACGGGAGACCACCCGGGTCTCCGCCCGCTACCCGGCTCCACCGGACGAGCCCGCCACCACTCCGGAGACCGAGCCGCGTGAGCGGGTGACGACGTCGTGACGCGGGCACCCGCGCTCACGGCCGCGCTCGGTCTGTCCGACCTGCGGGGCGCCGCGCTCGCCGAGGTCGACGCGGCCGCCGCGCTGCAGCACCGCACCGACCGCAAGTACCTGGTCCCCCTGGACCGCGCCCGCGACGCCGTCCGCCTGCTCGCCGACCGCCACCACGTCCTCGACCTGGCCGGACGCCGTACGACGAGCTACCTCAGCACCTATTTCGACACCGAGCGGCTGCCCGCCTGGCGCGCCCACGTCCAGGGCCGGCGCCGCCGCTGGAAGGTCCGCACCCGCCTGTACGCGGAGGACGGACTGTGCCGGGTGGAGGTGAAGACCAAGGACGGCCGCGGCGCCACCGTCAAGCACGCGCTGCGCGTCCCGGCCGCCGCGTACGGCGAACTGGGCGCGGAGGCCGCGGCCTTCGTCGACGAGGTGCTGGAACGCTCCGGCATCCCGGTCACGGCCGCGGAACTGTCCGCCGGCGCCGAGATCCGCTACGTCCGTGCCGCCCTCGCCGATCTGGACCACGGCACCCGCGTCACCCTCGACGGCGCCCTCACCTGCCACCACGGCGACCGCAGCGCCGCCCTCGACCCCGGGCAGGTGCTCGTGGAGACCAAGGGAGGCGCGCGACCGGCCTTCGCCGACCGGCTGCTGCTGCGCCTGGGGGCCCGCCCCGTGTCGCTCAGCAAGTACGTCGTCGGCCGGTCCCTGCTCACCCCCGGCCTGCCCGACAACGACGTACGCCGCCTCGCCCGCACCCACTTCACCGTGCGGACGCGTACGGAACCGCTCTTCGAAAGGACCCCCGCCGCATGAAAGCCCCGCGCGGCATCACCTGGCCGTACGCCGTGATCGCGCTGCTCGCCGTCGCCGCTGCCGCCTTCGGCCTGCTGTACCCGGCCGCCGCCTCGACCTCCGGGAAGAAGAAGCCCGGAGCCACCGAACGGATCAGGCAGAACCCGCCGCCCGCGCTCTTCACCGACGCCGAGACCGCGGAGATCGGCAAGCAGGCCGCGGCCCAGCGCGGCAAGGCCGACGCCCTGTTCGCCCAGTGGAAGAAGGCGCACGGCACCACCCGCGACGACCGGGCGTTCGCCGCCTGGGCCGCCCGGCAGGTCCCCGCACCGCCCGCGGCGGCCGAGCGCACCGCCGAACTCCACCAGGTCCAGCGACTCGCCAGGACCCGCACCGCCGCCGGGGAGAAGGCCGCCACCTGGCTGGAACTCCACGGCAAGAAGGACATCTGGAAGCTCTACCTGCACGACCAGCGCGAACTGATCCCCGCCCGCCGCGGTGCGGTGGAGAAGGCCGAACTCAAGGCGGCCCTGAAACTGGCCAAGACGATCAGCGACCGGGTCGCCGCCCGTGACAGGCAGCCGGCTCCCTTCGTCCTGGACCCGAGCCTGCGCCCGGACAAGCACATCAAGCCCGGTGCCAAGGGCCCCTACTCCTACCCCTCCCGCCACGCCACCCGCGCCGCGGCGGCCGTCACCTTCCTCGGCGCCCTCTCCCCGCACCGCGCGGCGGACTACCGGTGGATGCAGGACGAAGTGCTCTACTCCCGCCTCTACATGGCCGGCCACGTCACCGGTGACCTCACGGCCGGCACCCTGCTCGGTGACCTGATCGGCGACTACGAACTCCTCGTCGGCGGCCACTGACACGCGCGCGCGTGGGCCCGGTTCCACTCCTGCGCAGGCGCAGGCGTGGAACCGGGCCCACGCGGGCCGCACCGGTCAGGCCGGCGGCTGGGCGCGGCGGAAACGGAAGACGGTGCGGTAGGCGCGCTCGTCGCCGTGCTCCAGCCAGGTCATGGTCCCGTCCCGGCGCGCCGCGGCGTCGCCGGCCACGGCGTGGGTCGACGGTTCCAGGCCCACCGCGTAGCCGCCGGAGCGCAGGTTGAGCCACTCGAAGAAGTGCGGGAACTCCTCCTGGCCGAAGTCGACCTCCAGGCTGCGCCCCAGGGCTTCGTTGACCACCCGGACACGGTTGCGTCCGTCCTCCGCGGGCCTGAGGACATGCTCGTAGACCTGCTCCACGAAGTGCGGCACGGGCGCCGGCATCATCTCGTGGGAGACGCCCTGCTCACGCACGCTGTCCGAGGTCCAGGCGGTGCGCTCGATGTCCGCCTCCACCCGCGCGCCCTCGTCGAGCAGCGGCCAGCCGACGTTGATGTGGTACAGGAACATGTGCGGGGTGCGTTCGAAGCCCGCGTTCACCACGGTGTCGTGCAACCGGATCTCGGTGCCGCCCAGATCGGCCTCGATGCGGCGGCGCAGCACCAGGTGCTCGCCGAAGACCGCCGCCTGCCGCACCTCGCCCTCGGCCCACAGCACACACCTCTCGCCGGTCCACTGCTCGCCGTAACCGGTGAGCCGGGCGGGGATGTTGGCGATGCGGCCGTGCAGGCCGTGCCGGACCGACGTCCTGGGCGGGTAGTGGTAGTCGGCGGCGTCGACGGTGTCGCCGAAGAGGGTGTGGTCCAGGCCGCCGGTCACGATGAACCCGGACAGGCTGCGCAGCCAGGACAGCCCCGACTCGTCGTGGTGCTCGTGCAGCCCGGGATGGCGGAACCCGGTGGACGAACGCCAGCCGACGGTGAGGTCGTCGAACTCGACGACCCCGATGTCCATGGCCCGGTCGACCAGGACCTCGAAGCGCAGCCCGCCGCCGGTGCGGAACTCCAGCGCGCGGATGCCGCGCTCGGTGCCGTCGTCGAGCACGACGGCCCGCACCCCGCCGACGGCGGCGAGGTCGCCGGCCCGTTCGGCCAGTTGCCGCCTGGTGTAGTCGCGGCCGTTGATCCTCATGTCATCACCCACCCTCCGTTGACTTCCAGCGTCTGCCCGGTCACGAACGAGGCGTCCGGACCGCTGAGGAACGCCACCGCCGCGGCCAGTTCCTCGGGTGTGCCGCGCCGCTTGAGCGCCTGGTTGGCCAGTACGTGCTCCTGGTACGCCCGCGGATCGTCGTGGATGGACTCGGCGGCGGTGGGGAACGCGCCGGGCGAGACGGTGTTGACGCGGATCTCGTACGGTCCGAGTTCCCGGGCCAGCGCCCGGGTCAGCGCGGTGGCGGCGCCCTTGGTGGCCACGTAGGCGGCCAGGTCGGACCAGCCGCCGTGCATGGTGATCGAGGCGATGTTCACGATGGCGCCGCCGCCCCGCCCGGTCATCTGGCGGGCCGCGTGCTGGGCGGCGAGCCAGTACCCGCGCTGGTTGACGGCGTGCACCTCGTCGTAGGTGTCGACACTGACCTCGAGGAACGGCGCGGCCGGATAGACGGCGGCGTTGTTGACCAGCACGTCCGTACCGCCGAACTCGTCCGCGACGGCGGTGAACAGGGCCGCGACGGCGGCCGGGTCCCGCAGGTCGACGAGGTGGGCGCCGGCGGTGACACCGCGCTCCAGGAGCAGGTCGCGGGTGGCGTGCAGATCCGGCTCGACGACGTCCGTGACGATGACCGCGAAACCGTCCGCGCCGAGCCGCGCGGCGATGGCGCGGCCCAGGGAGCCACCGGCTCCGGTGACCACGGCTGTTCTCATGACATGCCTCCTGTGCGGGTGCCCGCGCGGGCCGTACGCAGCAGCGTGTCGAGCTGCGCCAGTACCCTGGCGGGCGGTGTGCGGTGCGACAGTCCGTCCCGGACCGCCGCCGATGCCTGCTGCTGGAAACCGATGTATCCGGGGAACCGCGGCCTGGTCCAGGCGGCGTCCATGGTGCGGCGGGTGTCCCGGTAGAAGCCGTGGACGGCATGGTGGACCGTCTCGTCGTCCCATGCCTCGGCGAGTGAACTCTGGCCGCCGAACCGGCGGTAGTCGTCGGTCTGGACGCCGGGGCTCAGCAGTCTGAGCAGCTGCGCCCGGGCGGCCGGCAGGTCCTGGCAGGACCTGGTGACGGCCAGGCCCACGCCCCCGAGGACGCTGCCGCGCGTGCCGCCCGGCCCGCGCGGTGCGTCGAAGGCCAGCCGCAGCGCGGTGAGCACCGCGGTGCGCCAGGCCGAGCAGCACCGTGGCTTCGAACGCCTGCTGCAGCGCATCGCGCGCCGCACCCAGCTGCTGATCGGCCTGCAGCTGAAGAAGCTGGACGAGTTGGAGCGCCGGCACGAGGACCCGCAGCTGCTGGAGGGTCTGTTCGACCTGGACCACCTCACCGCCCGGCTGCGCCGCTACGAGGAGAACCTGGTGATCCTCGGCGGCGGCCAGCCGCGACGCCACTGGCGCAAACCGGTGCCGCTGCTGGACGTCCTGCGCGCCGCGCAGGGCGAGGTGCAGGACTACCGGCGCATCGCGATCGACGTCGAGGGCCGGCCGTGGGTCTCCGAGCGGGCGGTGGGACCGCTGATCCACATCCTGGCCGAGCTGATGGAGAACGCGACCGCGTTCTCCAAGCCGCCGACTCCGGTCGAGATCAAGGCGGCGCCGGTCAGCCGGGGCATCGCGGTGGAGATCGAGGACCGCGGGCTGGGCATGGACGCCGAGCAGTACGAGGCCGTCAACGCCCTCATGCAGGCGCCCCCGCAGCTGGACGTGATGACCCGCGCCGACGACGTGCGCCTGAGCCTGTACGTGGTGGCCCGCCTGTCGGCGGGCCTGGGCCTGCAGGTGGAACTGCGGCCGTCGGCGTTCGGCGGCACCCGCGTCATCGTCCTCGTCCCGCAGGACCTCGTGGCCGAACGGCCCCGGTCGGTGGCGGACGCCGCCGACAGCGCGTCGCCGGACGACACCGGTGCCGCCCTCCCTCCGCCGCGCCGGCCCGTCGACTCCCGTCCCGCCGACGGCTCGCAGCGCGCGGACGGCTCGCACGGCCTGCCGGTGCGGTCGCGGGGACAGGCGATGGCCGACGTCACCGCGCCCGCGCCGGCCCCCGCGCACACGCCGGCCCCGCCGGACGCCCAGGCCCGGCCCGCCCCGCTGCCTCGCCGGACGCGCCAGGCCAGCCTGGTGGCCGAGCTGCGTGCGCCGACCCCGCAGGACCCGCCGGCCTCCCAGGCCCCGCCCACTGCCCCGGCCCGCTCCGGCGCCACCATCGGCGCCTTCCAGCGGCAGTCCCGCAAGAACCGCGCCGCAGGCGCCCGGCCGTCCGCGCCCGGCGCCGACCAGCCCGATCCCTCCACGACGGAAGACCGAGGATGACTCAGCGAACCATCGCCACCGACGCAGACCTGGACTGGCTCCTCGACGGACTGGTCGACCAGGTCGCCGGCACCCGGCATGCCGTCGTGCTGTCCGACGACGGTCTGGTGATCAGCCGTTCGAAAACCATCGAGCGCTCCGAGGCCGAGCGCCTGGCCGCGATAGCCACCGGTCAGCAGAGCCTGGCCCGTGGCGTCGGACAGCTCTTCCGGGGCGGTCCGGTCCACCAGGTCATCGTCGAGATGGCCGACCTGTGGCTGTTCGTCACCGCGGCCGGCCGGGGCACCCACCTGGCCGTCGTCGCCTCCCAGGAGGTCGACGCCGAAGTGATGGCGGTCGCCATGCACACGCTGGTCCAGCAGGTGGGCCAGAAGCTGGGCACCGACGCACGCAGCCCGCAGTCCGCCCCGACCCCGCCCGCCGGCCCCGGGGCCGGCGCATGAGCCATTGGACGGACGAGCTCGACGACGACGCCGACCAACCGCTGGTCCGCCCCTACACCATCACCGGCGGCCGTACCACCGCCGGCCGTGACGACCTGACGCTGATCACCCTGATCACGGCACAGCCCGTCACCGGCGCGGACACCGCGGCCGACCGGCAGGCACTGCAGCCGGAACACCGCACCGTCCTGCGGCTGTGCGCGCGCGGGCCGGTCGCGGTGGCCGAGATCGCCGCCGAACTGGACCTGCCGGTCTCGGTGACCAAGATCCTCATCGGTGACCTGATCGACGCCGGGCGAGTACGGGCCCGCCCGCCCCTGGCCTTCGCGCAGAACGGCAACCTCCCCGACATGACCATCCTTGAGGCGGTGAGAAATGGGCTCCGCGGGCTCTGATCCGGCGCAGACGGCCCAGGCCGTGAAGATCCTGGTCGCCGGCGGCTTCGGCGTCGGCAAGACCACCATGGTCGGCGCGGTCAGCGAGGTCGCCCCCCTCCATACGGAGGAGTACCTGACCCGCGCCAGCGTCGGAGTGGACGACCTGGCCGGCATCGGCGCCAAGACCACCACCACCGTCGCGCTGGACTTCGGACGCATCACCATCAGCGACGAACTGGTGCTCTACCTGTTCGGCACCCCCGGCCAGGAACGCTTCTGGTTCATGTGGAACGACCTGGTGCACGGCGCCCTGGGAGCGGTGGTACTGGCCGACACCCGCCGCCTGGAGGTCAGTTTCGCGTCCATCGACTTCTTCGAGAGCCGCGGCATCCCGTTCGTCGTCGCGGTCAACTGCTTCCACAACGTCCGCGACCGCACGCCCCAGGAGGTCCGCACCGCCCTGGACCTGGACCCGCAGGTTCCGCTCGTGATGTGTGACGCACGCGAACCGGCCGACGGCCGGGAGGTCCTGCTCGCCCTGATCGAACACCTCATGGCCCGGCACTCGGCACCTCAGCCGACCGCCTGAACTGCCCCAGCGGGCTCACCGGGGTGGGGGGGGGGGGGGGGGGGGGGGGGGGGGGGGGGGGGGGGGGGGCGGGGGGGGGCCCCCCCCCCGCGCCCCCCCCCCCCCCCGCCCCCCCCCCCCCCGCCCCGCGCCGC
>NZ_JBIRUY010000077.1:0-13733 GCF_044335305.1 Streptomyces sp. NPDC020490 | reverse complement strand
CGGCCCCGGGGGGGCGGGGGCGGGGGGGCGCCCCCCCCCCCCCCCCCAGCCGCCCCCCCCCCCCCCCCACCCCCCGGCCCCCCCCCCCCCGCCCCCCCCCGCCCGCCCCCCCCCCTGTCTGGATGCGGACCGAGGAGAGCCTCCGGCCATCGCTCAGCGTTGGTCACCGTCACCGGGCGCGGGCACGCCTGCACCCTGCGGACGGGGGCGCGGCGTCCCTTCCCGGCCCGGCTCGCTTTCGCTCGCGGGGGCGTCGTACGCACGGCGCAAGCCTGGTTGCGGCCACTGGTACATGCGGCAATAGACGAGAGTGTCCCCGCGTAGGTCGACATCGACCTGATAGAAGACCCGGCCGTCTGCCCAGTCCTGGCGGGCCATCACAGGAGCGGTCCGCCACGCCCCGGCCGACCAGACAGCCAGGGCGGGACGGCGGCCGGGGGGCCAGGTGGTCACCTTCGGTCGGGGGCCGTCCTCGCGTCGCCACGGGCGGGCGGTGACGGGTTCGGGGATCTCCTCGGCGGCGCTCACGAGTTGAGCCTAAGCAGGGGCCACCGAGCGGTGCACGGTCAGGCGTCGGCGGGAACGGGGCGGCCGACGTCGGCGAGGAGCTCGGCCGGGATGCCGTCGCGGGCCCACTCGATGGCGAGGCGGGAGGCATGTCCCTCGGCGGAGTACAGGAGGGGGCTGCCCTGCGCGCCCATGATCCGGGTTGCCTCCTCGGCGTGCACGGGGATACCCAGGTACGCGCGTCCGGGTCGGCGCCAGGTCAGGTCACGCGCGGTGCCGTCCGCTGTGCCGCACCAGGCGTGTTCCATGGGGAACGCGAGATCCCATGCCATGCCCTCGACGTAGACGAGCTCGCCCTCGGATGCCCACGCCCACGAAACCGATTCGGTGTAGCAGCGGCCGGGGTCGCCGGGCGGGTCTCCGCCGTCCGGCCACGGCGCCGGGGTGAACAGGCGGCCGTACGTGAGGAGGAGCCCGGCCACTCCGCCGGCATGCCGGAAGCCGGGGAGCTCGCCGCGCATCTGCACATCCCGGCGGAGCTGGTCGACGAGCCATCCCTCGAAGTCGGCGGTCATGGCGGTGTCGAGACTGGTCATCGGCGGGCGTCCTCCTGGTGGTGAGCGTGCACCGGTCGAGTCTCCTCCCTGCCGCGCACCCCGGGGAAGTCGGTTCGAGGCCGAACCCGCCATCGCCGCTCGGCGCCGGGCGCCTGCAAGGGGGAGTTGGGGCGGGGCGGGACCGTGCACCCCCGGCCGATCCCGCCAGGGGTGCACGGTCCCGCCGGCACGCGGGACGATACGGCTCGGGGAAACCCGCAGGTCGGACCGAACCCGCCAAGTGGTGCACCCCCCTGCCACCGAACCCGCCAAACCGTGCACCCCCCTGCGGTGCACGGCGGCGACGGTCGAGGCTGCACGCCTGCGACCTGCACTGACACCCGGGCCGCCCTTCGCGGATGCGGGACCGAACCCGCCAAACGGTGCACCCCCCGATTTACCTGGGCTTACGCCGAACTCTCATGATTTATGAGCTGGGGACATACCTGAAGGGCAAAGTTTCAACTCAACTCACAGTTCAACTTGTAGTTCAACTGCAACTCATGTCATGGTGGAGGCCCACAGCAACCACGAAGGGAACGGCAACGACATGCAGGGTTGGGCCAACACCGACAGCAACGACAGCTTGTTTCACGCGTTCGCCGGGGAGGACGGGGCCAGCCTGCGCGCCGTGTGCAACGGGCGCATCCGTCCTGCCGAGCGGCACCGCCGCGGCGACTGCGGACTCTTCACCGCCGAGGCGGCCCGCGCGCTGCCCTTCACCACGCACTTGTGCGAGCGGTGCACCGTCAAGGAGAACGCCCCCGCCAAGTCGGCGGCCGACGTGACCGCCGACGGTGCACCCCTCTACAAGCGGGCCGGACTGCGGCACGCGGCCGTGGGCCGTGGCCGACGCGTGCACTACTCGCGGGGCAACGACGACACCTTGTGCGGCCGGGCACTGACGGCGTACCTCGACCTCGACGAGGCCGCGGCCCGGTACGCGCGGGGCGACGAGCTGTGCACCCGGTGCATGCGCGCGGCCGAGGAGCTCGCTTACGCCAAGTCCCTTGCCGCAGCGTCGCCCGTCACCCGAGCCGCCGCCGAACTCGCCGAGATCGTCGCCGACACGGACGCCGAGGAGGTCGAGGAACCGCAGGCCCCGGCGTCCACGGACAAGCGCGTCGTGTGCGGCGACGGCCGCGAACGTGTCGTCGTCGGCACCACCAACCGGCCCGGCGAGCCTGCCCGCGTCGTCGTCGAGGGCGGGGCCGAGTGGATCGCCGCCGAGTGCCGTCCGGTCCGCTGTCCGGCCATCGCGGGCAGCGCACCCGCGGATGCCGAGCACCCGGACACCCGCGCCGCACTCGACATCCTCGCCGGGACGCAGCTCGCCACCATCACCGACGAACACGACTTCACCGGAAGCGACGATTACGACAAGACGGCGCACGGCGCACTCGTCGAGCCCCGCGGCTACGGACGCGTTGCGGTGTACTGGCTCGTCGAGGGTCTCTACGTGACGCCGGTCAACCGAGAGCCGCACCGCGCCGAGCTGCGCCTCCTCGCCGCCAAGTTCCGCGCGGCCGGGTGGGAGATCGAGCCGTCTTCCGTCCGGTCCGTGTTCGCGTGGCGGCCGTCCGCCTCGGCGTAACAGCACAACGCCCGGCCCCCTTCACCAGGGAGCCGGGCGCCGGTCGAGGGCCTCGCCGCACACCGCGGCGAGGCCCTCGGCGTTCCGTCGGGGCTGCGGTTCTACAGCAGTTCTACGGGCGGAATCCGGCGCGCCGAGGCCATCCACCCGGACCGGGATTTGAGCGCTGCATTCATCTCGTCACCGGTCGGGTGACGGACGTCCGGCAGCCAGACCACAACCACCTGTGCGCGCCGGCGGGCAAGGTCCCACCACAGGGACGGGGGGTCGGCGAGTTCCATCACGACATGCACCTCTCCCTCAGCACCCGGCTTGTTGAGCGCCAGGAGAACCGGGCCGGTGGAGTCCCGCCAGAAGTGCCACAGTCCCCCATCGCTCGGCGCCTCCTGGTCGAGCGGAGTCATCGAGGCGTACGCGGGGAACCGCTCGATCTCTGCCCGTCCGGCGCCGCCGTAGGGCGAGAGCACGACCGCCGCCATCATCGCCCCGCCGACGGGGAACGCGGTCGGCTGAGCGATCAACTGCGGCACGTTCCGTTGACGCTGCTCGTGTCCCTGAATGTTCACCACGGCCGCGGCTCCATCGTGGACCAGTCGGCGGCCGTGGGCTGCGGGTCGAGGTCGACGGTCGGCACCCGCGAGGGCGGGCCGAGCTCGTCCTCGTCGGGGCCGTCGTCGTAGTCCTCGGGGGGCTCGATCGGGTCGACGTCGTCCCGCGGTTCGTCGTCGAGGCCGTCCTCCTGGTCCTCCTCGGCGAGCGGCTCCTCGTCGGCCTGGTCCACGGCGACGTTCCATTCCTCCTCTGGGGTGGGTTGGGCGTCGGGGTCGGCGTCGAGCTCGTCGCCGTCGTCCTCCTCGGGCGTGCTGTCGGGGAAGTTGGGATGCCTGATGCCGTCGTACAGGACGATCACGCGGTCATCGGTCCCGGTGCTGAGGGTTCGCTCCGTCCCGTCGAGCTGTGCGCGGGTCCGGACTTCGCCCCATGGGATCTCGGTCAGTGTCACCGTGGTCTCGAAGGTCTCGCGGCAGCCCTCGCACCCGTACGTGTCGTACCAGGCGGTGAGCTCGAACATGCTGCCCGGGTGCCGGTCGACGTGGATAAGGCGCCCGTCGCACTGCCCGTCGGAGAACTCGACTTCGCACCTCTCGCCGTGATGGCACCGGATGCCCGAGCATCGGCACGGCGCCGCGGGGTCCTCGTTCGGGCGCCACACCGCCTCGGCGTGTGCGCGCTGCGCAGGGGTGGCGGTTTCGGGGAGTGCGCGGATGCCGAGCTCTTCGGCGGTGATGCCGAGTTGGGCCTCGGCGGCGGTGGGCTGGAGTGCGTACACGACGGCGGCCGGGGCGGATGCCGGCGCGTCGGTGGTGGCGGATTCGGCGGCCTCGGCCCGTACGCGCCGCAGCGCCTCTTGGTAGTCGAGGCCCTCGGTCTCCTTGAGAGCCCAAGCCGCCTTTTGCTCGGCGTTCCTCTTCGGCATGCGATGCCCTCCCGGCTCCGGGCGTCGGCCCCCACGCGGCCCGCCCGGACAGGACGGATCGTCAGCTCTGGAACGACCGGCATCCCGTGGGACCTTCGTACCGTCGGTGCCCGTGCACGGCGTGGGCGTGCGGGCGGCGGTAGGGGCGTAGTCGCGCCCTCGGGACGAGGGTAGCGGAGCTGCCGACGGCTGGACGCCGGTCAGGGCGACGGCCCTACTTTCCGGGCAGGCCGGTGCACTTGGGGTACGGCACCCATCGGCAGCTCGGCGCGCGCCCGTTGCAGCGCTCGCACACGGCCGTGGTCGACGTCAGGGGCAGGCCATAGACCCACATGAGGCAGGACGGGGCCCGGTGAAGGCCGTGTTCGGCGGCGTGTTCGTGGAGGGCGGGGAGCCGGTTCCACCGCCGCTCGGCGGCCGTACGGCCGCGCGGCTTGGCCGCGGCCTCGGCCGTGTGCTGTTCGAGCCAGTAGGTCAGCGGTTCGCGCTCGCGCCGGGTGAGGGTGCCGGCGGCGGCGAGCTCGGCGACGTCCTCGACCCATGCCTCGGCCGAGGCGCGCGGTTTGCGGCGGCGTTCCTCCCACGTCCACATGTGCTCGGCGAGGGCGACGGCCAGGGGGTAGACGACGACCGGCGCGGCCCGGCGGCGGTGTCGGGAGAGGCCGAGGGCGTCCTCGTCGGCCCGCCACTGTTCGGCGGCCACCTGGCCGTGGACCCACCACCACAGGGCCACTTGATGGGCGTCCGCGAGGAGGGCGTCACCGACGGGGCCGAGGCGGTGAACGAGGTCACGGTGTCCGTGCAGAGCACGGGCGAGGGCGGGGACGGGGCCGGTGTCGACGAGGTAACCGCCGTCGTCTCCGGCCATCCATCGGCGCCCGCACCCGCACGGCCGCCATCGGTGCCCCTCGGCAGCCAGCCATGCCCCGGGTTCCATGCACAGCGGGCAGGCGGGCAGCGGCGAGGAGCCGAACCCGTCGGGCCACGTGTCGAGTTGGGCGGTCTCGGCGAGCCGGTCGGGGTGGACGCCGGGGAGTGCGCGGGCGAGCTGTTCGGGCTCGCGTTCCACCAGGGCGGCGAGCCGGTCGAGGGCTGCGAGGGAGAGGCGGACCTCGTCGCGCTGCGGGGAGGGGCCGTCGTCGGGGAGTTCGAGGGCGCGACCGGCGAGGGTGTCGAGGAGCGGGCCGACGTCTAGGCCGTTGGCCGTCGCGGTGCGCAGGAGGTACGACAGGTTCGTTTCGCCGTGGATCAGGGGGACGCGGAGCGGGAGCTCGGCCGCAGTGAGCGGGGCGGGCGTCGGGGCGGTGGTCATGGCGGCACGCTCCCACACGGCACCAACAGGGGGTGCACCGTTCGGGTGATGCCGTTTGCAGGCGTCGCCCGCGCGAGAGGGTCGTGATCACGCTGTGTGATCTTCGTGCGAGCCCCTCGGCGCCCGCGCGTCGGGCCTTGGTCGCGGGTCACGTCCGGGCCGGGCGCCGGACTCGATCCCATTTGAAGTGCACGCGTCAAGTCTCGGGGAAGCGGCACCCCTCGATGCCGCCGGGGTCACTCCTGATGTGCCCCTGTCAAGTTTGGCGGAAGCCGGCACCGCCCGGAGCCGGGGCGGGCGGGGGAGGGCGGAGCCCGCTCCCCACCCCTCGGCGGACGCCCCGCCCACCCGCCGGGAGGCTGTCGCGTGCCCTGTCGTGTGGCCTGTCGCGTGGCGCCCTGTCGTGTGCTGTGACCTGCGCGAACACCCCCAACCCCCCGGGTCTCCGCTCGACGCGACAGGGGGCCGCCGGCAGGGGCCGCAGCCGCGGCCGGGCGCGGCTCGCGCGGTCCCGCGCCCCGCGCGGCGGGGGCCGTCTCCGGGCCTGCCGCGGGGGCCATGGCGGGCGGCGCTCCGACCGGCGCGAGCGGGCGGCGTGGGCGGGGACGGGCCGTCATCGTACGACCGGTGCGGCCGTCGAGGGCGCCGCACTCGCCCGCCTCACGGGTGGCGTGAACGGCGGCCGTCCTCGGTGCCGGAACGTGCTGCCGGTCGGGCCCGCGTTCAAGCATCAGCCGGACCGGCGCCGCGGGCAGCATCGGGGGAGTCTGCACCGAGGGCGCGTTCACGTCTGCGATGCGCGGGGAGTCCGGCGTTCCGGCCTCCTCGGCTAGCCGGTCCTCAACGGCCTCCCGCTGCTCGTTCGTCCACAGGTTCACGGCGTACGCGTACAGGGCCCGCTGATAGGCCAGCGCCCGCCGGTACCAGATACGCCGGGCACGGGAGAGGACGGCGCCGGTCACGGCCATGCCCATGAACGGCGACACCGCGTCCGCCGCCTGCTGCGCCTTGTTGCGAATGCCCTCCCCCCGCCCTACGTGCTGCCAGGGGTAATCCCAGCGGAAGCCGACGAGCGCGCCGAGCTCGGCTTGCGTGAACGCACGGCCGCCGGACGCGCACCCCTGGGGTTCGTCCGCACGGCGCCGGGTGGCGCCGTACCACGTGGCGGTGACGCACTGCGCCACCTTGTCCGCGCTGAACGAACCGCCGCCCTTAGCCCGGCCGGTGACGGGGTCGACCGGCCGCGCGCCCCGGGTGTCGACCCACAGCCCGGACTCCCACCCGAGCGCCTGAGCCACGGTCAGGGAGGGGAGCGGCGCACGGCCGCCCAACAGGTCAACACGCATGGCCAAGTCCGGGCGGGTGACGGGGATGGGGCGCCGTACGCCGTCGCCCCACATGGCCCGCTCGGCAGCGGCGACGTCATCGGCACGGACCACGGACCGCGCCCCGTCGGGCTCACCGTCCCGTACGGCGATCATCCACGTGCGGACACGGTGAGAGGCGGCGCCGTAGGTGGCCGCGTCCTCGACCTGGAAGGACACCCAGTCGAATTGCAGGGACTCGCGCAACTCGGTCTGAATCGCCGCGCACAGCGGGGCGGCGGCCTTCAGCAGGTTGTCTGACTGCTCCATGGTGACGGACGCCAGGATGCCGCCAGCCTTGATCATGGCCATGGGCCACAGCAGGACTTCAGCCATCAGCGCCGTGCGCTCGTCCGCGCACGCGTCCATGGCCAGCCGCCGGAACTCGTCCGGAGTGCACCCGGGCGCGGCCGTCCCTTCCATGCAGTGCTGCGTCTGAATGTGGTGGTGGCACCCGTCGCAGTCGGCCGTGTCGTCGTGCTCTTCGCACCAGGCTTCCCACTCGCCGTCATAGCCGGACGGGTCCCATGCGGCCTCGCCCTCGTTCTCGGCGTCGGACTGGTAGGCGTACTCGTGGGGGCCGCCGTAGTCCTGGCAGACGTCTTCCACCTCAAGGTGTCCGAGGTACTCCGAGGCGTGAAACAGCAGGTCCATGAACTTCTCGACCTCGGCCGGTTGCACACCGGAGCGCTTCCCGCCGGTCGAAATCGTCGGGCACGGCGTAGACAGGTGCAGCCGCTTGACCGACGTCAGCACAGGGTGCCGGGGGTCCAGCGCGCGGACGTCAGCGCAGATGATCGTGTATCCGGCGGCGCGCGCGGTCGCGGCGGCGCCCTCGTTGATCTCGATCCCCACCGCGTCCACGTCGGCCGAGTCGTCGCCCCCCAGGGCGAGGCGCTGCCCCTCCGACATACCGCCGGGACCGTGGCACACGTGCACCATGCGTTCCGGGCCGCCGTCGGCCGGACGCCGCGCCCACCGCGCCGGGTAGGGCTGCGCGAACTCCGTGCAGGTGGGGCAGTCGGCGCACTCGCAGCCGTCGGCGCACGTCGCGCAATCGGTGTCGCACCACCAGGAGGCCGCACGCATGGCGTCTTCGTTGCCGTGCGCGGCAATGAACGCCTCCCGCAGAGCTGCGCCGTCAACCGGGGCCCCATTTGGCGCGTCCGCGTCAAGTTCCCGGGAAAACCCCCCTTCCCCACAGGGGGTCGAGTCTCCGTTTGAAGTGTCCGCGTCAAGTTCCCGGAACTGCGCCACCGGTCGAGGGGCAACGACGCCCGGCACCGCGCCGCCGTCGCCCTCCCATGCCTCCTCGGTCCCGAGGTCGGACACACCGGCCGGAGCCGGAGCGCTCACCGTCACCGCCGGCGCGACCGGAGCCGGGGCGGCCTGGTCCTGGCGCTCGGCCAACTCTCGCGCGTCGGCCGCCCGCTCCGCCTCGGCCTCCTCCGGGGTGGGCTCCGGGGTGACGTCGCGCGGGTCGGCGGGGATCGGCTCACCCGCCAGGGCGGCCCGCATCTGCTCAGCCGACATGCGCCCGGTGACGCCGTCGTTATAGGCGGCCGTGTACGTGTAGGCGCCCATCCGGCCCGCCGCCTGAGCCGCCGCACGGGTGACAACACGGCACCCGCCGACCGCACCCACCGCGCCGCCATCAAACGCCGCGTGAATGTGCGGGATCGTCACCGACTTCGCGTTAACCCGGGTGACCTCGTACCACGTACCCCGGTACCGGACGTAATCGCCCTTCACAAAGTCGGCCCGACCCCACACCTTGAAGCCGCGCCGCTCCGCCTCCTTGATCGTCTCTGCCCAGTACGTCAGCTCTTCGTCGTACTCGGCCAGACGGCGCGTCAGCTCCTCCCGGCGCTCCTCGGACGGCTTGCGTCGCCACACATCAGCCGGACGGCCCTTGTCGTCGACGCCGTCCCGCTCCCGCAGAACGCCGCGGCGCTCCGCCTCCAGCTTCTCGATACGGCGCAGCGTGCGCCCCGGGTTCTTCCGGTACCGCTCGTAGGCGTCCGCCGCCGCCGCACGGGATGCCCAGTAACCGGCCCGCTCGCCCTCGGCGATGCTCTTGCGCATCGCGTTGTGCATGCGCTCTTGGTCCCTGCGGGCGCGCCCTTCCGAATGGTGGCCTACCAAGATCGGCTGCCCCATCCAGAACCGTTCGGCGATCCGGTCCGAGGTATCCCGCGCCGACTGTGACGCCGCCGCCGCGCGTCCGGACCGGTCCGCGTACCGCTCCGTCCGCTCCTCGGCCGCGTCCACGCGGGCGGCCTCCCGCTCGGCGAACGACATCCCCTCTTCGATCACCACAGCGCATGACAGGCCGAGTGCGCGCACCGCGTCCGCAGCCCGGTTGATCTTCCACCGGTCGGCGCCCTTGTAGCGGCTGCCGCGGATGAAGATCCCGGGGTTGCGCCGGTAGGTCCAGCCCAGCGGGCGCAACGCTTCCCACACCCCGTCACCCTTGGCGGAGCCCTCAACGGTGGTGCCGTCTTCGTGGGTGTGCCGGATGACGATGTCTGCCGCCTCGGACGCCTCCCCCGAGCTCTCTTTTGACGCGTCCGCGTCAAGTTCTCGGGAAAACCCCCCTTCCCCACAGAGGGTCGAGTCTCCGTTTGAAGTGTCCGCGTCAAGTTCCCGGAACTGCGCCACCGGCCGAGGGGCAACGACGCCCGGCACCGCGCCGCCCTCTGCCTCCCACACGTCCACCCCGGACGGGTCGGACACCACGTCAGCCACCCGCGCGGGCACGTCGTCACGGGTTGCCGGCGGGGGGAGCTCTCCGCCGTCCCGCGCGAGCGCTCCGCCCTCGCCCTCCCACCCGCCCAGGTCGACCGCGTCCGCGTGCGCGTCCGGCCGTGCGTCCTCGGCCAGGACACCCGGCGCCTTGCACTGCTGAGCCACCGTGGCGTTCACCGCGTGGAGCGTCGCCACGATGCCCAGCCGGACCCCGTCCACCCATGCACCCGACGCGGTCACGTCGTACAGACCGGCCGACCACACCGCGCGCACTTCCCCCAGAACCTTGCCCGTGGCCCGCCCCCCGGCGCGCACGGTCACCGTGGCGCCCTGACGCTGCATTGCGACAGTCCACCCGTTCGCCGTCGCCGTCTCGGCGAACGCCACGGCAGCCATAGGCAGCCACACACCCGGCGCCGCCTCCGTCTCCGCCACGACCGGCGCACCCGCGTAACCGTCCTGCCAGTCCTCCAACTGAGCCGCCGTAGGCGCCTTACCCGCCGCCGGGATCTTCGGCGCCTTCCACGGCTGAACCAGAGCCTTGACCGACGCGGACGCCTGCCCCTTCTCAATCCCGCCCGTACGCCCGTGCGCCTTCTTCGACGGGAGGTCACGCCCGATCAGTGCCCGCCCCTCGTCACGGGCCGACACGGCATCGGCCAACAGGTCGACGAATGCCCGACGGTGCTCGTTCGCTTCCCCGTGCCTCACGTCCGGGTTCACGTCGATGTCTGCGGGAAGCTCGAACATCACCGCCGTACCGCCGTCGGCGGACACCCACGCCCCACGACCGGCCGGAACGTCCCCAGACACGGCACGCGCGAGGAACGCACGCGCCGACTCCGACCGGCGCCCCGGTTCCGCCGCCTCCTCCTCCAGGCCGGACAGCTCACGCCCACACCGCCGGACCGCATCCCGTGCAGCCGTCCGCCGTGTATCCGCTGCCCACGACGCCTCACGGGCACGCTCCGACCACCCGCCGGACGTCTCGTAATGCACCACCACACGCTCACCCAGCACACCAGCCGACCGGCGTACTTCCTGGTGAAGGTCGTACGCATCCCGCCGCCACGCCGCGCACGTCTCCGCGTGCTCCTCCGCCACCGTCAGCCGCTCACGCGCCACGGTCAGCGCACGGCGCGCACGCTCCGTCAGCCACGCCCGCGACACCCGCACCGTGCCCTCATACGGGCCACGGAACGCCACCGGGAACACCCCGCCCCCCTTGCCGTGGCAGATCACCGGCAGCACCTCAACCGCGCCCCCGTCGGCCTCCCACCCGTCCACCCCGCCGGGGTCCGACACGACGTCGGGCAACACCGCCGGCCGCTCCACCATGACCGGCGCGCTCTCGGCCGGAGAGGCGTCCGCCGCCTCGGGAGCCTCCCCCGGGACCTCTTTTGACGCGTCCGCGTCAAGTCCCCGGGAAAACCCCCCTTCCCCGCGGGGGGTCGAGTCTCCGTTTGAAGTGTCCGCGTCAAGTTTCCGGAGTTCCGCCTCCTCCGCGCGGTCAGCCTCGGCGGCAGCGTCGCCAGTCGGCCCACCCTGGGGAGCGTCGACCGCGGCCGGAGCGCCGACCGGCGCGCCCTCGCCCGCCACCTGAGCCACAACCCAAGCCCCGAACTCCGGGGACGAGTAGTCGACGCACACCCGGGAGTGCCCGCGGCCCGGAACGTCGCCGATCACCTCGGTACCGTCGACCAGGCACGCCCCGGACCCATCGAGCCGCACCCGGACTACGCGCACCCAAGACCCGCGGCCCGGAACGTTCACCAGGGACCCAATCGGCAGCGTGGCGCGCGCGTCTCCCTCGACCTTGCGAGGCTCGCCGAGTGCGTACCCGCCATCGATGCGGGCAGCCTCGGCGCGTTCACGCTCCCTGTCTGCCTCACGCTCGGCCCACAACTCCGCCTCGCTCGCGTACTCCGCGTATGCGAAAACCTCACCCGCACGCCGCGCGTCCGACTCCGCAGCGTCCGCCAGAATCCGGGCACGCTCCGCACACTGCCGCGCGTACTCGGGGTCACCCTGGGGGGCGTCCCATACCTCGTACCGGGCGCGAGACGCGCACTCGTTCGCGCGAGTCACCCGCCGGTCAATCCGCCTCAGCGCAGCACGAACCGTGTCCGCCTCAGCGTCCGGCAGAGCGTCAACCGGCCGCACGTCGTACACGTTGCGCGTGTACCGGGCAACGTCCGCCGTGACGTAGTACGCCTCACCCGCACGCGACGCGTGATCATCCGCAATGCTCGCGAACGCGCGGCACTCCGCCGCCGCAGCTTCCGCCGGACGCTCGCACTCACGCTCACGCGCCGTGCGCTCTTCCGCCGCCGCTACGGCCGTACGCCGTTCCTGCGCTCCCTCGTCGACCGTGTCAACGTCGTACCGGGCAGCGTCCGCCAGAGACTCAAGAGCCCCCGACTCGTCCCCGATCAGGGCGAGTTGACCGGCCGAAACCTCCCACCCACAGTCACTCGCCAACAGGCGCCCGATACGGACGTCATCGGCGTTCTGGTGAACGCTCCCACCGTCGGCGAGCGTTGCGGCCATGATCGCGCGGCACCCGCACGAACCAAGGTTCATGTCCTTACGGCCGTTCCCGTCCGCCCCGGGCACGATCAGGCATTCGCACTTCCGGCACACAGCCTCGGCGCGCGACTCGCACGCTTCCACCGACTCCCACGCCTGATCTGACGCGTCCTCAATCCGGCCGAGGCACTCGCGCGCGTCCTCCTCGGCCTTGAACACGATCGCGCTCCACTCGTCACACACCGACTCGGCCGAGTCGTCCCCACGGGCAGCAATCGCAGCGTCAGACAGCGTCCGGCGCGCCCGCAGCACTCGGCGCAGCAACGCTGCACCTTCCTTGACCAGACCGGACGCCGGACGTGCGTCCTCACTGTCGTACTTCCGGGCCTTGATCTCCGTACGGCCGATCAGTCCGGCCACGTCCTCACACTCGGCCCAAGATTCCTCGACACGCGCCACCGTGGCCGCTTCGTCCGCCTCGGTCGACCACTCCGCCGCTTCCTGCGCGAGCGACTCGGCACGGTTGGCGAGCGTGCCAATCTCCGACAGTGCTTCCCGCGCATCCTTGCCCGCAGCAACAGCCGCGCCCATGGCCGCTGTTCCGCCGTCCACCGTGGCCGGAACGGCAGACTCGGTGACCGGCGCCACGCCGTCCGCCTCGGCCCGGTAGTGGGTGAGTGCCGCGCGGTAGCCGCGCGGGTTCGACGACACCCACTTGCCCGCGCGCCACGTGTAGCGCTCCGTACGGGAGTCGGACGGCGCAGTAACGACCAGCGTCCACGCGTCCCCGTCCCGCTCCACCATGGCACCCCACCCACGGCCGGTAGCCGCGCCGGCGAGCGCACCAAGGTTCCGCGGAGCACCCTCGGCGAGCGCTTCGGCAACGGGCATCGGGACGGTGGTTGCAGTCATTCGGGCCTCTTCCGTTCGGTCCGCCGCGGCTCGTCCTCGGCGGTTGGTGCGGTTCCCACCTTACGGGAGTTGCAGCACAACTACAAGTTGAACTGCAAGTTAGTCTGCAACTCTCGGAGTGGCCGCCGCGCCCCAACCGGCCCCGGGGCCCGAACTCTGTGGAAAAGGTGCGCACTTGATGGCGGGTTGGGTGCCGACCAGGGGAAACGACCGCTTCCTGGCCCGAAACCGCCATCGGCGCGCCCGAACCGGTAAGGGGTGAAACTTTGGTGCCGGGTGTTACTCGAACGGACGCAAGGGAACTGATGGAGCATCAGCTAGCGCGTTTGCACTGGTCAACACCGAACCCGCCAAACCGTGCACCCCCCGGAGTCCGTTCGATTTCGGGACTGTGGAAAAAGAGCGCACCAAATGGCGGGTTCGGATCACGCCTCCCACCCTCGGCCGAGGCTCACAGAGCCTCAAAAGTGGTCCTGACCTGCGGTTTTGATGAGCTCTCAAGGGGGTGCACCGTTTGGCGGGTTCCACCTAGTTAGAGAGGCTCAGACAACCCGCAGGCAAAAGACATGATCCGCGAAGCGGATCATTGCGCCCGCGAAGCGGGTGGCAGCGACGGCGCGAAGCGCCGTCAGGTGATCGGCGAAGCCGATCACTGGTTGTAGTCGGCAAAGCCGACTACAGACCCGCGCGCGGG
>NZ_JBIRUY010000076.1:0-14329 GCF_044335305.1 Streptomyces sp. NPDC020490 | reverse complement strand
CAAGAGGGTGTTCAGATCTTGCGTCACAACATGATCTTGAACACCCTCTGTTCACGCCTGATCGTCAGCCCAGGACATAGGACTTACTCGTCTAGCTGGGACGCGCCCCGGCGCCACTCCCTATAGCCGGTGTCCCGACAGGCGGGGCGGTGCGCCTCTCCTTGCTTGTTGCCCCGGTACCCGCCGACGTGCGCCGTCCGGCTTGGGGCACGTGCTCGCGAGGTTGAGCTATACAGTCCGGCATGAGCATCCTCGACACCTCCATAGCCGCGGCCTCGGCAGCGTTCACCGGCGTTGCCGCCTACGGCGCATGGAAGGCCTCTCGTGAGGCGAACAGGGCGGCCTGGAACGCGAACGAGACGGCGACCACCGTCGCGCAGATCGAGCAGGAGCGCTGGCACAGGGAACTGACGCCCCAGCTCCGGATCAAACTCCAGGCGGATCCCCATGAGGTGCTGTACGTGCGCTTCGAGGGGCCATCCAAGCTCGGCGAACTCCACATCGAACTGCGCATTCAGGATGACTTCGACGGCTCTCGGCCACCCCACCTCATCGGCACTCTGACACCCGAGCAGGCCGCAGAAGCCGCGGAAGTCATCTGGGGGCCGTACCGCTTCAGGCCCGGAGTCGATGACGCGGACGCACTGGGCCGGGCGGTCCCAGCGTTCCCTCTCCTCCCCGGCGGCCGCACTCGGCTCGCCGTTGACTTCTCCCCGCGGCCCTCCTGGTACGAAGGCGCCGACGGGGAGCAGAGGTGGCGCGACCGCTACAGCACCTCTCCCATCCGCCTGTTGGCGATCTGCACCGTCTCGGGTCACAAGCCCTGGACGCTCGCTTTCGCGGTGCCGCAGGACGGCGGCTGGGCCCTGGGCGGCGCCTGACCCGGGATGGGCGCCACCCAGGCACCACGGTCAGTCCTCGTCGTTGCGAATCCGGGGGTCGATCTGCTCGGCGCAGTGACACAGCAGGAGATCCTCAGTGGCCTCGTGACTGTCGGCCAGAGCGAGGCGGCGCAGCAGGTACTCGCGCATCCGCCAGTCGGCGGGCGCATCCCAGCGTTCCTCATTGACCGCGTCGTCGCCCGGCCAGGCCATCCGGACGACCGCGGTCTCCCAGTCGATCAAATCCTCGGCGGCCCACGTACGGTGAGCAATAGTCCCGAGGAAGATGGCAACGAGATCCGGCAGTTCCCTGGTGACAGCGACGATGTCGGTTCGGTCGGCGCAGCTCAGGGCGACAAGACACACGACAGTGGCGCAGACGAGGCCGAGCAGGAGGGCGAGCGGAAGAAGTAGCCACACTTCGATAGGCACGGTGGGTCTCCACGGTTGATGGGCCGAGGGAAGGTGCCCCCTGCTGATAACGGACAGATCGAGAGAAATTACCGTGTCTGTGGATCCGCCCGGCCGAGGATGGAATCAGTCGTGGCGTGTGCTGCGGTGCGACGTTCTGCGGCCCGGACGGCGAGGCGGCGGGTCTTGCGACGGACTCGTTCACCGAACGCAGCCGGGTCAGAGGCGCCAGCGTGGGCAGCGGCCTCGGTCCAAGTGGTGCCATCACCGATGGCCAAGGCGACAACGACCAGGCGTTCCTCAGGCGTCAAGTGCTGCACGATCCGTACGAGGCGGTCGTCGTGGATGGCCGTGCCGAGGAGGGCGTCGGAGAGGTTGGCTCGGTCGGTGACGAGGTCGTAGAGGCACAGACCGTCGCCGAGCGGGGCGTCCAGGAGTAGCAGTCGGGAGCGCCGTACGCGTCGGCGCCACAATGGGACGAGTTGGCGGTGGAGGGTGCGGGCCTCGGCGCGCAGCTGGCCAAGGGCTTCCGGTTGCAGATGGCCGTGCTCGTCCAGCGATCTGGTCCAGTCGCCCATCAGGGCGGTGGAGACCGCCTCGCCCCAGCGTGTACTCCGGTTCACCCCCAGAACGCGGGCGGCGAAGTTCTCTACCTTGTCCTGTCGGTTCCGGAGCGCGTCAGCGCGTGCTTCCAGCGCCGCCATCAGGTCCGGAACGGGTCCTTCGGAGTCCTTGACCCAGTCCGTGTTGTAGCGGGCGTTCTCGCCAACACGCAGCCGCACCGTGGCACCGGGGAGGGTGGTAGGGGACTCGGGTTCCAGGGCGGCCATGACAGCGTCCACCGCGGGCTCCCGGATGATGTCCCGTGGATGGCGCTGTACGAGGCCGCCGTCGGAGGTCTCGTACAGGAAGGCTCCCAACGGACGGCCCGTCTCTTTGTGGATTCCGCCGGAACTCGCGCGGACGCGAACTTCGTCGCTCTGGACGTACCACAGCGGTGGGATCGGTGGGAGTACCGGCTTGATGAGGACAGGTGCGGACGACGCAGCAGCGGTGGGGAGATCAGGCACGGTGGGCTCCTCGGTTCGGATCAGCAGCTTCACCTCTTCGGTCTCGGCAGATGCCCTGAGCGGCAATAAATCTTGGACGGATTCCGCAGACGGCTTGTTGGCTCGTCACACGGTAGTTGCGACCTCAGAGGCTCGCTTGCGGTTCAAGGGACGCCCAATTCACTCCCCACGCGGCTGGGCGGCAGCCGGAGTCTGCACGGCCTGCTCAGCGGGCAGATGGTCTGCACGAGATAGAGCCCCGGAGAATGATCAACGACACGTCTCCCTGCTAAAGCCGCTGAATCCGGCCGAGGTGGCAGTCCTGTTGGCGCGGGTGCAGGAGACGGGCATCACGTGGATCGAGGCCGTGGCGCCGTCCGGAGCACCTCGGGGCCCGGCAGCGTTCGGCGAACGGGGCCTCCCCAAAGTGATCCGTCTCGCCGACGAGCAAAACGGGACACAAGGCGAGCGGCCGACGATGGCTGGCGAAACCGCGCGGGGGCTCGTCGTGAGCGTGCTTACCGGGACGATTTGCACATCATCGGCGGCCTGGCCGTCGCCGGGCTCCTCGCCGCCCCTTGGACAGCGCACTCAATGAGGGCCAGCCGAATTACGGCACCGCCGGCGACCGCCGCCGCGACTGCCCCGATCGCCTCGCTCCCGGACCCTGGTCAAAACGGCAGTCGAGCGGGATGTCGCCGTGCTGGACAGCCCAGCCCCAGACGGCCAGGGCCTCGATCAGCGCGGGCGGATCGGATGGCGGGATGGGGTGACACATGGTCTGCGGGTCTCCTTTGGTACCGCCCCGGGGCTGGGGCCGGTGGCTGCCGGGTGCATCCACCGGCCGTCGATGGCGTTGCGGAACCCGACGACGGGTTCCACCTCGACCACGCTACCGATGGGTCGTCCGGCGCGGTCGATGACGGTGGCCGTCAGCTCCTCCGCGCGCTCGCGGGCGGAGGCCTCGTCGTGCCCGGCCACGAACTCCACCCGGCAGTGAGCCCGCCAGTACGTCAGCTCGACCCCCTCGGGCAGCGGGCCGTGTTCCCCGTCGCTCTCGACCGCCCCGGGGCCCTGCTCGATCCTCTGTGCGCCTGCTCCCAGGGGCCGTAGTGCACGCCGCGCGTGCCGAGGTGCGCGAATACGCTGCGTGGGTAGTCCGCTTCCAGGCGTCGGCGTTCGCCCTCGGTCAGCTCGGCTGGGTCGATCGGCGCGAGCTCGCGGCGATGCCCGCGCTCCTCCAGCTCCTGCGGCGTCGGGCGACCGATCTCCCACGTCGAATGCAGCAGCGGCCGGTCGCCGCCGCGGTGCAGTGGGTGGCGCATGTACAGCGACAGTCGGTGCCAAGCGTCCTCGGCGTTCAGGGCGGCGGCACGGGTCTCGATTACCGCCGACCATTCGCGCAGTTCCCGCCCAGCCCTCCATTCCTCCCAGAGCTGGACTTCGCGCAGCTCCAGGCGCGCGGTGCGAACCTCCCAGCTCCAGCTAGTCCTCGGCGAACGAGGCGGCATGGCGCTCGGCGTCGGCCACGCCGAGCGCGTCCAGGTCAGCCAGGGACACCTGGGCAGTCTCATGGCAGCGTCGGGCGGTGGTGAACTTCTCGCCCTCGCGGGCGGCACCGCGGGCCTTCCTGCTAGCGGTGGACTGCTTCTTCGGCATGGCGTACTCCAGACGCGGCGGTTCCCCCACGCTCCCGCCGACCACGTACAAGCCACAGGCAGAAGACTTCAAACTCCGCGGGCCCCGAGAGACCTTGGCCGACAATGCCCCGGCGGCGTGGGCGCCGGGCGGCAGCGAACGGCGGTACGCGTCTGGCCGTGTGCAACACACGGTACCGGCTGCCACCGACAATCCCCTGAGATCGGCGACAGCGGTCACCCGGAACGGCGGCGGCCGACGGAACTCCCGCCGGCCGCCGCCGCAGATGACTTCCTTGGTCAGAAGCCGATGCCCTCGGTCGGGGCGTCCTCGAACATCTCGCCCTCGTCCACGTACTCCCAGAACACCGGGCTGTTGGCGGACCACCCGCCCTGGCGGCGCAGCTTGTCGATGCGCTTGCCCTTCTTGATGCCGGTGGTGACCAGGCCGCGCCGGGCGGAGTGGCCGGTGATCCGGCGTCCGGTCAGGCCTGCGTACTTCGCGCAGCGTGCGAGCGCGCGGCCGACTCCGTCCGGCGACAGCCGTGCGGTGCCCAGGTGGCCCCACTGGTCGACGGGCAGGAACGCTGGGCCGTCGGGGGCGGCACCGGCAGCCAGTTTGGCTTCCTTCCACGCGAGCCAGCAGCGCACCGGGCAGGAGGCGCGGTTCTCGCCGTAGGTGACGGGAACGGGCCGGGGCGGACGGCCCTTCACCGAGGGGACGGTCACCCTCAGCCCCTCGTCCACGACCTCGATGTGCGCGTCGTCCAGCAGGGACATCTCCTCGTTGCGCCCGGCCACGGCCAGCTTCAACGAGTTCAAGGCCTGATCCCGCAGCCGGGCCAGCTCCGGCACCCGGTAGACGGTGCGACGCCGGGCCGTCGGCTGCGGCTGTCGCTCGCGCGGGGCGTTGGCCATCGTCCGCAGGTCGGCGGGGGCGATGGCGGCCGCCTTGCCACGGCCGCGCTTCATCCGCTTCTCGTCCAGCTTGAGCGGCTTCAACGCCCGGCGGGCCGCCTCGGTGGCCTCCTTGGGCACCGTGTAGCCGCGGGCGCGGGCCTCGGACGTGACCCCGGTGATGCGGCGCTCGATCGTGTTCGGCGGCGCCTCGACCACCTGGTCCAGATAGGTCACGAAGGAGACGAACGTGCCGACCGTGATGGAGCTGAGCGGCAGGGGCGTGCCGGTCTGCCGCTTGAGCCAGGCATGGAACTCCTGCCACACCTCCCAGTCCCGGGCGTAGCCGTCCCGGGTCTTCTTCGGCCGGATGCGGCGGAGATGGGCCTGAGCGTCCGTTTCCAGAGCCGCGAGGACGGCGGCCACCGGATCGGGCACGGCGACCTCGCCGGCGCCCGGGGCGTCGTCGTCCACCAGCTCGGCGTCGACCACGTCCACCGGCTCCAGATCGGTCCCATACTCCTCGGCGGTCGTCACTCTGTGATCTCCTCCTCCTCGGTCTCGGTCGCGGTGGCCGCGCCGCGGATGAGTTCGGGGTCAGGCAGCACGTCATTCAGCTCCTCGTCGTCGTGGCGCGGTGTCCGTCTGAAACCGCACGGGAGGAACGGCAGGGCCGGGCTCGGACACCGCCGGGTCGCTGCCGCCGCTGTCGTCTGGGTACAGACGGCGGTTGAGGAGGCGGCCGAGCGTGTGCACGGCGGTCTGGATGGCCAGGCGGTCGGCGGCGGTGAGCTGGGATTCCAGATGCGGGTGGTCGCTGCTCACGGCGGTCCACCCGGCGGGCTCGAAGGGATCGGGATCAAACCTGACGCTGGAAGTCTCCTGGGAGCCGGGGTGACCGAGGGTCAGGTCGACGCCGTGGATCACGGCCTGGCCCTCGCCCCCGACGGGTACGGCGGTCCGAAACGCCATCAGGTGCTCTTTGTGGGGGGTGTCCAGTTCGGCCCAGTGCTTCTGCGCGGCCTCCTGGGCAGCGGCCAGTTGCGCGAGAAGACTCTCGCCCGCGTCCACCTTCCGGTCCGGGTCGGCGGAGTCCTCCAGCAGGATGCCGATCCGGTCCAGGGCGATGCTCAGGTGCCAGGCGGCGCTTGCCAACCAGTCGGGTCGCTCGGTGAGCATTGCGGGCCGGACCAGGGACCAGGCGTGCCGGGCGAGTTCCCGCACCGGCTCGGCGGTGAGCGGCGCGTACGGCGGGAGGGCGCCAGCGGGTTCGGCGGTCTTGTCGGTGGGTTCGACGCCGCGGGCGCGCAGGTCGTCGTAGACGGTGTCGCGGGAGACGTCGGCGGCGCGGGCAAGTTCGGCGACGGTGCGCGTGCCTGCCCACCAGGCGGCGGCCATCAGGTCGGCACGGTTGGCGGCAAGGCGGTCGCGGCGGGTGGCCCAGCCGCGCAGGGCGGCCAGGGCGGCGCCGCGCACGTCCGTCGGTTCGGTATCGAGTGGGTCGACAGTGGAGTCCATGCCCCACACAGTATGTCGAGTGGCTCGACATGTCGACTGGTTCGACACTTTCGGGCCCTCCCTGGGGAGCGAAGTTGACGACTCCTCATGTCTGGTTTGTCGCCTCGGATATGGCACGTTATCCGAGCCGAGATACCCCGGTCCGACATACCCGCAAACCCGTCAGCCGGGCCCTGCCGGAGGGGCACACGGCAGAGACACCGCGCCCAGCAGCAATGGGATGTCTACGCCTGACGCATAGAAACGTCAGGTGTAACCTTCCCCTGCAAGATGGGCAAGAAGAAAAGGCACGAATCTGCCGTCCGGACGGAGCTGCCCATCAGGGTGGCGCAGGTGCCAACGCGGCGGTAGTACGCGTCAGGTGCGAGGGGACGGCTCGCCCAGGTCAGGCTGGCCTGACGGACCGTCCGGGCAGCGGTAGCCTGCCGCCCATGACCGATGCTTCCGAGGCCGCCGCCACCATCCCCACCGGCCCCCGCGACGAGGCCGTCGTCTCCTACGGCCTGTATGCCAAGCGGCTGAGCGACCTCGCCCTGGAACTCCTCGCCCACGACCCCGACGCCCCGCCCGGCGACCGGGTCCGCCGCGCCCTGGAGCTCGGCGAGTGGCTGGACAAACTCGTCAGCCAGGCCGCCGTCGCCGAACGCGAGGACGGAGCCAGCTGGCGCGCCATCGGCGAGGCCGCCGGCATCACCCGCCAGTCCGCCGCCGGGCGCTGGGGCCCCGCCGTCGACGCCTGGCGGGCCAACGGCCGCCGCGCCCTGAGCGGCGGCACCGGCGAGAGTGCCCGCACGGCCGCCGTCGCCCTCGACCTCGCCTACGCCCGCCGCGCCGACGACAACCCGTGCACCGTCTTCAGCAGCACCCTGCACGTAGTCCGCTACCCCGAACGGGAGGCCGCCCGCGCCCGCCAGGAACAGGCCGACGCCGCCCGGCACCGCCTGCACGATGTGCGCACCCGCACCGAGGACCTGACCCGCGACTTCCACACCGCCCAGGACCCCGCCGACCGCGCCGACGCCCTGCGCCGCCGCGCCGCCGTCCAGGACGAAACGGCCGCCCTCCTCCAACACCTGGCCACGCTCGACCCCGACCGGGCCGACACCCACCGCGCCGACGCCGTCCAGAGCGCCCGGGCAGCCGACGCCGACCGCGAGTTCGCCACCCTCCTCGCCTCGCAGGACACCCCCGCCCCCGCACCGTGACCCATGTCACACCCGTGTCCCGGAGATTCCTTGCCGGTGGCCCCGCTCCCCGGGACCGAGAGGTGAAGCATCCCCTCCCACAAGGAGCAGCACCGCCGTGACCACCCAAGACCCCGCATCGGCCCATGCCAGCTACCACGTCCTCCCAGGGCGCCCCGCCGGAGGTGAGCAGGAATTCGGTGAGCAGGAATTCATCGTCTCCACCGCTGACGGCGTCCGCCTGGCAAAGCCAAGCGAAGATCCTCGCGGCAGAGGCGGGTCTCTGCAGCACTGGTACTACAAGAAGGGGGCCGATCCGTATCCGGACCTCGTTGCGGCCATCGGGGCCCGCGGTATGGCCTGCGGCGCCTGGCCGCCCGTCGGCGTCTGCGTGACGACCGACACCTACGCGGACGTCATGACGGACTCCACCGATCACGTCACCGGCCGGGTGCTGGTGCTGCCGCGCAGCGAGCGGTGGCGGGAGGCCACCTCCACCGCCCTCCTGGGCCCATGGTGCGATCCACTGTGGCAGACCGGGCATCTGCCGACCGCCGCACTCGGCGCCCTGAGGGCGGAGGCCCGCACCCTGCACCGGCATCTGGTGCCGCTCTGGCGGCGCGGCACCCGGCACGGGCGGGTGCTGTCCCTGGACGCCGACCTGGGCGGGCTGTCTTTGTACGACCTGGTCGCCACCGACGTCGGCCTCCTGGTGAACACTGTGGGCGGGGTGTTCGAGGACGAACGCCTCAACCGCGTACTGCGCGGCCTCGACCCGGCCGAACGCGCGGTGGTCTTCGCGTACGCCGAGGGCGAGGGCACCACCTGGACCGAGGCCGCCACCGCGGCCGGCGTCCCCGAGCCGGAGGCCTTCGGTGAACGGGTGCGCCGCAAGGTCCACCGCCTCGCCGCCGAACAGCGGCGCCGTGCCGCGCAGCGCCGCTCCAGCTCTTCGGCGGCCTGACGCAGGCTCACGCCCCCTCGCCGACGCCGAGTTCGCCATCCTCGCCTGTGAACCTCGTCACGCACTGGCGGGTTGCGCGGCTAGCCCGCCATGCGCCAAAGCCCCCGGGCCCTCTTGCTCATTCCCGTAGAACGCGCAGCTCAGGGGCCGTTTTGACGAGTGATGACGCCAGCCGCCCGCTGGGGTGACCGCACAGGCTTGCGCGGCTTACTCGCCACCCCCGCATACTCCCGGCGCTGTCCGCCCTTCACCCCGAGACGCAAGGGGTGAGACCTGCCCATGCTCCCGCCCGCACACGCCCGTGTGCGGCATCCCTGTCCGTGAAGGAGACCTTGTCGTGTCAACGCTCGCCCTGCTCGTGGTCCTGCTGCTCGTCCTGGTCGTCGCCCTGGTCTTCGGTGGCCTCGCCTATCTCGCCTACCGCCACCCGGCTACGCGCGAGCCACTGGTCATCGGCCTCTCCGGCGTCGCCGTGGTGGCCGCCATCGTCGGACCGATCCTCACCCGGTGAGGACGGCCCGCCCGTGGCGACGCCGCCGGGCCCGCACCACGCCGACCCCCATGGAAAGGGCCCGAGGTGGTTGCGGAGGTCGGGCCCTTTCCATGGGGTCGGCGTGGTCACATCACCCGATCGCATCTAGATTTCTATCCTTTTTCTCCCCGGTCTAGATGGAAGGGGATTCGGTGCAGCACACTGCCCGTGGAGACCCGGGAGAACCGGGTAAGAATCCTTCGAAAGGTTTCAGTGAAGATCACCATTGAGGGTGCGAGCGAGGAATTCGCCGAGAAGGTGCTCGCGCTCACCGCCAAGCAGGGCGCCGAGCTGACCGTCGCAACCGTACAGACCGGCTGGACCGTCGACCGTGCCGAACGCTACCTCCGCTCCCTCCCCGCCGGCGCCCGCCGGTTCGCCGAGATGGTCATCGTGGACGGTGACGGCTACCTCGACGCCGACCAACTGCGCGCCGTGGTCGGCAGGCTCAACGGGCCGACGGTCGCCCTGTCCCGCGCGGTCCCGCGCGGCGTGAAGGCGGGCTGGTGGCCGGAGGGCACCCCTGCGCCGATCAGCCCCGTCTCCGACCCGGACAACCCGAGCTGGCACCAGAACATCGCCTACCGGATGGACGCGGGGAACGTGCCCGTCTTCCGCGAGGCCCTCACCCGCCTCGTGTCCACCCAGCAGGCCGCCCGGGGCGCGGCGCTCCCGGTCGACGACGACCAGGACGACGACGGCGTGACGGAGTGCCACGTCTGCCTCCAGCCGTACGAGGTGGACGAGCAGGGCAACGCCTCCCACCTGGACACGGCCCGCGACGCCGACCCCACCCCGCGGAGCTGACCGTGACCGCCCGTCCGGTACAGCCGGAGTGCACCGGCTATGAGGCGCTGAACCAGCCGCTCACGGAGGCCCCGGCATGAAGCTGCCCAACAAGTCGCCCCCAGCACAGTACGGCCCATCTGTGATCTCCAGCACACCCTGACTACCCCGAAGTAGATGGCTCCAGGCAGCGCTGTCCCGCTGGCGAGCCGGGCTGCACGGTGACGTCAGCCGGAGGACTCCGGGACGGTGTCCTCTGTGCGGCCCGGTCCGAGGATCCGCCGCGCGGACGGCGGCGCTGCGGAGCTGGCTCCGAGGACTCCGCGGGCTCGCAACTCGTTGAGGTCTGACAGATGGACACCGGGCAGTACGTCGAGAAGGTCGGCTTCTGCGGCGCGGATGCCCTGAGGGGGAGCCTCGGGGCCGGTGCCAAGGGTGCGGCGGGCAGTCACGGTGATCATCGTACGGGCGGCCTCTGCCGCTGAACGCCATTCCTTAAAGCCGGAAACGAGGGCCGCGCCGAAGATGACGCGGGCCCTCGTCCTGTCCGTTACTCCTCGTCAGGAGTCGTCTGTTCGGTCCGAGTGATGGCACGGTTGCGGGCCTTACGAACTGTCCAGGCGCTGATGGTGCAGACGAGGGTGGCGCAGATACTGCCAAGGAACTCGGGCAGAGCCTCGAAGAACAGGCGAATCACGAAGATGCTCCATCAGTGTGCAAACGTCCGCACTGACGGGGCGGCTTACCGCAACGCGCATCGACCGCTCCAGTGATCTTGCAATTACCAGGCGGTTCACCCGCTCGGATTGGCTAGGGCGGGCCAGCACATTGCGTGCCCTCCGGCGGTCACGAGCCGCCTGTCGGGCGTGGTCCCGACGAGAGCTGAAGGCAGACTCCCACAGCAGAGGAGTTGAGGCTGGCAACTCTCACCGAATCAGCGTTGTGGTCCACGTCACGCAGCGGGTCCCGTTGTCGATGATCTTCCACAGGCGTTCAGGGACCTGCTCGCAGACGCAGAGGCCGTTTCCTAGGTGGCGCTCGTGAAACACCGGGCGCGGCGACGATCATGCTGCACGTTTCTTGTTTCATGGGTCGTTTCAAATGTGGACAAATGAAACAGACACATGAAACAGTGATCACGTGAGCGACGACTACCAGCGTGTTGAAGCGCACGACTGCCCCATGTCCACCTGCGCCGCCCCGGCGGGCTCGCCATGCCGCACTGCCAAGGGCCGGGTGGCGATCCAGTACCACACGGCCCGCTTCCGGCTCGTGCCCTCACTGGCGAAGACACTGAACGTCCCCGTCCCCGCGGTGAGGAAGCCGGGCACGCCCTGGGTGGAGCTGCCGCGCCCGGCCGGGGCCGGCGCCAAGCCGGTCGGTCATATCCGCATCGGTTACGCCCGCGCCTCCACCGCGCGCCAGTCCCTGGACTCGCAACTCGACTCCTTGGCCGCCGCCGGGGTCACTCGGGTGTTCTCCGAGAAGATCTCGACCCGCGCCACGAAGCGGCCGGAGCTGGAGAAGGCCGTCACGCTCGCCCGCGAGATCCGCGCGTCCGGTGTCCGCGTCACCCTGGTCGTGCACGAGCACAAGCGACTCGGCCGGGGCATCGACCTCGCCACGCTCGCCGAAGAGTTGCGCGCCAGCGACGTGGGCTTGGAGTTTCTCACCGGAGAGCTTCAGGGCTCCCACGACCCGGGCGGCGTGGTCTTCACCGTGCTCGCCGCACTGTCGGGCATGGAGCGCGAGTACATCCGCGACCGCACCCTGGAGGGCCACGAGGCGGCCCGCAAGCGAGGCAAGGCGATCGGCGGGGCCAGCGTCACCGACGAGAACATGCTCGCCATGGCGCTGCACCTGCGGAACCAGGACCTGAGCCTGCGCGAGATCGCGGCCCGTCTCGTCATCACCAAGGGCGCCAAGAAGGGCCAGCACCCCTCCCCGGCGACCATCATGCGCATGCTGCGCGAGCACGACGAACAGACAGCCGCCGCACACCCCGTGGCGATGCCAGAGGTCGCTGAGAACACCTGAGAGCACGACCAGGACGTCACCGATCGCCCGATCCCCGAATCCTTATGAAGGAGCAGAATGACCGAGCACAGCCCGACCATGATTCCGGACGACCTGCCCACGTCTGTGGTCTACGACATGTGCGCCGAGACCGCCACCCAGCTGTCGTCCCGCTACGTGAAGCTCTCGGACGACGCCACCACCGAGGAGGAACGGCGGATCTGGTGGAACAAGGTTCTCGACCTCCGAGACGAGAAGAACGCGGTCGACGCCCACGACCGGGCCGCCATGATCGCCAAGATCACCGCTTGGACGACCGCCATCCACAAGCTGGACGACCAGCGTCGTGGGTGATCCAACCCCCTACGAGCTCACAGCGGAGCAGTTGCAAGAGCGCTTCGCGACGCGAGTCGTGGACTACCTCTTCCGCGGCCGGCGCCCCAGCGACCGGCCGGTCGCGATCCTCACCGGCGCTCAGCCGGCAGCCGGCAAGAGCCGGGCGATGGCAGCCATCCGCCAGCAGAACGCCGACCGCGACGTGATCCAACTCTCCGGTGACGAACTCCGCCAGTTCCACCCGAAGTTCCGGGAGCTGATGGCCACTGACCCCATAGCCATGGTGCCGGCCACCCAGCAAGCGCAGACCGCATGGATGCAGATGGCGTTCGCGTACGCGGTCGAGCACGGCTACTCCTTCGTCGCCGAGGGCACCTTCCGCGACCCCGACGCGGTACTCGCCGACGCCCGCTTCTTCGCGACTGGCCGGCGTGACGGAACGTTAGGCAATGCCCAGTCATCCGTCGGTGGCCACGAGGTGTGGATCGTCGCCCTGGCGGTGCGCGCGGAACGCAGTGGGCTCGACGCCCTGTACCGCTTCCTGGCGCCGGGCGCGGAGCCCGGCCGGTGGGTATGGCCCGAGTGGGCCAAGGCCTCCTATGACGCGATCCCCATCACCGTGGCCGCCGCCGAGGACAGCCCCCACGTACACAAGGTGATCGTCACCAACCGGACCGGCGTTGACCTGTTCGTGAACACCCGCCGGCCCGATGGCAACATGCAGCATCCGCCGGGGGCCGCAGATGCCGTCCTGGCCGAGCGGGCGCGCCCGCTGCCAGTTCAGGAGGCAGACGGCTGGCTGGCACGCCAGCAGGACGTCATCTTGCAGTTCGTCGCGACCGGGCAGGTCAACACGACCACCCACCAGGGGCTGAGCCTCGCCATTGAGGACGCCCAGGCCATCATCCCGATGTCGAGCGCGGCTGCCAGCCAGCCGCGCCTCGACGCGGAGGCGATCCAGAGCGGCCTGAGCCAAGTGCTCGAGTGGGCCCGCCAGGGGGCCGAGCGACAGCGTCCCCTCTTCCTCGTGCCGGACGCCGTGATCGACGCCAGGCTGAGCCAGCCGGACATCCCACAGAACCCGCTGCGCGCGGCAGAAATCCGGGCTGAGCTCAACCGCCGCGCCGCCCTGAGCCCTACTCTTCGAGCGGCCGAGGACGCGATCCGCACCAGCGCCCAGAGCCTCGCCGACCTACGTCGAGTCCAGCCTGGCGGCACGCCAGCACCCGCCCAGGAGGGCCCGGGGGTGTCCGCCGCGGCGGCGAGATCCCAGAACCTCTCGACCGCCGACGGTCCGTCAGCCGACCGCCAGGACCGACCGATCCTCAGCGGTCTTCTTTCCGATGTTCCTCGGCCCCCTGCCCGACCGTTTTCGTCGGAGGAGGTGGCCGACTGGCTCGGACTGCATCAGCAGGTCGTAGTGGAGCTGGCGGTACGCGGTCAGATCGACGCGACCTCGATACCAGTCCTGCAGCAGGTCGCCGTCGATGCCGAGACGGTCGCCGCGATGGACCCCGATCCGCAGAGCCCGGCCCGCCTCGCGCACACGGCCGTGCGCCCGCTGCTGCAGACGCTGTCCACCGCGCCGATCACCCCTGACTCGTCGTTGCCGCTGCTGCTGACGCCCGACGAGGTCCTGACAGCGCGGGCGGACCGGATCGCCCGGGCGACCGTGGAAACAGCCCCAGACGCTGCTGAGACCCGCACCTCCGTCGATCCGGTCCAACGGCTGATCGAGCAGGGTGCTCCGCCGGAGCTGATCGAACGGGCCCGGACAGCCGCCCAGGAGGACCAGGCTTACGCGCAGGCGGCGGCACAGCAGTCGGGTCAGCGTGTCGCCCGGCTGCGCGAGGAAGGCCAACGGATCTCCGCCGAGTTGGAGCGGCGCCAGGCTCTCACGCCCGTGATGCGGCAAGCCGAGAACGCGCTACGTCAGCGGCTGCACGACCGGCTGGCGTCGGCAGCGCCGTCGCCGCAGTCCTCACCATCCTCGGCGCCGCGCATGCAAGGGCCCCAGCAACGTCTCAGGTTCTAGTGGTCGTTGCAACACCCCAGCTCAGGGGTGGCAATGGACTTCAGGATCCGGGAGGACCGGAGGCCGCAGGGACCCAGGAAGCT
>NZ_JBIRUY010000075.1:0-15391 GCF_044335305.1 Streptomyces sp. NPDC020490 | reverse complement strand
TCGACAGCACATCCGCGACCGCGGTCACCCTGGGCACCCTGCGCCGCGACGAGGGCGGCCCGCAGCGCTTCCTGACCTCCCTCGCCGAGGCCTGGACCCATGGCGCCGAAGTCGACTGGACCACCGTCTTCCCCGACGGCACCCGCCCGGTGGACCTGCCGACCTACGCCTTCCAGCACCGCCCCTACTGGCTCGACGACGCCGGCGCCGACACCCGCGTGGATACCGCGCACGCCGCCGACGAGACCGACACCGCCTTCTGGACGGCTGTCGAGAGCGGCGACCTGGCCGGGCTCGGGGTCAGCGGCGACCAGCCGCTGGACGAGGCGCTGCCCGCGCTCGCCGCCTGGCGCCGCGCCCACCGGGAGAAGTCGGCCCTCGATTCCTGGCGCTACCGCACCGTGTGGACCGTCACCGACACCGCCGAGCCCCGGCCGACCGGCACCTGGCTCCTCCTCGAACCCGAGGACGGGGCCGGTGACCTCGCCGAAGCCGCGGCCGACCGCCTCGGCGCCCTCGGCGCGCGCATCGTACGCATCCCGGTCGACATCTGGGCCGCCGACCGCTACACCCTCGCCCAACAGCTGCACGAGGCGCTCGCCGCAGAGGGCGAGGACACGGTCACCGGCATCCTCTCCCTGCTGGCCCTCGACGAGCGCGAGCACCCCGACCACCCGTCGCTGCCGCTCGGCCTCGCCGGGACCGTCACCCTGGTCCAGGCCGTCCTCCAGGTCCGTGAACTCGTTGAGTTCGACGCCCCGGTGTGGGCCCTGACCCAGGGGGCCGTGTCCGTCGGCGACAACGACCCGCTCACCCGGCCCGTGCAGGCGGCCGTATGGGGGCTGGCCCGCGTCCTGGTGCAGGAGCACCCGCGGCTGTGGGGCGGCATCGTCGACCTGCCGGTCACCGTCGACGAGGAGGCGTACCGCAGGCTCGCCGGCATCATCGCCGAACCCGGGGACGAGGACGAACTCGCCGTCCGCTCCTGGAACGTGCTCGTCCGCCGCCTGGTGCGCGCCCCCCTCGGCGACACCGAGCCGCAGCGCGCCTGGACACCGCGCGGCACCGCCCTGGTCACCGGCGGCACCGGCGGCCTCGGCGCACAGACCGCACGCTGGCTGGCCCGGGCCGGCGCCCCCCATCTGCTCCTGGTCAGCCGCCGCGGCCCCGAAGCCCCCGGCGCGGCCGAACTCGCCCAGGAGATAAGGGACCTGGGCGCCGAGGTGACCATAGCCGCCGCCGACGTGGCCGACCGCGAACAACTGCGCGCCGTCCTGGACGCCCTGCCCGCCGACGCCCCGCTCACCTCCGTCTTCCACACCGCCGCCGTCCTCGACGACGGCATGATCGACTCCCTCACCCCCGACCGGCTCGCCCAGGTGTGGCGGGTCAAGGCCCAGGGCGCCCTCAACCTGCAAGAACTCACCGAAGACAGGGACGACCTCGACGCGTTCGTCCTGTTCTCCTCCTTCGGCGCCGCCTACGGCTCCGCCGGCCTCGGCAACTACACGCCCGGCAACACCTTCCTCGACGCCCTCGCCCACCAGCGCCGCACCCGCGGTCTGCGCGCCACCTCCGTGGTGTGGGGCACCTGGGCGGGCAGCGGCATGGCCGCCGGCGGCGCGGGCGAACGCGCCCGGCTGCAGGGCGTGTGGGAGATGCCGCCCGAGCTGGCCACCGCCGCCCTCCAGCAGTCGCTCGACCACGACGAGACCAACCCCGTCGTCATCGACATCCGCTGGGACGGCTTCACCCTCGGCACCGGCACGGAACGCAACAGCCCCCTGTTCGAGATGGTTCCGGAGGCCGCGAAGGTGCTCGCCGACGCCGCGGCCGCCGCACAGCAGGAGACCGCCCGCGGCGGGAACACCGCCGACGAACTCCTCGGCCGGCTCGCCGGCCGGACCCCCGCCGAACAGGACCGCATCCTGCTCGACCTGGTGCGCCGGCAGGCCGCCTCCGTCCTCGGTCACGGTGCCGCGGACGCCGAGGCCCTCGCCGCCGTCGGCCCCGAACGCCCCTTCCGCGAACTGGGCTTCGACTCGCTCAGCGCGGTCGAACTGCGCAACCGGCTCGGCACCGCAACCGGCCTGAGCCTGCCCTCCACACTCGTCTTCGACCAGCCCACCCCCGCCCGGCTCGCCGCCCACCTGCGCACCGAGCTGTACGGCGACGGCACCTCCGTCGACCCGCTCCTCGACGACATCGACCGACTGCAGAGCACCCTCGCGCACGCCACCGCGGCCACCGAGGAGGACCGGGCCCGCGTCACCGGGCGCCTGCAGGCGCTCCTCGCGGCCTGGCAGACCGGCGACCGGACGCAGACCCGCGACGCCGACATCGCCGACGCCTCCGACAACGAACTGTTCGACCTGCTCGACGACGAGCTGGAGGCCCGGTGACCCGGCAGCGACGCCCCTCACGATCGCGCAGTGCAGGCTTCCCGTTCCCGGTAGGTGACTGACGTTGAGCACCAGCAGCACGAGCAACCCCGGCGGCCACGACAACGAGGCCAAGCTCCGCGAATACCTCAAACGGGCCACCACCGACCTGCGCAACGCCCGCAGACGGGTGCGCGAACTGGAGGAGCCGGAGCCGGTCGCGATCATCCGCATGGCCTGCCGTTTCCCCGGCGGAGTGCAGAGCCCCGAGGCACTGTGGGACCTCGTCGCCGAGGGCCGCGACGGCATCGGCCCCTTCCCCGAGGACCGCGGCTGGGACGTCGACGCCCTCTACGATCCCGACCCCGACAAGGCCGGCACCTCCTACACCCGTGAGGGCGGATTCCTGCGGGACGTCCCGGAGTTCGACGCCCAGCTCTTCGGGATCTCCCCGCGCGAAGCCCTCGCCATGGACCCGCAGCAGCGGCTCCTGCTGGAGACCACCTGGGAGGTCCTGGAGCGCGCGGGCCTGGATCCGACCGCGCTCAAGGGCAGCCCCACCGGAGTGTTCGTCGGCGCCTCCGCCTCCAGCTACGGCGGCGACCTCGACACGGTTCCCGAAGGAGTCGAGGGCTACCTCGGCACCGGCAGCGCCGCCGCCGTCGTCTCCGGCCGCGTCGCCTACACCTTCGGCCTGGAGGGCCCGGCCGTCACCGTCGACACCGCCTGCTCCTCCTCCCTCGTCGCCCTGCACCTCGCCGTGCGGGCGCTGCGCCAGGGCGAGTGCTCCCTCGCCCTCGCGGCCGGCGTCACCGTGATGTCGACGCCGGGACTGTTCGTCGAGTTCAGCCGCCAGCGCGGCCTCGCCGCCGACGGCCGCTGCAAGGCCTTCGCCGACGCCGCCGACGGCACCGGCTTCGCCGAGGGCATCGGCGTACTGCTCCTGGAACGCCTGTCCGACGCCCGCCGCAACGGCCACGAGGTCCTCGCGGTCGTCCGCGGCTCCGCCATCAACCAGGACGGCGCCTCCAACGGCCTGACCGCGCCCAACGGGCCCTCCCAGGCCCGCGTCATCAAGGCCGCCCTCGCCGACGCGCGGCTGACCCCGCAGCAGATCGACGCGGTCGAGGCGCACGGCACCGGCACCACCCTCGGCGACCCCATCGAGGCCCAGGCCCTCCTCGCCACCTACGGCCGCAACCGTCCCGAGGACCGCCCGCTGCACCTCGGCTCCGTCAAGTCCAACATCGGCCACACCCAGGCCGCAGCGGGCATGGCCGGCGTCATCAAGACGGTCATGGCGATGCGCGCCGGCCTGCTGCCCAGCACACTCCACGTCGACGAGCCGACCAGCCAGGTCGACTGGTCGGCCGGCACCGTACGACTGCTGCGCGAGGCTGTCGCCTGGACCCCGCAGGAGGGCGCCCCGCGCCGGGCCGGCGTCTCCTCCTTCGGCGTCGGCGGCACCAACGCCCACGTCGTCCTCGAGGAACCCGCACCCGCCGAGGAACCCGCCCCCCAGGACCACAGCGGCTCCAACCATCCGCTCGTCCTGGACACCCCGCTCGTGCCCTGGGTCGTCTCTGGCAGGACTCCGGCGGCCCTGCGCGCCCAGGCCGCCCGCCTGGCCGACTTCCTCCGCACCCGGAACGCCCCCCGCCCGCAGGACGTCGCCCTCTCCCTCGCCACCACCCGCGCCGCCCTCGAACAGCGCGGCGTGGTGGTCGCCGCCGGCCACGACGACCTCCTCGCCGGCCTGACCGCCCTCGCCGACGGCACCCACCCCCTCACCGGCACCACACTGCCCGCCACCGACGCCGTCCTCGTCTTCCCCGGTCAGGGGTCGCAGTGGGCGGGGATGGCGGTGGAGCTGTACGAGGCTTCGCCGGTGTTCGCGGCCCGGCTGGAGGAGTGCGCGCAGGCCCTCTCCGAGTACGTGGACTGGTCGCTGCTGGACGTCCTGCGGGGCGTCGACGGCGCTCCCGGCTTCGACCGGGTGGACGTGGTCCAGCCGGCGCTGTGGGCAGTGATGGTGTCGCTGGCGGCATTGTGGCGGTCGGTGGGGGTGGAGCCGGCCGCGGTGGTCGGTCACTCGCAGGGCGAGATCGCTGCCGCCGCCGTGTCGGGCGCGCTGAGCCTGGAGGACGCGGCGAAGGTGTCCGCCCTCCGGGCTCGCGCGCTCATCGCCCTGGCGGGCCGGGGCGGGATGGTGTCCGTGGCGGACACCGCGGACGCCGTTCGGGAGCGGATCACCGCCTGGGGTGACCGGCTGGCTCTGGCTTCGGTCAACGGCCCGCAGTCCACGGTCGTTTCGGGGGAGCCCGAGGCGCTGGACGAGCTGATGGCGGCCTGCGAGGCCGACGGTGTCCGCGCCCGGCGCATCGACGTCGACTACGCCTCGCATTCCTCGCAGGTGGAGTCGATCCGTGATGAGGTGGTCGGCCTGCTGGACGGGATCCGGCCGCGCACCGCCGAGGTCCCCTTCTTCTCCACCGTCACCGGTGACTTCGTCGACGGCCCGGAGCTGGACGCCGAGTACTGGTACACCAACCTGCGCACCACGGTCCGTTTCCAGGAGGCCGTGGAGGGTCTGCTGACCCGCGGGCACGGTCTGTTCGTCGAGTCCAGCGCGCACCCGGTGCTGACGATCGGCGTGCAGGAGACGATCGACAGCACATCCGCGACCGCGGTCACCCTGGGCACCCTGCGCCGCGACGAGGGCGGCCCGCAGCGCTTCCTGACCTCCCTCGCCGAGGCCTGGGTCCACGGCGCGCAGGTCGACTGGACCGCCGTGGTGGCCGCGCAGCGCCCGCGGACCGTCGAACTCCCCGTGTACGCCTTCCAGCGCAGCCGCTACTGGCTCCAGTCCGCCCCCGCCGACCCCACGGCCGCCGACGCGTTGCCCGCGGACGAGGTCGAGGCCCGCTTCTGGGAAGCCGTCGAGCGGGAGGACCTCGAGGCCCTCTCCGGCGCCCTCGAACTCGACGACGACAGCCCGCTCGGCGCGCTGCTGCCCGCGCTCGCCGCCTGGCGCCGCTCCCGGCGGGAGAAGGCGGTCGTCGACTCCTGGCGCTACCGCGTCGCCTGGCAGCGCCTGCCGGAGCCGGCCCGCATCCCGCTGACCGGCACCTGGCTCGTCGTGCTGCCCGCCGGGCGGGCGCCGGCACACGAGGAGTTCGCCGCCGACTGCGCGGCCGCCCTGGCCCGGCACGGCGCCGGCACCGTCACCGTGCGGACCCCCGGCGCCGACCGCGACCTGCTCACCGACGTGCTGCGCACCGCCGTTGCCGACACCCGGCTGTCCGGTGTCCTCGCCCTCACCGGGCTCGGCGGACCGGACGCCGCCCTGCACACCCTCACCCTCGTGCAGGCCCTCGACGCCGCCGGCATCGACGCCCCCGTGTGGGCGGTCACCCGGGGAGCGGTCAGCACCGGACGCTCCGACGCACCCGCCGACCCCGACCAGGCACAGGTGTGGGGGCTCGGCCGGGTCGTCGCCCTGGAACAGCCCCGCGGCTGGGGCGGTCTGATCGACCTGCCCGCCGCGGCGGACGAACGCGCCCTGACCCGGCTCGCGCAACTCCTGACGGGCGGCGCGGGCGACGAGGACCAGATCGCGGTGCGCGCCTCCGGGGCCTTCGGGCGCCGTCTGGAACGCGCACCGCTCGACGACGCCGAACCGGTCCGTGACTGGCGGCCCCGCGGCACCGTGCTGGTCACCGGCGGCACCGGCGGCGTCGGCGCCCAGGTCGCCCGGTGGCTCGCCGCCGCGGGCGCCGAGCGTCTGCTGCTGCTCGGCCGCCGTGGACCGGACACCCCCGGTGTCGACGGACTCTTGGCAGAGGTACGGGAGTTGGGTGCCCGTGCGGAAGCCGTCGCCTGCGACGTCGCCGACCGTGAGCAGCTGCGCGCCGTCCTGGAGACGATCCCCGGGGAGACGCCTCTGACGGCCGTCGTGCACGCCGCCGGCATCCCGCAGTCCGCCCTCGCCGGCCAGGTCACGCCCGCCGAGTACGCGCGGATCACCGCCGGCAAGGTCGACGGCGCCCGGCACCTCGACGAACTCCTCGGCGACACCGAACTCGACGCGTTCGTGCTGTTCTCCTCCAACTCCGGTGTGTGGGGTGCGGCCGGACACACCGCGTACGCCGCCGCCAACGCGTTCCTCGACGCGCTCGCCGCCCGGCGCCGCGCCCGCGGCCTGACCGCCACCTCCGTCGCCTGGGGCGCCTGGGGCGGCGGCGGCATCATGGAGACGGCGGGCGTCCAGGAGTACATGAGCCGCCGCGGCGTCCTGGAGATGGACCCCGGCACCGCCCTCATCGCGCTGCTGCAGGCCGTCGAGCACGACGAGACGTTCGTCGCCGTCGCCGACGTCGACTGGAGCCGTTTCGCGCCCGGCTTCGCCGCCACCCGGCCCAGCCCGCTGCTCACCGGCATCCCCGAGGCCCGCCGCGAACTGGCCGCCGCCACCGCCGAACCCGACGGCGAGGACGGACCGGAGAACGCGTTCGTACGCCGCTTGACCGCCGCCGACGGCGACGAGCGCGAGACCCTCCTGCTCGGCCTGGTGCGCACCGAGGCCGCCACCGCACTCGGTCACTCCGGCGCCGACGCGATCGAACCGGGCCGCGCCTTCCGGGACGCCGGCTTCGACTCGCTCACCGCCGTCGACCTGCGCAACCGGATCGCCGCCGTCACCGGCCTGACCCTGCCCGCGACCCTCGTCTTCGACCACCCCACTCCGCAGGCCCTCGCCGCGCACATCGGCGCCCAGCTGCTCGGCGCGTCCGAGGCGGCCGTACCCGCGCAGGCGGGGGAGAGCCGCACCGCCACCGACGAACCCATCGCCGTCGTCGCGATGAGCTGCCGCTACCCCGGCGACGTCACCTCCCCCGAGGACCTGTGGCGGCTGGTCGCCGAAGGACGCGACGCCATCGGCGGATTCCCCACCGACCGCGGATGGAACCTCGACGGCTTCTACGACCCCGACCCCGACAAGACCGGCACCAGCTACGTCCGCGAGGGCGGGTTCGTGCACACCGCCACCCACTTCGACCCCGGTTTCTTCGGGATCTCACCGCGCGAGGCCCTCACCATGGACCCGCAGCAGCGCCTCCTGATGGAGACCGCCTGGGAGGTCTTCGAACGCGCCGGGATCGACCCGCACGCCGTCAAGGGCACCAGCACCGGCGTGTTCATCGGCGCCGGATACCCCGGCTACGGACACGGCGTGCGGATGCCCGAGGGCTCCGACGGCCAGATGCTCTTCGGCGCCTCCGCCGCCGTCGCCTCCGGCCGGCTGTCGTACACCTTCGGCCTGGAAGGCCCCGCCGTCACCGTCGACACCATGTGCTCGTCCTCGCTGACCGCTCTGCACCTGGCCGTGCGGGCGCTGCGCGCCGGCGACTGCACCGCCGCCCTCGCCGGCGGCGCGATGGTGATGTGCTCACCCGGCGTCTTCATCGGGTTCAGCCAGCAGCGCGGCCTGTCGCCCAGCGGCCGCTGCAAGTCCTTCTCGCAGGACGCCGACGGCACCGGCTGGTCCGAGGGCGTCGGCATCCTCTTGCTCGAACGGCTCTCCGACGCCCGCCGCAACGGCCACCAGGTCCTCGCCGTGATCCGCGGCACCGCCGCCAACCAGGACGGCGCCTCCAACGGCCTGTCCGCGCCCAGCGGCCCCGCGCAGCAGCGCGTCATCCGCGCCGCCCTCGCCGACGCCGGCCTGCGCCCTGCCGACATCGACCTGATCGAGGCGCACGGGACCGGCACCACCCTCGGCGACCCCATCGAGGCCCAGGCCGTCCTCGCCACCTACGGGCAGGACCGCCCCGACGGCACTCCGGTGTGGATGGGCTCGCTGAAGTCCAACATCGGCCACGCGCAGGCCGCCTCGGGCGTCGCCGGCGTCATCAAGACCGTGATGGCCCTGCGGCACGGTGTCCTGCCCAAGACCCTCCACGTCACCGAGCCCACGCACGAGGTCGACTGGAACTCGGGTGCCGTCGGACTGCTCACCGAGGCCCGGCCCTGGCCCGAGACCGGCCGGCCCCGCCGCGCCGCCGTCTCTTCCTTCGGCGGCTCCGGCACCAACGTCCACGTCGTGCTGGAGGAACCGGTCCCCGCCGAGGAACCGCCGCGCGCTCCCGCCGTCCCCGCCTTCCCGCAGAAAGCCCTGCCCTGGCTCGTCTCCGCACGCGGCACGGCCGCACTCGGCGCCCAGGCCGCGCGCCTGCGGCATCTCGTCGCCGACGGCACCGCACACCGGCCCGCCGACATCGCCCGGTCCCTCGCCACCACCCGCGCCGCCCTCGAACAACGCGCCGCCGTCACCGGCGACGACCGAGGGGCCGCCCTGCGCGCCCTCGCCGAGGACCGCCCCGACAGCGGCGTCGTCCGGGGCTCCGTGCTCAAGGGCGTGGGCCGTCCGGTGTTCGTGTTTCCGGGTCAGGGGTCGCAGTGGGCGGGGATGGCGGTGGAGCTGTACGGGGCTTCGCCGGTGTTCGCGGCCCGGCTGGAGGAGTGCGCACAGGCTCTCTCCGAGTACGTGGGCTGGTCGCTGCTGGACGTCCTGCGGGGTGTCGAGGGCGCTCCCGGTTTCGACCGGGTGGACGTGGTCCAGCCGGCGCTGTGGGCGGTGATGGTGTCGCTTGCGGAGTTGTGGCGGTCGGTGGGGGTGGAGCCTGCCGCGGTGGTCGGTCACTCGCAGGGCGAGATCGCTGCCGCCGCCGTGTCGGGCGCGCTGAGCCTGGAGGACGCGGCGAAGGTGTCCGCCCTCCGGGCTCGCGCGCTGATCGCATTGGCGGGCCGGGGCGGGATGGTGTCCGTGGCGGACACCGCGGACGCCGTTCGGGAGCGGATCGCCTCTTTCGGTGACCGGCTGGCTCTGGCCTCGGTCAACGGCCCGCAGTCCACCGTCGTTTCAGGTGAGCCCGAAGCGTTGGACGAGCTGATGGCCGCCTGCGAGGCCGACGGTGTCCGCGCCCGGCGGATCAACGTCGACTACGCCTCGCATTCCTCGCAGGTCGAGCTGATCCGGGAGGAGGTGATCGGCCTGCTGGACGGCATCCGGCCGCGCACCGCCGAGATCCCCTTCTTCTCCACCGTCACCGGCGACTTCGTCGACGGCCCGGAACTGGACGCCGAGTACTGGTACACCAACCTGCGCACCACGGTCCGTTTCCAGGACGCCGTCGAAGGGCTGCTGGCGCGTGGGCGCAAGGTCTTCATCGAGGCCAGTGCCCACCCGGTGCTCACCGTGGGCGTCCAGGAAGCCATCGACGCCGCCGGCGGGCAGGCCGTCGCGCTGGGCTCGCTGCGGCGCGACGAGGGCGGCGCGCAGCGCTTCCTCGCCTCCGTCGCCGAGGCGTGGACGCACGGCGTCACCGTCGACTGGGAGGCCGTCCACGCCGGGCACGACACGGTCCGCGTCGACCTGCCGACGTACGCCTTCCAGGACCAGCCGTTCTGGCCTGACCCGCTGCCGCCGTACTCCGGTGACGCCACCGGCTTCGGGCTCGGCGACACCGGCCACCCGATGCTCGGGGCCGCCGTCCGGCTCGCCGACGGCGAGGACGTCCTGTTCACCGGCCGTCTCGCGGCCGACACCCAGAGCTGGCTCGGCGACCACGCCGTTTCCGGGACACCGCTGCTGCCCGGCACCGCCTTCGTCGAACTCGCCGTCCGCGCGGGCGACGAGGTCGGCTGCGGCCTGCTGGAGGAACTGACCCTCCAGACACCGCTGGTGCTGCCCGAGCGCGGCGGCGTCCACCTGCAGGTGCGGGTCGGTGCCGCCGACGCCTCGGGGCGGCGCACCGTCACCGTGTACTCGCGACCCGAGGACGCCCCCGCCGACCGGCCCTGGACCCGGCACGCCACCGGTGCGCTCGCCTCCGGTGAGGTCACCGGCCGCGACCTGAGCGCCTGGCCGCCGCCCGGCGCCGAGCCCGTCGACCTCGACGGGTTCTACGAGGCCGCCGCCGCGACGGGCTACCGGTTCGGCCCCGCCTTCCAGGGCCTGCGCGCCGCCTGGCGCCACGAGGCCACCGGCGACGTGTACGCCGAGGTCTCCCTGGACGCCGCCCACCAGCGTGATGCGGCCCGCCACCTGCTGCACCCCGCTCTCCTGGACGCCGCGCTGCACGCCATGCGGCTCGGCGACTTCATCGAGCTGACCGGCCGGGCCCGGCTGCCGTTCGCCTGGACCGGCGTCGCCCTGCACGCCGCGGGCGCGACCGGTCTGCGCGTGCGGATCAGCGCCGTCGGCACCGACACGGTCGCCGTCGACCTCGCCGACGCCTCCGGTGCGCCGGTCGCCACCGTGGAGTCGCTGGTCCTGCTGCCCGTCGACACCGCACAGCTGCGCCGCGACGCCGGCCCGGACCACCTGTTCCGCGTCGACTGGACCGAGTGGGCCGCGGCCGGGCAGCCGTCCGCCGACGCCCTCGCCGTCATCGGCGACGACCCGCTCGGCATCGCGGGCGCCCTGCGCGGCGCGGGCGCCACCGTCACCACGGAGCCGGCGCTCGACGACCTCACCTCCGTGCCGCCGGTCGTCGTGCTGCCGCTCGCCCCGGGCGACGGCGGCGCCGACACGGCACGCGCGCGGACCGCCGAGCTGCTCACCACCGTCCAGCACTGGATCGCCGACGAACGGTACGCCGACGCACGCCTGCTCGTCCTCACCTTCGGCGCCGTCGCCACCCGCACCGGCGAGGACGTCACCGACCTCGGTCACGCCGGCGCCTGGGGCCTGGTGCGGGCCGCGCAGACCGAGAACCCCGGCCGGCTGTTGATCGCCGACCTGGACACGGCCACGGCGGCGGACGCGCTGCCCGCCGCGGTCGCCGCCGCCGTCGCCCAGGACGAACCGCAGTTCGCGCTGCGCGGCGGCCGCACCCTGGTGCCGCGCCTCGCCCGCACCCACACCTCCGGCGGCCTGCTCACCCCGCCGCCCGGCACCACCTGGGCGCTCGGCTCCACCGCGGCCGGCACCGTCGACAACCTGGCGCTGCTGCCCCGCCCCGAGGCCGCCGCGGAGCTGCCCGAGCACGGTGTGCGCGTCGCCGTGCACGCCGCCGGCCTGAACTTCCGCGACGTCCTGGTGTCGCTCGGCATGTATCCGGGCGGCGGTTTCATGGGCTGCGAGGCCGCGGGCGTGGTCGTCGAGACCGGCCCCGGCGTCACCCACCTCGCCGTGGGCGACCGCGTCGCGGGCATGGTGCCCCACGCGTTCGGGCCGCTCGCCGTCGCCGACGCCCGTATGGTCGCCCGGATCCCGGACGGCTGGACGTTCACCACGGCGGCCTCCGTCCCGGCGGCCTTCCTGACCGCGTACTACGGGCTGGTCGACCTGGCCGGGCTGCGGGCGGGTGAGCGGGTGCTGGTGCACGCGGCCGCGGGCGGTGTGGGCATGGCGGCGGTGCGGATCGCCCGGCACCTGGGCGCCGAGGTGTTCGGCACGGCGAGCGAGGGCAAGTGGGACGCGCTGCGCGCCCTCGGCCTGGACGACGACCACATCGCCTCCTCCCGCGACGCCTCCTTCGAGGACCGGTTCCGTGCCGCGACCGGCGGCGAGGGAGTCGACGTCGTCCTGGACTGCCTGGCCGGTGAACTGGTGGATGCCTCGCTGCGGCTGCTGCCGCGCGGCGGCCGCTTCGTCGAGCTCGGCGCCACCGACGTCCGCGCCCCCGAGGAGGTGGCAGCCGCGCATCCCGGCGTCGCCTACCGCCGGTTCGACCTGATGGAGGCCGGCCCCGAGCGGATCGGGGAGATGCTCGCCGCCCTCGTACGGCACTTCGAGGCGGGTGACCTCGCGCCGCTTCCGGTGCGGGCGTGGGACGTGCGGCGTGCTGCGGAGGCGTTCCGGTTCATGAGTCAGGCCCGGCATACCGGCAAGCTCGTCCTTTCCGTCCCGCTGGACTGGGATGCGGAGGGCACGGTGCTGGTCACGGGTGGTACCGGCACGCTGGGTGCGCTGCTGGCCCGGCATCTGGTCGTCCGGCACGGGGTGCGGCATCTGCTGCTCACCAGCCGGCGGGGCCCGGACGCGCCGGGTGCCGCCGAACTCGTGCGGGAACTGGGTGAGTTGGGGGCCGAGGTGACCGTGGCCGCCTGTGATGTCGCGGACCGTGGGGAGCTGGCCGCGCTGCTGGGCACGGTCCCCGCCGGCCGGCCGCTGACCGGTGTCGTGCACACCGCCGGTGTCCTGGACGACGGCGTCCTCGGCTCGCTGGACGCCGATCGCGTCGAACACGTGATGCGGCCCAAGGCGGACGCGGCGCTGAACCTGCACCACCTCACCCGCGACCTGCCGCTGCGCCGGTTCGTCCTGTACTCGTCGGCGGCCGGCGTCACCGGCAACTCCGGACAGGCCAACTACGCCGCCGCCAACACCTGCCTCGACGCACTCGCCCACCACCGGCGCGCGCACGGCCTGCCCGCCACCTCCCTCGCCTGGGGCATGTGGCACCAGATCAGCGATCTCACCGCCGGCCTCGACGACACCGACCTCGCCCGCTTCGGCCGCGGCGGCGTCACCCCGCTCACCGCGGACCAGGGCCTCGCCCTGTTCGACGCCGCCACGGACCGCGACGAGGCGCTCCTCGTCCCCGTCGGCCTCGACCCGGACGCCCTGCGCGAGTCCACGACCGGCGCCCCGCCCGCCCTGTACCGGGCCCTGGTGCGCCCCGCTCCCGCCCGCCGCACCGCGGGCGACGGCACCGCGGACGAGACCGACGGCGCGGCCCTGCTGCGCCGGCTCGCCGGACTCACCGCCGAACGCCGCAGCGCCATCCTCCTCGACCTGGTGCTCAGCAACGTGGCGGCCGTCCTCGGCCACACCGGCACCGCCGCCGTGGAACGCGACCGGGCCTTCAAGGACCTCGGCTTCGACTCGCTCACCGCCGTCGAACTGCGCAACCGGCTCGGCGCCGCCACCGGCCTCCGGCTGCCCGCCACCCTGGTCTTCGACCACCCCACACCGCAGGACCTCGCCGAGCACCTGCGAGCCGGACTCACCCCCGGCGACGACCCCTCCGAGACCGGCGCGGACACCCCGGACGAGACGGCGGTCCGGCGCGCGCTGGCCACCGTCCCGCTGGACCGGCTGCGCGAGGCGGGCGTCCTCGACACCCTGCTGCGCCTGGCCCGGACCGGCCCCGACCGCGTCCGGACCGAGGACGAGGAAGCGGAAGAGGACGCCCGGGCACGGGAGGCGTCGATCGCCGAGATGGACCTCGACGACCTGGTGTCCCTGGCCCTCGACGGCGACGACACCTGACCCGGCGACCGGCCGGCCTCCCCGCCCGCCCCGACCACCCACGGCAACGCCATCCATCCGTGACGCGGAGATCCGGAGACACAGCATGAGTAACCCCTCGGACAAGGTCGTCGAAGCCCTGAGGGCGTCCCTGACGGAGACCGAGCGGCTGCGCCGGGAGAACCGTCAGCTGTCCACCGCCGCGCACGAGCCCATCGCCGTGGTCGCCATGGGCTGCCGCTATCCCGGAGGCATCGAGTCGCCGGAGGACCTGTGGGAGTTCGTGCTCGGGGAGGGCGACGCCGTCTCGGGGTTCCCGGACAACCGCGGCTGGGACCTCGGCGACACCGGCAGCGCCCGCGAGGCCGCGTTCATCCCGGACGTCGACCGGTTCGACGCGGGATTCTTCGGCATCTCGCCGCGCGAGGCCCTCGCCATGGACCCGCAGCAGCGGCTCCTGCTGGAGACCTCCTGGGAGACGCTGGAGCGCGCCGGCATCGACCCCGCACGCCTCAAGGGCACCCCCACCGGCGTCTACATCGGCGCCGCGCAGCCGTCGTACGGCCACGCCGTCGGCGACAGCGCCGAGGGCGCCGAGGGACACCTCGTCACCGGCACCGTCGCCAGCGTCATCTCCGGCCGCCTCGCCTACCACTACGGCTTCGAGGGCCCCGCGGTCACCATCGACACCGCCTGCTCCTCCTCCCTCGTCGCCGTCCACCTCGCCACCCAGGCACTGCGCTCCGGCGAGTGCTCCCTGGCCCTCGCCGGCGGCGTCACCGTCATGGCCACGCCCGGCCTGTTTGTCGGCTTCAGCGCCCAGGGCGTCATGGCGTTCAGCGGCCGCTGCCGCGCCTTCGCCGCCGCGGCCGACGGCACCGCCTTCTCCGAAGGCGTCGGCCTGGTCCTGCTGGAAAAGCTGTCCGACGCCCGCCGCAACGGCCACCGCGTCCTCGCCGTCGTCCGCGGTACGGCGGTCAACCAGGACGGGGCCTCCAACGGCCTGACCGCGCCCAGCGGCCGCGCCCAGCAGCGCGTCATCCGCGCCGCCCTGAAGAACGCCCGCCTCACCCCCGACCAGATCGACGCGGTCGAGGCGCACGGCACCGGCACCACCCTCGGCGACCCGATCGAGGCTCACGCCCTGCTCGCCACCTACGGACAGGACCGGCCCGAGGGCCGCCCGCTGCGACTCGGCTCCATCAAGTCGAACATCGGCCACACCCAGGCCGCCGCCGGCGTCGGCGGCCTCATCAAGACCGTCATGTCGCTGCGCCACGGCATCCTGCCGAAGACCCTGCACGTCGACGCCCCGTCCCCGCACATCGAATGGGACAGCGGCGACGTCGAACTGCTCCTGGAGCCCTGCCCCTGGCCCGTCACGGACCACCCGCGCCGCGCGGGCGTCTCCTCCTTCGGCCTCAGCGGTACCAACGCCCACGCCATCCTCGAAGAAGCCCCCGAACCCGCCGAACCCGCCGAATCCGCCGAACACGCCGACGTCACACCCCCCGAGGGCCCGTTCGTCGCCGAGACCGGCCCGATGGTCTGGCCCGTCTCCGGCGCTACCGCTCCCGCCCTCGACGCCCAGATCGCCCGGCTGCGCGCCCACGCCGCCGCCGACACCGCGCCGCGACCGCTCGACATCGGCTACTCCCTGGCGGGGCATCGTGCGGTGTTCGATCACCGTGCGGTGGTGGTGGGTGCGTCGCGGGAGGAGTTGGTGGCGGGGCTCGAGCGTCCGTCGGTG
>NZ_JBIRUY010000074.1:0-16153 GCF_044335305.1 Streptomyces sp. NPDC020490 | reverse complement strand
GCCGCCGCCTCCGCGAACCCCGCCGCGAACACCGGCGACGAATCCAGCAACTCCACCCCCATCCCCACCCACTGCGACCCCTGCCCCGGGAACACAAACACCACCTTCCCCCCGGTGTCGGCCGCTCCGTGGTCGGCCACTCCGCTGGTCACGTGGTCTGCGGTGCGGTCCTCGGCGAGGGCCGCGAGGCCGGCCAGCGCGGTCTCTCGGCTGTCGAGGACGACGGCGGCGCGGTGCTCCAGGTGGGAGCGGGTGGTGGCGAGGGAGAGGGCGACGTCGGAGAGGGGCAGGTCGACGTCGGCGGCCAGGTGGTCGTGCAGGCGGCGGGCCTGGTCGCGCAGGGCGGCCGGGTTCCGGCCGGAGAGCACCCAGGGCACGGTGGCCGCGAGGACGCCGGCGACGGCGGGCCGGCCGGTGTCGCCGGGGGCACGGTCGTCGGCGGTCTCGGGTGCGGCGGGCGGCTGCTCCAGGATGACGTGCGCGTTGGTGCCGCTGATGCCGAAGGAGGAGACGCCGATGCGGCGCGGGTTCCCGGTGTCCGGCCAGGTGCGGTCCTCGGTGAGGAGGCGGACGTCCCCGTTCTCCCACTCGATGTGCGGGGACGGGGCGTCGACGTGCAGGGTCCTGGGCAGGACGCCGTGGCGCAGGGCGAGGACGGATTTGATGATGCCGGCGACGCCGGAGACGGCCTGGGTGTGGCCGATGTTCGACTTCAGGGAGCCGAGCCACAGGGGCCGGTCGGCGGGGCGTCCCCGCCCGTAGGTGGCGAGCAGGGCGTGAGCCTCGATGGGGTCGCCGAGGCGGGTGCCGGTGCCGTGCGCCTCGACGGCGTCGACGTCCCGTGCGGAGAGCCGGGCGTCGGTGAGGGCGGCGCGGATGACGCGCTGCTGTGAGGGGCCGTTGGGGGCGGTCAGGCCGTTGGAGGCGCCGTCCTGGTTGGTGGCGGAGCCGCGGACGACCGCGAGGACGCGGTGGCCGTTGCGGCGGGCGTCGGAGAGCCGTTCGAGCAGGAGCATGCCGAGGCCCTCGGAGAAGGAGGTGCCGTCGGCGGCGGCCGCGAAGGCCTTGCAGCGGCCGTCGGCGGCGAGGGCGCGCTGCCGGCCGAATTCCAGGAACTCGGCGGGGGTCGCCATGACGGCGACGCCGCCCGCGAGGGCGAGGGTGCACTCGCCCTGCCGCAGTGCGCGGGTCGCGAGGTGCAGGGCGACCAGTGAGGAGGAACAGGCGGTGTCGACCGTGACGGCGGGGCCCTCCAGGCCGAAGGTGTAGGCGACGCGGCCGGAGATGACGCTGTTGGACAGGCCGGTGCCGAAGTAGCCCTCGACGCCGTCGGGGATCTCCCGCAGTTCGGTGGCGTATCCGGAGGGGACGGCGCCGACGTAGACGCCGGTGCGGCTGCCCTTGAGGGCGGCCGGGTCGATGCCGGCGCGTTCGAAGGCCTCCCAGGCGCCTTCGAGGACGAGCCGCTGCTGCGGGTCCATGGCGAGCGCCTCGCGCGGCGAGATCCCGAACAGTTCGGGGTCGAACAGCCCTGCCCCGTGCAGGAATCCGCCCTCGCGCACGTAGGTGCGGCCGGGCAGGCCGGGCTCCGGGTCGTAGAGGTGGTCGAGGTCCCAGCCGCGGTCGGCGGGGAACGGCCCGATGGCGTCGCGACCCTCGGTGACCAGCCGCCACAGCGCCTCGGGCGAGTCGGCGCCGTCGGGGAAGCGGCAGGCCATGCCGACGATGACGACGGGATCGGCGTCGCCGGGCACGACGGGTGTGGTGTCCTGCCGCGGGGCGTCCTGCGGGGCGTCCTGGGCGGCGTCGCCGAGGAGTTCGGCGCGCAGCAGCCGGGCGAGGGCGGCCGGGGTGGGGTGGTCGAAGACCGCGGTGGCGGGCAGCCGGAGGCCGGTGGCGGCGCCGAGCCGGTTGCGCAGTTCGACGGCGGTCAGCGAGTCGAAGCCGAGGTCCTTGAAGGCCTTCTCGGCGCCGACGGCATCGGTTCCGCCGTGTCCGAGGACGGCGGCCGCGTGGGTGCGCACCAGGTCCAGGAGCGTGCGGTGCCGGTCGTCGGGGGTGAGTGCGGCGAGCTGGGCGGCGAGCGCGGAGCCGCCCGTGCCGTCGGCGCCGTCCACGGTGCGCCGTGCCGGGGCGCGGACCAGGCCGCGCGCCAGGGCGGGCACGGTCCCGGTGGCGGCCATGGTGCGCAGGGCCGCCGGGTCCAGGCGCACGGGCAGCAGCAGGGGCGCCCCGGCGGCGCGGCCGGCGTCGAACAGGGCGAGTCCGTCGGCGGCGGGGAACGCCGCCATGCCGGAGCGTGCCATGCGCTGGACGTCGTCCTCGGACAGGTGCCCGGTCATGCCGCTGGCCTCGCCCCACAGGCCCCAGGCCAGGGAGGTGGCGGGCAGTCCCCGGGCGGCGCGGTGGTGGGCGAGCGCGTCGAGGAAGGCGTTGGCGGCGGCGTAGTTGCCCTGTCCCGGGCCGCCGAGGACACCGGCGGCGGAGGAGAACAGCACGAACGCGGTCAGGTCGAGGTCGCGGGTGAGCTCGTGAAGATGCCAGGCCGCGTCCGCCTTGGGCCGCATCACGTGTTCGACGCGTTCGGCGTCCAGCGAGCCGAGGACGCCGTCGTCCAGGACACCGGCGGTGTGCACGACACCGGTCAGCGGCCGGCCGGCGGGGACCGTGCCCAGCAGCGCGGCCAGCTCCCCACGGTCCGCGACATCACAGGCGGCCACGGTCACCTCGGCCCCCAACTCACCCAGTTCCCGCACGAGTTCGGCGGCACCCGGCGCGTCCGGGCCCCGCCGGCTGGTGAGCAGCAGATGCCGCACCCCGTGCCGGACGACCAGATGCCGGGCCAGCAGCGCACCCAGCGTGCCGGTACCACCCGTGACCAGCACCGTGCCCTCCGCATCCCAGTCCTGCGGGACGGAAAGGACGAGCTTGCCCGTGTGCCGGGCCTGACTCATGAACCGGAACGCCTCCGCAGCACGCCGCACGTCCCACGCCCGCACCGGAAGCGGCGCGAGGTCACCCGCCTCGAAGTGCCCCACGAGGGCGGCGAGGATCTCGGCGGACCGGTCGGGCCCGGCTTCCGCCAGGTCGAAGGCCCGGTAGCCGACGCCCGGGTGCGCGGCGGCGACCTGCTGCGGGTCGCGCACGTCGGTCTTGCCCATCTCGATGAACCGGCCGCCCTCGCCGAGCAGGCTCAGGGAAGCGTCGACGAGGTCACCGGACAGCGAGTTCAGTACGACGTCCATCGCGGGGAACTTCTCCTCGAAGGAGGTGTCACGGGAGGAGGCGATGTGGTCGTCGTCCAGGCCGAGGGCGCGCAGCGCGTCCCACTTGCCCTCGCTCGCCGTGCCGAACACCTCGGCGCCCAGGTGCCGGGCGATCCGCACCGCCGCCATGCCCACACCGCCCGCGGCCGCGTGCACCAGCACCCGCTCACCCGCCCGCAGCCCGGCCAGGTCGACCAGCCCGTAGTACGCGGTGAGGAACGCGGTCGGCACGGACGCGGCCCGTTCGAAGTCCCAGCCGTCCGGGACGCGGACCGCCAGACGCCGGTCGGTGACCGTCCGCGGTCCGAAGGAGCCCGGGAAAGGGCCCATCACCCGGTCTCCGGCCTTCAGGCCGTCGACGCCGGGGCCGACCTCGGTGACGACGCCGGCGCCCTCGTTGCCCATGGCGGCGTTCCCCGGGTACATGCCGAGTGCGATGAGGACGTCGCGGAAATTGAGGCCGGCCGCGCGCACGGCCACCCGTATCTCACCGTCCGCGAGCGGGCGTTCCGCGACAGGCGTCAGGGCCAGACCGTCCAGCGTGCCGCCGGAGCCCGCGGTGAGCTGCCAGGCGGGTGCGCCGGGCGGCGTCGCGAGCGGGTCGCCGGAGGTGCGGCCGCGGGTGAGGCGCGGCACCAGGACGTCACCGCCACGCACGGCGGCCTGCGGCTCGTCGGCGGCGAGCGCGGCGGCCACCGCCGCGGGCAGCCGCCCGGCCGCATCGTCGGCCGCGCCGTCGGCCGCTTCGTCAGCCGCGTCCAGGTCGACGAGCACGATCCGGCCCGGCTGTTCGGCCTGGGCCGAGCGGACGAGACCGCGGGCGGCGGCATACGGCAGGTCGGTGACGTCCTCACCGGTACGGGTGGCGACCGCGCCCCGGGTCACGACCGCGAGCCGCACACTCTCCAACTCCGGCCGCTCGAACCATTCCTGAAGAGTCTTCAGCGTCTCCGAGGTGGCCGTGCGTGCGGCGTCGGCGGGGTCGACGCCGTCGCCCGGCTCACCGCCCAGCGGCAGGACCACCACCGACGGTGCGGGCAGCCCCGCGGCCACGGCCTCGCCGAGAGCGGTCACGTCGTCGAAGACCTGCGGGAACACACCGAGGCCCTGGAACGCCTCCAGCACGCCCAGCCGGTCGGTGCCGAGCACGAACCAGTCGTGCGGGGCGGCCGCCTCCACCGGCGCGGTGGCGCTCCAGTCCAGCCGGAACAGGCTCTCCCGGACGCGGCGCGTGTCGTCGTCGAGCCGGGCCGCGTCCACGGGCCGCGACACCAGGGAGCCGACGCTCGCCACGGGACGGCCCTGCGCGTCGGACAGCTCCAGGCGGGCGCCGTCCCCTGCCGGGGCGATACGGGCGCGCAGCGCGGTCGCGCCGACCGCGTACAGGGTGACGTCGTTCCACGAGAACGGCAGCCGTACGCCGTCGTCCTCGCCGCGCGCCGCCAGGCCCGCGTGCAGCGCGGCGTCCAGGAGCGCCGGGTGCAGCCCGAAACGGGCGGCCTCGTCGTGGTGCGCCGGGTCGAGCACGACCTCCGCGTACAGCTCGTCGCCGTCCCGCCAGGCGCCGGTCAGGCCGCGGAAGGCGGGGCCGTACGTGTATCCGGTCGCGGCCAGTGCCTCGTAGAAGCCCTCCAGGCCGACCGGCTCGGCGCCCGGCGGCGGCCACACGGCCGCCTCGAACCGGGGCTCGGGCCGGGGCGCCGCACCGAGCAGGCCGGTGGCGTGCCGCGTCCAGGGGGTGCCCCCGGCGACGCCCTCGGCGGCGTCCTCGGCGGCGTCCTCGGGCAGCGAGTACAGCGCCACCGGCCGCCGCCCGTCCGCCTCGGCGGCCCCGACGACGGTCTGCAGCCGGACACCGCCCTCGGCGGGCAGCACCAGCGGCGCCTCCAGGGTGAGTTCGTCGAGCGTGGTGCACCCGGTCTCGTCCCCGGCGCGTACGGCGAGTTCGACGAACGCGGTGCCCGGCAGCAGCACCGTCCCGCTCACGGCGTGGTCGGCGAGCCACGGGTGGCTCCGCAGCGACAGCCGCCCGGTGAGCACCACCTGGTCCCCTTCCGCGAGCCGCACCGCGGCCCCCAGCAGCGGGTGGTCCGCAGCGGCCAGCCCGGCCGCGGTGACATCACCGGCGCCGGTGGCGGCGATGTCCAGCCAGTAGCGCTCACGCTGGAAGGCGTACGTGGGCAGGTCCACCCGCGCGGCGTCGTGCCCGGCGAGCAGCGCCTGCCAGTCGACCTTGGCGCCATGGACCCAGGCCTCGGCGAGGGAGGCCAGGAAGCGCTGCGGGCCGCCCTCGTCACGGCGCAGGGTGCCGACAGTCACCGCGGTCGCCCCGGAGGCGTCGATGCTCTCCTGCACGCCGATCGTCAGCACCGGGTGCGCACTGGACTCGACGAACAGACCATGCCCGCGAGCCAACAGCCCCTCCACGGCCTCCTGGAAACGGACCGTCGTGCGCAGGTTCGTGTACCAGTACTCCGCGTCCAGCTCCGCGCCGTCCACGAAAGCACCAGTGACAGTGGAGAAGAAGGGGACCTCGGCGGTGCGCGGCCGGATCCCGTCCAGCAGGCCGACCACCTCATCACGGATCGACTCCACCTGCGAGGAATGCGAGGCATAGTCCACGTTGATACGACGGGCGCGCACACCGTCCGCCTCGCAAGCCGCCATCAGCTCCTCCAGCGCCTCGGGCTCCCCCGAAACGACCGTGGACTGCGGGCCGTTGACAGAAGCCAGAGCCAACCGGTCACCGAAAGAAGCGATCCGCTCCCGAACGGCGTCCGCAGTGTCCGCCACCGACACCATCCCGCCCTTACCCGCCAAAGCGATCAGCGCGCGAGCCCGGAGAGCGGACACCTTCGCCGCGTCCTCCAGGCTCAGCACACCCGACACGGCGGCGGCAGCGATCTCGCCCTGCGAGTGACCCACCACCGCGGCAGGCTCCACCCCCACCGACCGCCACAACTCCGCAAGCGACACCATCACCGCCCACAGCGCCGGCTGGACCACATCCACCCGGTCGAAACCGGGAGCGCCCTCGACACCCCGCAGGACGTCCAGCAGCGACCAGCCCACGTACTCGGAGAGAGCCTGCGCGCACTCCTCCAGCCGGGCCGCGAACACCGGCGAAGCCCCGTACAGCTCCACCGCCATCCCCACCCACTGCGACCCCTGACCCGGAAACACGAACACCGGACGGTCCGCACCCTTCAGCACCGACCCCGTGACCACCCCCGGCCGGCCCTCGACCAACGCCGACAACCCGGCCAGGAACCCCTCCCGGTCCCCCGCCACCACCACACCCCGCTGCTCCAACCCGGCCCGCGTCCCCACCAACGCACGCGCCACCGCACCCGACGCCACCTCCGGCCGCCGCCCGACGAAATCACGCAACCGAGCGGCCTGTCCTTGGAGGGCGTTCGGGGTGCGGGCCGAGACGGGCCAGGGGATGAGACCGCCGCCGACGGCGGGTTCCGCCGCGGGGGACTCCTCCTCCGGAGCGACGTCCTCGGGAGCGACGTCCTCGGGAGCGGTGTCGTCGGGAGCGGTGTCCTCGGGGAGGTGCTGTTCGAGGATGACGTGCGCGTTGGTGCCGCTGATACCGAAGGAGGAGACGGCGGCACGGCGGGGGCGGTCGACCTCGGGCCAGGGGCGTTCGTCGGTGAGGAGTTCGACGGCGCCGGAGCTCCAGTCGATGTGGGGGGACGGTTCGGTGACGTGCAGGGTCCGGGGCAGGACGCCGTGGTGGAGGGCCATGACCATCTTCATGACTCCGGCGATGCCCGAAGCGGCCTGGGTGTGGCCGATGTTGGACTTCACGGAGCCGAGCCACAGGGGCCGGTCGCCGGGCCGGTTGCGGCCGTAGGTGGCGAGCAGGGCCTGGGCCTCGATGGGGTCGCCGAGGGCGGTGCCGGTGCCGTGCGCCTCGACGACGTCGACGTCCTGCGTGGAGAGGCGGGCGTCGGCGATGGCCTGCTTGATGACGCGCTGCTGGGAGGGGCCGTTGGGGGCGGTCAGGCCGTTGGAGGCGCCGTCCTGGTTGGTGGCGGAGCCGCGGACGACCGCGAGCACGGGGTGCCCGTTGCGGACGGCGTCGGAGAGGCGCTCGACAAGGAGGATGCCAGCGCCCTCGGCCAGGGCCATGCCGTCGGCGCCGGCGGAGAAGGCCTTGCAGCGGCCGTCGGCGGCCATTCCGCGCTGCTCGCTGTAGCCGATGAACTCCAGCGGGGTCGACATGACGGTGACACCGCCGACGAGCGCCATGCCGCACTCGTCGCGGCGGAGCGACTGTGCGGCCATGTGGAGCGCGACCAGTCCGGAGGAGCAGGCGGTGTCGACGGAGACGGCCGGGCCTTCGAGTCCGAAGGTGTACGCGATGCGGCCGGAGACGACGCTGGCGGCGCTGCCGGTGGTCAGATGGCCCTCGTAGCCTTCGGGGATCTCGGGCAGTGACCAGCAGTAGTCGAGGTTGTAGCAGCCGATGAAGGTGCCGGTGCGGCTGCCCTTGACGGACAGCGGGTCGATGCCGGCGCGCTCCAGCGCCTCCCAGGCGGTCTCCAGGACGAGCCGCTGCTGCGGGTCCATGGCGAGCGCCTCGCGCGGGGAGATGCCGAACACGGAGGGGTCGAAGTGGCCGGCGTCGTAGAGGAATCCGCCCTCGCGCACGTAGGTGCGGCCGGGGGCGTCGGGGTCGGGGTCGTAGAGGGCGTCGAGGTCCCAGCCGCGGTCGTCGGGGAAGTCGCCGATGGCGTCGCCGCCCTCGGTGACCAGGCGCCACAGGTCCTCGGGGGAGGCGACACCGCCGGGGAAGCGGCAGGCCATGCCGACGATGGCGATCGGTTCGTGCCCGGCGTCCTCGACCTCGCGCAGGCGCCGACGCGTCTCGTGCAGATCGGTGGTGACCCACTTGAGGTATTCGCGGAGCTTGTCTTCAGTCGCCATGGGGACCTCTCGGGCCTCTCTGGTTGAGGTGGGGCGCGGTGCACGGGCGGGAAGGACGTTCGGGATGGTCGGCGGGGCGCCGGGCGGCGTCCCGGCCCGGTCTCTCCCCGGTCACTCGGGCCTGCCGAACTCGCGGTGGATGAAGGCGAAGATCTCGTCGTCGGAGGCGGTGTCGAGCTGTTCGCCGACGGATTCGCCGTCCTCGGTGGGCTGTGCCTCCTTCCACCGGGCGAGCAGGGACTCCAGGCGCCGGGTGAGGTCCCTGCGTTCGTCCTGGCCGAGGGCGAGCGAGAGCAGGTCCGTCTCGATGCGGTCGAGTCCGCTGTGCACGGTGGCCGCGGTGGCCTCCTGCTGTCCGGGTTCGCCGAGGAGGTGCTCGCGGAGGTAGTCGGCGAGGGCGGCGGGCGTCGGGTAGTCGAAGACGACCGTGGCGGGCAGGGTCAGGCCGGTGGCCGCGCCGAGGCCATTGCGCAGTCCCACGGCGGTCAGGGAGTCGAAGCCGAGGTCCTTGAAGGGACGTTCGGCGTCGACGGCGGCGGCCGACGCGTGACCCAGGACGGCGGCGGCGTGCTCGCAGACCAGGTCGGCGAGTATGCGGTCCTGCTCGGTCGGGGAGAGTTCGGCGAGTTTCTGCCGCAGCTCCCCCACGGCCCCGCCCGCGGCACCGTCCTTGGCGTCGGCCCGGGCGGCGCCGCGCAGGCGGCGCACCTCCGGGATGTCCTCCAGAAGGCGGGCGGCGCGGGAGGAGGTGAACAGCGGCAGGAACCGGTCCCAGTCGACGTCGGCGACCGCGACGGCCGTCTGGTCGTGGTGGTCGAGTACGGCGCGCAGCGCGCGGCCCGCGGTGTCCGCCGCGAGCAGCGGCAGTCCGCGGCGCACGGAGCGCTGCTGCAGTTCGGCGGCCTCCTCGGGATGGGTGTCCGCGTCGAACAGGTCCCACACGCCCCAGGCGACGGAGGTCGCGGGCAGCCCGCGGGCACGGCGCCGCTGGGCGAGGGCGTCGAGGTGCGCGGCGGCCGCGGCGAACGCGGCGTGCTCGCCACCGCCCCAGGACCCGGTGACGGAGGAGAACAGCACGAACGCGTCGAGCTCCCGGCCGTCCCCGCCGAACACCTCGTCCAGGGCGCGGGCCGGTTCGACCCGCGCGGCGAGGGTGGCGGCGAGCTGGTCGACGGTGGTGGCGGCGACCGGGGCCAGTTCGAGGTGGGTGTCGGTGTGGACGACGGTGCGGACCGGCGCCCCGGCCGCCTCCTCGCGCGCCACGGCGGCGGCGAGGGCGGCGGTGTCGGTGCCGTCCCACTCCACGACGGCCACGGTGACGCCGTCCGCCGTCAGCTCCCCGACGAGGTCCCCGAGGTCCGTGAGGTCCGCGCCGGCAGGCACGGTGAACAGCAGACGCCGGGCACCTTGCGCGGCGAGCTGCCGGGCCGCCGCGGCGCCCAGCGGGCCGCCGGCTCCGGTGACGAGAACGGTGCCCCCGGCCTGCCAGGGCCGGGCGGGCTCGCCGTCCGGCAGCGGGGCGCGGGCCAGCCTGCGGACGTACGTCCCGGTGGTGCGCAGCGCGACCTGGTCCTCCCCGTCGGGAGCGCCCAGCAGACCGGCGAGACGTGCCCGGGCGGACTCGTCCAGCTCGCCCGGCAGATCCACCAGGCCGCCCCAGCTCTGGGGGTGCTCCAGCGCGGCGACCAGACCGAGGCCCCACACCTGCGCCTGCACGGGACTGTGCGGCGCGTCCTCCGGCCCGGCCGCGACAGCGCCCCGGGTCGCGGCCCACAGGGGAACGTCGAGGCCGGCGTCGTTCAGGGCCTGGGCCAGAGCGAGGGTGCCGGCCAGCCCTGCGGGCACCGCCGTCTGCTCGGCGTGCGGCCGCTCGTCGAGGGCCAGCAGCGAGAGCACCCCGGCGAAGGGCCCCTCTTCGGCCGCCACCTGCTCGGCCCACGCTGCGCGCGCGGCCCGTGCGGGGTCGAGGACGAGCCGTCGTACCAGGGCCCCGTGAGCGGTCAGCGCCTCGGCACAGGCCGCCGCGGTCTCCTCGTGCCCGTCCTGCGGCACAGCGAGCAGCCAGGTGCCGGAGAGGGCGACCGGGGTGAGGTCGGGCCGGTGCTTCCACTCGACGCGGTACCGCAGCCCGTCCAGTTCGGTCCGCTCCCGCCGCCCGCGCCGCCACTCGGCGAGCGCGGGCAGCACCCCCTCAAGATGTCCGGTGTCGCCGAGTCCGAGCGTCCCGGCGAGCGAGGCGACGTCCCCGCCCTCGACCGCGTCCCAGAACCCGGCCTCGACCGCGTCGACGACGGGAGCACCGGGAGCGGTGTCGGCGGCGGCAGGGTGCAGCCAGTAGCGCTCGCGCTGGAAGGCGTAGGTGGGCAGGTCTACGTCGGATTCCCCCTGTGTTCGTCCCTGCACTGCCTGCCAGTCGACCTTGGCGCCGTGGACCCAGGCCTCGGCGAGGGAGGCCAGGAAGCGCTGCGGGCCGCCCTCGTCACGGCGCAGGGTGCCGACAGTCACCGCGGTCGCCCCGGAGGCGTCGATGCTCTCCTGCACGCCGATCGTCAGCACCGGGTGCGCACTGGCCTCGACGAACAGACCATGCCCGCGAGCCAACAGCCCCTCCACGGCCTCCTGGAAACGGACCGTCGTGCGCAGGTTCGTGTACCAGTACTCGGCGTCCAGCTCCGCGCCGTCCACGAAAGCACCGGTGACAGTGGAGAAGAACGGCACCTGCGCGGTGCGCGGCCGGATCCCGTCCAGCAGGCCGACCACCTCATCACGGATCAGCTCGACCTGCGGACCGTGCGAGGCGTAGTCCACGTTGATACGACGGGCGCGCACACCGTCCGCCTCGCAGGCCGCCATCAGCTCCTCCAGCGCCTCGGGCTCCCCCGAAACGACCGTGGACTGCGGGCCGTTGACCGAAGCCAGAGCCAACCGGTCACCGAAGGCCGTGATCCGCTCCCGAACGGCGTCCGCGGTGTCCGCCACGGACACCATCCCGCCCTTACCCGCCAATGCGATCAGCGCACGGGCACGGAGAGCGGACACCTTCGCCGCGTCCTCCAGGCTCAGCACACCCGCGACGGCGGCGGCAGCGATCTCCCCCTGCGAGTGACCCACCACCGCGGCAGGCTCCACCCCCACCGACCGCCACAACTCCGCAAGCGACACCATCACCGCCCACAACACCGGCTGCACCACATCCACCCGGTCAAACCCAGGCGCGCCCTCGACACCCCGCAGCACATCCAGCAGCGACCAGCCCACGAACCCCGACAGCGCCCGCGCACACTCCTCCAGCCGCGCGGCGAACACCGGCGAAGCCTCATACAGCTCCACCGCCATCCCCACCCACTGCGACCCCTGCCCCGGAAACACGAACACCGGACGGTCCGCACCCTTCAGCACCGACCCCGTGACCACCCCCGGCCGGCCCTCGACCAACGCCGACAACCCGGCCAGGAACCCCTCCCGGTCCCCCGCCACCACCACACCCCGCTGCTCCAACCCGGCCCGCGTCCCCACCAACGCACGCGCCACCGCACCAGACACCAACCCCGGCCGCCGCCCGACGAAATCACGCAACCGGGCAGCCTGGGCCCGCAGGCCTTTCGTGCCGCGGCCGGAGACGATCCAGGGGGCCGGGGTGTCCCCCAGGAGGGGGGCGGTCTGCTCCGGCTGCCGTGGTGGCTCGGGGGCGGGCGGCGCGGCCTGCACGATGACGTGGGCGTTCGTCCCGCTGGCGCCGAACGAGGAGACGGCGGCGGTGCGGGGGCCGTCGGCGGTGGGCCAGGAGCGTTCCTCGGTGAGGAGTTCCACCGCGCCGGCCGACCAGTCGACCTCGGGCGTCGGTGCGTCGATGTGCAGCGTGCGCGGCAGGACCCCTTCGCGTACGGCCATGACGGCCTTGATCACTCCGGCGACGCCGGCCGCGGCGGCCGCGTGGCCGATGTTCGACTTGACGGAGCCGAGGTGCAGCGGGCGGTCCGCGGCGCGGTTCTGTCCGTAGGCGGCGAGCAGGGCCTGGGCTTCGATGGGGTCGCCGAGGGTGGTGCCGGTGCCGTGCGCCTCGACGAGGTCGACCTGGTGGGGGGCGAGGCGGGCGTCGGCGAGGGCGGCCTCGATGACGCGGACCTGGGAGGGGCCGTTGGGCGCGGTGAGGCCGTTGGAGGCGCCGTCCTGGTTGACGGCGGAGCCGCGGACGACGGCCAGGACGCGGTGGCCGTTGCGGCGGGCGTCGGAGAGCTTCTCCAGGAGGAGGACGCCGGCGCCCTCGGACCAGCCGGTGCCGGCGGCGGCGGCGGCGAACGGCTTGCAGCGGCCGTCGGGCGACAGCCCTCGCTGCCGGCTGAACTCGACGTACACGTCCGGTGTCGCCATGATCTGCGCGCCGCCCGCGAGAGCGAGGGTGCACTCGCCGCGGCGCAGGGACTGCACCGCGAGGTGGAGGGCGACGAGGGACGAGGAGCACATGGTGTCGACCGAGAGGGCGGGGCCTTCCAGGCCGAAGGTGTAGGCGAGGCGGCCGGAGGCGACGGCGGTGGCGATGCCGGTCATCAGGTGGCCTTCGACGTTCTCGGCCGCGCCGGGGGTGTCGGGGCGGGCGTTGCCGTAGCCGGCGTAGGTGGTGCCGACGAACACGCCGGTGCGGCTGCCGGTGAGGTCGCCGGGGTCGAGTCCGGCGCGCTCGAAGGCTTCCCAGGTGGTTTCGAGGAGGAGCCGTTGCTGCGGGTCCATGGCGAGCGCCTCGCGGGGCGAGATGCCGAAGAACTCGGCGTCGAAGTCGCCCGCGTCGTGCACGAATCCGCCCTCGCGCACATAGCTGGTGCCGAGCCGGTCGGGGTCGGGGTCGTAGAGGGCGTCGAGGTCCCAGCCGCGGTCGGTGGGGAAGCCGCTGACGGCGTCGCGGCCGTCCCGCACGAGCTGCCACAGGTCCTCGGGGCTGGTCACGCCACCGGGGTAGCGGCAGGCCATGGCGACGACGGCGACCGGCTCCGGCTCGACGGCCTCTGCCTCGCGCAGCCGCTGCCGGGCCTGCTTGAGTTCGGCCGTCACCCACCGCAGGTGGTCGAGCAGCTTCTGTTCGTTGTCCGTCTGGCTGTGGCGGTCCGTCTGGCGGTCCATGGCGCTGGGGCTCCTTGGGTGGCGTTCCGGCACGTCTACGACTTGCCGAGCTCGTCATGGATGAGCGCGAAGATCTCGTCCGCCGAGGCATCGGCGAGCTCGTGGTGGCTGTCGCCCGCGGCGGGCTCGCGGCCGCTTTCGGTGCCCCACTTGGAGAGCAGCACCTGGAGGCGTCCCGCGATGCGGTGGCGGGTGGCGTCGTCGGGGCCGAGCCGGGTGAGCGCGGCGTCGATGCGGTCGAGGTCGGCGAGGACCGAGGTGTCGGTGTCGACCTCGCCGTCGAGCAGCCGGATGCGCAGGTCCTTGGCGAGGGCAGCCGGGTTGGGGTGGTCGAAGAGGAGGGTCGCGGAGAGCTTCAGGCCGGTCTCGGCGGCGATCCGGTTCCGCAGTTCCACGGCGGTGAGCGAATCGAAGCCGAGGTCCTTGAAGGGCCGTGCCGCCTGTACGGCGTCGGTGCCGCGGTGGCCGAGGACGGCGGCGGCGTGTTCGCGGACCAACTCGATCAGGAGGTGTTCCTGTTCGGCGGCCGGGGTGGCGGCGAGGCGGTGGCGCAGCGCGGAGGCCGACTCGGCGGCGGCCGTGCTGCGTTCGGGCACCTCGTCCGCCAACGCCTGCCGCACCTCCGGCAGTTCGCTGATCAGCGCGCTGTGCCGCAGGGCCGTGTAGGTGGGGGCGAACAGCGACCAGTCGACGTCGGCGACACCGACGCAGGTCTCGTCGAGGTCGAGGGCCTGCTGCAGCGCGGCGACGGCGGTGTCCGGCGCGATGCCGATGACGCCGCGGCGGCGCAGGTGGTCGTCGATGTCCTCGGAGGCGGCCATGCCGGCCTCGGCCCAGGGGCCCCAGGCGACCGCGGTGGCGGCGAGCCCGTCGGCCCGCCGGCGTTCGGCGAGTGCGTCGAGATGGGCGTTGGCCGCGGCGTACGCGGCCTGGCCGCCACTGCCCCACATGCCGGCGCTGGACGCGAACAGGACGAAGGCCCGCAGGTCCAGCCCGAGTTGACGCGTCAGCTCGTCGACCAGGTCGGCCGCGACCGCCTTGGGCCGCAGCACCTGCGCCAGGTGCTCGGCCGTGACGTCGTCCATGAACGCGCTGTCGGACACACCGGCCGCGTGCACGACCGCGGTGAGCGGCCGTTCGGCGGGTACGGAGGCGAGCAGCGCCGCAAGCTGCTCACGGTCGGCCACGTCACAGGCGACCGCTCGGGCCTCGGCCCCCGACTGCCTTAATTCCTCGACGAGTTCGGCGGCACCCGGTGCGTCCGGGCCGCGCCTGCTGGTCAGCAGCAGGTGCCGGGCGCCGTTCCCGGCGAGCCAGCGGGCGAGTCGGCTGCCGAGGGCGCCGGTACCGCCGGTGATCAGAACGGTGCCCGCGCCGTCGGGCCGCCACGGGGTGCGGGCCCGGTCGGCGGGCACGGGCGCCCGGCGCAGCCGCCGGACCAGCGTCCCGGAGGCCCGTACGGCCACCTGGTCCTCATGCTCCTCACCTGCCTGCTGACCGAGGACGGCGGCGAGCCGCGCACCGGCCCGCTCGTCGATCTCCGCGGGCACGTCGACGAGGCCGCCCCACCGGTCCGGGTACTCCAGCGCGGCGACCCGCCCGAGCGCCCATGCCTGTGCCTGGGTGCCGGTGGTGTCGGCAGCCGCGTCGCCGTGGCCGGTGGAGACGCCGCCGCAGGTCAGGTTCCACAGCGGGGCACCGATGCCCGCATCGCCGAGCGCCTGCGCGAGGGCGGCGGTCGCGGCGACGGCAGCGCTGACCGCGGGGTGCGCGCGGTGCGGGCGGGCGTCGAGCGGGAGCAGCGAGAGCGTTCCGGTCAGGTCCTCCGACACCGTGGAGGCGAGCCGCTCGGCCCAGGAGGCACGGTCGGCGCCGGTGGCGTCGAGGCGCAGTTCGGTGGTCTCCGCCCCGTGCGCGGCGAGCGCCTCGGCCGCCTGCGCGGCGAGCACCTCGGCCGCTTCGACCCCTTCCGGTACGACGATCAGCCAACGTCCGGTGAGACGCGGAACGCCCGCCTCGGGCGCCGCCTTCCACACGATCCGGTACCGCCAGGAGTCCAACGTGGACTGCTCACGCCGGTCCCGCCGCCAGTCGGCGAGCGCCGGCAGCACCTCACGGAGCGGCTGCTCGTCGGGGAGTCGCAGCGTGCCCGTGAGAGCCTCCAGATCCTCCCGCTCGACGGCCTCCCAGAACTGGGCGTCCACAGCGTCCTGGGCGGTGGCGGGGACCGGGGATGCGGGAGTGGCTTCGAGCCAGTAGCGCTGGTGCTGGAAGGGGTAGGTGGGCAGGTCGACATGCCGGGTGGCGGTGCTATGGAACAGGCTGTCCCACTCGACGGGCACACCACGCGTCCACGCCTCCGCCAACGCCGTCACGAACGCCTCCGGCTCCGGACGACCCTTCCGCAGCACCGGCGTCAGAAGACCATCGAAATCGTCGCCCAGATTCTCCTGGACCATGCTCGTGAGAACACCCTGCGGACCCAACTCCAGAAAATGCGTCACACCCTGCCCGACCAGATGACGCACACCATCACCGAAACGCACCGCCGCCCGCACATGCTCCACCCAATAACCCGCCGAGAACTCCTCCACCCGCTCCCCGGTCACATTCGACACCACCGGCAACAACGGCACCCGATACGTCAGCGACCCCGCCACCTCACCGAACGCCTCCAACACCGGCTCCACCAACGGCGAATGAAACGCATGCGACACCCGCAACCGCCGGCACTTACGGCCCCGCGAAGCCAACTCCTCCGCAACCCGCAAAACCTCCGCCTCCACCCCGGAGACCACCACCGACTCCGGACCATTCACCGCCGCCACATCCAC
>NZ_JBIRUY010000073.1:0-17131 GCF_044335305.1 Streptomyces sp. NPDC020490 | reverse complement strand
AAGGAACGGTCGCTTCCTTTGTACTCACCCTCTCGGGCTTTCCTCCGGGCGCTTCCCTTCGGTCTTGCGTTTCCGACTCTATCAGATCCTTTCGGGCCTGATTCCCTGTCGGCGGGGCCTTTCGACATTCACTACGTTAGCCGATTCCCTCGCCAACTCATAATCGAGTTCCGCCGGCTCGAATTCGGGCGCGCGAACACGCCGAATTCGACCCCGCTGAGGGGTGATCGTCAGGTAGTGGGTTGGCCGCTTCCGGCTGCAGGCGAATGCCGTACCCGGTTCAAGCGGCTCGGGCTACGTTACGCACCTTCGCGGAGCGAGTCAACTTCGACGGCGGCGCGGCACATGGGCCCGGTACGGGCTCACGGTCGGATCGTCGCCGACCCAGAAGCGCCAGGGGTGGACACCGCCGTCACCCGCGACTCCGGTGCGCGGGCCGTTGAGGACCCGACCGGCGGACACCGGGGCACCCGTCACGATCCGCAGGGGCGTGTCACCGGGGGCGCACGCGTCCGTGCCGTTGAGGTCCCGGTCCACGTCCAGGGCCGTGGCCAGGCGGGCGGGGCCCTTGGCCAGTTCGTGCTCGGTGCGGGCCGAGATCCGGCGTTTGCGGGCGAGCTCGACGCCCTCCACGACCTCGCCGGCCCGGAGCAGGACCGCGCTCGCCCTGCCTTCCGGTCCGCACACCAGGTTCATGCAGAACCACATGCCGTAGGTGAAGTACACGTACACGTGTCCGGGCGGGCCGAACATCACGTCGTTGCGGGGTGTGCGGCCGCGATAGGCGTGGGAGCCGGGGTCGCCCGGACCGTCGTAGGCCTCGACCTCCGTGAGGCGCAGCGCGATCGGGCCGTCCGGGGTCGTGCGTACGAGGACGCGGCCCAGGAGGTCCGGCGCGACCTCGAGTACGGGGCGGTCGAAGAACTCCCTGGGCAGTGGCGTACGGTCCGGGGGCGCGATCATGGGGTACGAGCGTAGTCCAGACGGGTGGACGCCGAGGGGTGGCGAAGATTCGGCCGTCTTGCCAGGGTGTGAGGCGGAACCGGCCACGCCCGGATCGCGTTTGTAGGGATCAAGGGTCCACACGTAAGAGGAGAGTCATGGCGTTCAAGAAGCTGCTCGCGAGTCTGGGGGCCGGCGGAGCTTCGGTCGAGACCGAACTGACCGAGGTCAACGTCGTTCCGGGTGGCGTCGTCCAGGGCGAGGTGCGGATCCAGGGCGGGTCCGTGAACCAGAACATCGAGGGCCTGTCGGTGGCCCTGCGGGCGCGCGTCGAGGTGGAAGGCGGGGAAGAGGAGTACCACCAGAACATCGAGTTCGCCAAGCTGCAGCTCGGCGGTGCCTTCGAGCTCCAGGCGAAGGCCGTGCACTCGGTGCCGTTCGGGCTGGAGATCCCGTGGGAGACCCCGATCACGATGATCGACGGGCAGTCGCTGCGCGGGATGAACATCGGTGTGAGCACCGAGCTGGCGATCGCGCGTGCCATCGACTCCGGTGACGTGGACCCGATCAACGTGCACCCGCTGCCGGCGCAGCAGGCGATCCTCGACGCGTTCATCCAGCTCGGCTTCCGCTTCAAGAGCGCGGACATGGAGCGCGGTCACATCCGGGGCACGCGGCAGCAGCTGCCGTTCTACCAGGAGATCGAGTTCTTCCCGCCGTCGCAGTACCGGGGGCTGAACCAGGTCGAGTTGAGCTTCGTGGCCGACGCGCACGAGATGGACGTCGTGCTGGAGATGGACAAGAAGCCGGGGCTGTTCAGCGAGGGCAGCGACACCTTCCGGTCGTTCCAGGTGGGTCTGCAGGACTACCACGGGACCGACTGGGCGGCGTACCTCAACCAGTGGCTGTCCGAGGTCGGCAGCAAGCGCAACTGGTTCTAGGCTCGGACCTACTGAACGGATCCGATCAGGAGGTACCGAGGTGACCGAGCTCAAGAGGCGGCCGCTCCCCCACGACTTCCATCCCCCCGTGCCGTCGTTCACGGTGACGAGCGAGGACGTCGAGGAGGGCGCGACGCTCAAGAGCGCTCAGGTCCACGCGGAGGGCAACACCTCGCCGCACCTGCGGTGGGAGGGCTTCCCGCCGGAGACCAAGAGCTTCGCCGTGACCTGCTACGACCCGGACGCCCCGACGGGCAGCGGGTTCTGGCACTGGGTCGTGTTCGACATCCCGGCCTCGGTGACCGAGCTGCCGGTCGGTGCGGGCAGCGGCACGTTCGAGGGACTGCCCGAGGGCGCGGTCCAGGCCCGGAACGACTACGGGACGAAGGACTTCGGCGGAGCCGCTCCGCCGCCCGGGGACGGGCCGCACCGGTACGTGTTCACGGTGTACGCCGTGGACCAGGAGAAGCTCGGTCCGGACTCCGACACCTCCCCGGCCGCCGTCGGTTTCAACCTGCGCTTCCACACGATCGCGCGTGCCCAGCTCATCGGGGAGTACGAGGTTCCCGCGGAGGGCTGAGCAGGAGGAACGTTCATAGAACGTTTGCCCGCCCCTGGTCTTGGAATTGATCAGGGGCGGGCACTTTTTTATTGCGTTGTCCATCTCGGCGTGCCCGTCCAGAGTTGATCCGAGCCCGCCAGGGGGTGGGCCGGTGCAGACGGGAGGTGGGCTGGATGCGTGACACGCTGGTGCTGAACGCGAGCTTCGAGCCGCTGTCGACGGTGACCCTGAACCGGGCCGTGGTCCTGGTGCTGCAGGACAAGGCCGTCGTCGAGCAGGCCCACCCCGAACTGCGCATGCGGGGTGCCGCCGTGGACATACCCGCGCCCCGGGTGATCAGGCTGTGCCGGTACGTACGGGTGCCGTTCCGAAGACAAGCGCCCTGGTCGAGGCGGGGTGTCCTGGTGCGGGACCGGCACCGGTGCGCGTACTGCGGCAGGCGGGCGACGACCGTGGACCACGTGGTGCCGCGGTCGCAGGGGGGTCAGGACACCTGGCTGAACACGGTCGCGTCGTGCGCGGAGGACAACCACCGCAAGGCCGACCGGACTCCGGAGGAGGCGGGCATGCCGTTGCTGAGGCAGCCGTTCGAGCCGACGCCCGCCGATGCGATGCTGCTGGCGCTGGGGGCCGACGACGCCGCCTCGCTTCCTGACTGGCTGGCTCGCGACGTCGCTTGAGAGCTTCGGTGCTGAACAGCACTGTTCCCCGCGCTCCTTGCCGAGGGGCGCGGGGAACTTCGCTTTTCGGGGTGCCGTCAGTCGATCTGGGGCTTCTCCCGGCGCTCCGCGGCCGCGCCGCCGCTGCCGCTGCCGTTGCCTGTGGATCCGTTGCCGCCGGAACCGCCGCCCATGGGGCCGAAGTTGCCCATGGCACCGGACAGGCCCTTGAGGGCGTCGCCGATTTCGCTGGGGACGATCCAGAGCTTGTTGGCGTCGCCTTCGGCGATCTTCGGCAGCATCTGGAGGTACTGGTAGGACAGCAGCTTCTGGTCCGGGTCGCCGGCGTGGATGGCCTCGAACACCGTACGGACGGCCTGGGCCTCGCCCTCCGCGCGCAGGGCGGCGGCCTTGGCCTCACCTTCGGCCCGCAGGATCTGGGACTGCTTCTCACCCTCGGCGCGCAGGATCTCGGACTGCCGGACACCCTCGGCCTGGAGGATCGCGGCGCGCTTGTCACGGTCGGCGCGCATCTGCTTCTCCATCGAGTCCTGGATGGAGGTCGGCGGTTCGATGGCCTTGAGTTCGACGCGGTTGACGCGGATGCCCCACTTGCCGGTGGCCTCGTCGAGGACGCCGCGCAAGGCCGCGTTGATCTCCTCACGGGACGTCAGGGTGCGCTCCAGGTCCATGCCGCCGATGATGTTGCGCAGGGTGGTGACGGTGAGCTGCTCGATCGCCTGGATGTAGCTGGCGACCTCGTAGGTGGCGGCCCGGGCGTCGGTCACCTGGTAGTAGATGACGGTGTCGATGTTGACGACCAGGTTGTCCTGGGTGATCACCGGCTGCGGCGGGAACGGGACGACTTGTTCGCGCAGGTCGATGCGGTTGCGGATGGTGTCGATGAACGGGACGACGATGTTGAGTCCCGCGTTCAGCGTCCGCGTGTAACGGCCGAAGCGCTCCACGATGGCGGCGCTGGCCTGCGGGATGACTTGGATAGTCCTGATCAGGGCGATGAAGACCAACACCACCAGAATGATCAGGACGATGATGACCGGTTCCATCGTCGTTCCCCGTACCCTTCTCCGCCTCGGCGCCTATGGAAGATCTTGTGTCGTTGAAGATCTTGCTGGTCGAGTGTGACAGACCGTCGCGTAACTCGTGGGGTGTTCGGAGCAGTTGAGATCCAGTTGCGTCGAGCGAGGTCACATGATGATCGCCGTGGCCCCCTCGATGTCCACGACGTCCACTTCCTCACCCACTTCGTAGGCGCGGCCGGTGTCGAGGGAACGGGCCGACCACACTTCCCCCGCGAGCTTGATCCGGCCGCCCGATCCGTCGACCCGCTCCAGCACGACGGCCTGCCTGCCTTTCAGGGCGTCGATGCCCGTGGCGAGTTGAGGCCGCTCGGTGCGGTGCCGGTACGCGATGGGCCGTACGACGGCGATCAGGGCGACCGAGACGACGACGAAGGCGAGCACCTGGGCCACCACGCCGAAGCCGAGACCGGCGACGGCCGCCGCGGCGACGGCGCCCACCGCGAACATGCCGAACTCCGGCATCGCGGTCACCACGAGCGGGATTCCCAGCGCTGCCGCGCCGACGAGCCACCACACCCATGCGTCGATGTCGTTCACACGGTCATGGTAGGGCCGCGGTCGGGTCTCGGACAGGGCGCAAAAGCCCTCAGGACAGCGGCAGGCCGTGGGCCGTCCAGCGGTCGCCGACCTGCTCGACGACGAGCGGGAGACCGAAGCAGAGGGAGAGGTTGCGGGAGGTGAGCTCGAGTTCCAGGGGGCCGGCGGTGAGGACCTTGCCCTGCCGGATCATCAGGACGTGGGTGAAGCCGGGGGCGATCTCCTCGACGTGGTGGGTCACCATGATCATCGAGGGGGCGATGGGGTCGCGGGCGAGGCGGCCGAGGCGGCGGACCAGGTCCTCGCGGCCGCCGAGGTCGAGGCCGGCGGCGGGCTCGTCGAGGAGCAGCAACTCCGGGTCGGTCATCAGGGCGCGGGCGATGAGGGTGCGCTTGCGCTCGCCCTCGGAGAGGGTGCCGAACTTGCGGTCGAGGTAATCGCTCATGCCGAGGCGGTCGAGGAAGGCCCGGGCTCGCTGCTCGTCGATCTCCTCGTAGTCCTCCTGCCAGTGCGCGGTCATGCCGTAGGCGGCCGTCAGCACGGTCTGCAGGACCGTCTGGCGCTTGGGCAGCTTGTCGGCCATGGCGATGCCGGCGATGCCGATGCGCGGGCGCAGTTCGAAGACGTCGGTGCCGGGCTTGCCGAGGGTCTCGCCGAGGATGGCGGCGGTGCCCTTGCTGGGGTAGAGGTAGCTGGAGGCGACGTTGAGCAGGGTGGTCTTGCCGGCGCCGTTCGGGCCGAGGATGACCCAGCGCTCGCCCTCCTTGACCGACCAGGAGACCTGGTCCACCAGAGCCCGGCCCTCACGGATGACGGATACGTCCTGAAGTTCCAGAACATCGCTCATGAGCGCGTTGTCTCCCCTTGCAGTGTGACCAGGTTTCGGCGTCTCGGCGGTCGCGTGCGCTTTGTGGCACAGCCCTTTAGGAAATCTACGCCACCGGTCGGCCGGTCCCATCCATCGGTCCGGTCCTTAGGGTGGGGGCATGCTCACGGAACCGCGTTCAGGACGCCTTGCCGCTTGGGGAAACGCCCTTCTGGCCGGACTTGTCTCTCCGGACGACGCCGTGGCGGCGATCGTCGGCGACGACGCCGTGCACCGGGTGGAGGGGTTGCCCGGCGAGTCGGGGCCCGTCGGACTGACCCTCGCGCTGGGGCGGCTGCGGGCGCTCGGGGTCACGGGGCTGCGGGTGGCGCTGCCCGCGCCCGGGCATCCGCTGGGGCTGAGCGGGCCGCCGGAGTTCAACGTTCGGGCGCTGGAGGCCGGGGAGGCGGTGATCTGTTACGGCGCCGCGTTCGGGCTCGTGCCGGAGGTGTACGAGGCCGGGCCCGACGGTGATCTGCATGTCGAGGTCGTCTGGCGCTGCCTGCCGGTGCGGGAGGCGCCGCCGGCCGACGTTCCGTCGCTGGGCGAGGCCGAGCGGGAGCTGGCGGAGGCGTTGCGGGAGGCGACGGAGGTCCTCTCGCGGTTGGACGTCGCCGGGGCGGGTCCGGTGGCGGAGGCGGCGATCGACGCGTACCGGGCGCGGGCCGAGAGCGGCCGGGAGGTGCTGGCGCCGGGGTATCCGCCGCGGGCGGTGCGGGTGCTGGAGCTGGCGCGGCGGGTGGGGCTGCTGGTGTCGCTGGCGTGCGAGCGCGGGCACGGGGGTGCGGTCAGCGCCGGGGAGATGGCGGCGCGCTCCCAGGCGCTGCGGCCGGTGGAACGAACGGCTCGACGGGCGCAGGTGGCGGCGTACAACGCCGTCGTGGAGGAGCGGGAGCGAAGGTGAGCCGGGGCGGCGCACCGGGCGGACCGACAGGGGGCGGGCCGAGAGCGGGGCGGACCGACAGCGGGGCGGACCGACAGCGGGGCGGACCGACAGCGGACGGCCGGCTTGGGCGCCGCCCGCCGGGGCTCCACCGGCCTGGGGGCCTGGGCGCCGCCGGCCGGGAAGCGGCCGGCTCCGTGACCGCGGTGCGCGGGCGGGCGGGCGGGCGGTCATCATGTGTGGGGCCGCGGGGGAGGTGCACGCGGTAGCGGCGGTCAGCCGCCGGGGAATGCGGGCGGTCGGTGTGCCGGAGGCAGGCCGTCGAGCTGAACGCCGCCGCGCGGAAGCGGGTGGCGTCGGCGGCCGGGCTTGGGCCCGCGCCCGGTGGCTGCGCGGGCGTGACGCCGTGGGGCGGGTGGCCTCCCGGGTGGGGCCTGGGAGGCCGGAGATCAGCGATCGTGTGCGGCGGGTGTCAGTGGTTGGCGCCCAGGTTGCCGAAGGCCGGGTTCAGCGCGCCGACGACGTTCACGGTGTTGCCCACCACGTTCACCGGCAGGTGCACCGGGGCCTGGACGACGTTGCCGGACAGGACGCCCGGGGAGCCCTTGGCCTCGCCGCCGGCCCACGCGCCGTCGGTGGCGGAGGCCAGTCCGGAGCCTGCGGCGACCAGCCCGCCGGCCACCATCGTCACGGCCACTGCCTTCTTCAGGTTCTTCACTTACTACCCCTCCTGGTGACTGCCGCGGCAGTCACCGCGGCACGCACTGGAGAACGGCGGAGGCTCCCGGAGGATGCGCCAGGTGGGGGACATTCCCACGACAGTATGAATCTCAGTCCGGAGCGGAACCGTCGGCCACTCCATGACGTACCGCCCACAGTGCGGCCTGGGTGCGGTCGGCCAGGTCGAGTTTCATCAGGATGTTCGAGACGTGCGTCTTCACCGTCTTCTCGGACAGGACCAGGGCACGCGCGATCTCCCGGTTCGAGCGGCCGTCGGCTATCAGGCCGAGCACCTCGCGTTCCCGTTCGGTGAGCGAACCGGCCCTTCCCTGGCCCGGGCCGGCGTCCTCCCGGGACAGCAGGACGTCGGCCACCTCGGGCTGGAGCAGGACGTGTCCGGCGTGTACGGAGCGGATGGCGCCGGCCAGCGCGTCCGGATCGATGTCCTTGTAGACGTAACCGGCGGCTCCCGCGCGCAGGGCGGGGACGACCGTGCGCTGTTCGGTGAAGCTGGTCACGACGATCACGCGCGCGGGATTGCCCAGCTCGCGGAGTCTGCGGAGCGCCGCCACGCCGTCCATCCCGGGCATCTTGACGTCCATCAGCACGACGTCGGGCCGCAGCTCCTCCGCGCGGGCCACCCCGTCGGCGCCGTCGGCCGCCTCGCCCACGACCTCGATGTCCTCCTGCACCTCCAGGAACGTGCGCAGGCCCCGCCGGACGACCTGGTGGTCGTCGACGACCAGCACCCTGATCGCGTCAGCCACCGGGAACCTCCATCTCGACCGTGGTGCCCTTGCCGGGCGCCGACTCCACGGCCAGCGTGCCGCCGACCCCGCTCGCCCGGTCACGCATGGACACCAGGCCCAGGTGGCGCCCCGCGCTCCGTACCGACCGCGGGTCGAATCCCCGGCCGTCGTCCGTGATCCGCAGCGCGGCTCCGCAGCCGCGCCGGCCCACGGTCACGTCGACGTGCTCGGCGCCGGAGTGCCGCAGGGCGTTGTGCAGGGCCTCCTGGGCGACCCGCAGCATGGCCTCCTCCTGGGCCGCGGGCAGGGCGCGGAAGCCGGCGTTGGTGAAGGTCACGCGTGCGGTGTGGGCGCGGTCGAGGACCTGGACCTGGGTGCGCAGGGTGGCCACGAGCCCGTCCTCGTCGAGCGCGGCGGGCCGCAGTTCGACGACGGCGGCGCGCAGTTCCTCGGCGGCCTCGGCGGCGAGCACGGCCACCTGCTGCAGCTCGCCCTTGGCGCGGGAGGGGTCGCGGTCGATGAGCGCGGTGGCGGCCTGGGCGGTCAGGCGCAGCGAGAACAGTTTCTGGCTGACCGCGTCGTGCAGCTCGTGGGCGAGACGGGAGCGCTCCTCGGCGATCGTCAGTTCGCGGCTGCGTTCGTACAGGCGGGCGTTGGTGAGGGCGATGGCCGCGTGCTGGGCGAGGATGGCCAGGAGTTCCTCGTCCTCTTCGGTGAAGCCGCAGCCGCCTTGCGGCTTCGGGCAGTCCTTGTTGGCGAGGAACAGCGCGCCGATGGTCTCGTCGCCGTCGCGGATGGGCAGGCCAAGGAAGTCGGACAGTTCGGGGTGGGCGGACGGCCAGCCTTCGAAGCGGGGGTCCTCGCGCACGTCGGCGAGTCGCTCGGGGCCGGCCTCGTGCAGCATCGCGGCGAGGATGCCGTGCTGGCGCGGGAGCGGGCCGATGGCCTTCCACTGCGCGTCGCTGACGCCGTCCACCACGAACTGGGCGAAGCCTCCGTGGTCGTCGGGGACGCCGAGCGCGGCGTACTGCGCGCCGAGCAGCTCGCGGGCCGAGGCGACGATCGTCTTGAGGACGTCGCGCACCTCCAGATGCCTGCTCATGGCCAGCAGCGCGGAACTGACCGCCGCGAGACCGGACCGGGGACCTCGACTCATGTCCTCACGGTACCGGCGGGGTGTGACAGCCGGATCGGACCGGCGACGGCCACCGCCCGGGCCCGTGGTCCTAGGCCGGAGGTCTCCCGGTCCGCGACGTCGGCCGGAGGATCCGCGGCGGCCTGTGGAGCCTGCTGCGGGCCGGGGACCCGCTCGTGGTGAACACCTCGCCGACGCCGGCCGCCGCCGTGGACGGGCGGATCGGGCGCGCGTGGTGGTGCGCTTCTCCGCCCGCCCACACGCCCGCCCGCCCACACACACGCGCGCGGGCGTGCGGGCGGGCCCGCAGGTACATGGGTGGCCGCTGCCCGGGGGCGGGCGGCGTGCTCGGGCCGCTGCGGGAGCACGGGGGTCCGTCCGCTGCTCCCGCGCGGAGCGGGAGCAGCCGCTGTCCGCGTGCGGGCCGTCGCCGTGGGGACGGCGGCGGTGCGGGCCGCGGAGCCGGCGGCCCGCAGTGGCGGCTCCCGCCGGGGACTCCTCACGCAGAGCATTGCGGGCGCAACTTCTTGTGAGACCAGCGCGCGGCCGGTGTGACGCCGGGCACAGGGCGCACGTCACGTACGAAGGGCGGTAGGAGACCAGGCCCGCCTCCATGAGCGGGAAAGACACCCCGTTCTGTCCCGCTTTACCCACACCTGATCCACTACCTGGGATCGTACGTCACACCGTTGCCACAGAATTTTGCGGCCGCTAAGAATTGCTCCCGTCGCTCAGCGCCGCGATTTCCCCCGCGGCCCTAGTGCGGGGCGGACCCCTGTCCCCCGCCGGACTCAGAGCGATTTCCGCGCTATTCGAAGAGGTCCGTCTGCCATGCTCGAAAACACCCCTGTTCGTGGTCTCAGTCGTGTGCTCACCCGGCACCACAAGGTCGCGCTGAGCGGTGTCGCCGCCCTCGGCGCCGCGGCCCTCGCCTTCACCGCGGTGCCCGGCGGGTCCGGGACGAAGACCACGAGCGAGGCGGATTCCACGGCACGTGTGGCCTACAGCTCCGAGCAGATCAAGGACGTCCGGGCCAGCGTCACCGACCAGCTGGCCGGCGCCAGCCTGAAGGCGGAGGCCATCAGGGCCAGGGCGCAGGCGAAGGCCGAGGCCGCCGCGAAGGCGAAGGCGGACGCGAAGGCCAAGGCCGACGCTCGGGCCGCCGCCCGGAAGCAGGCCGCCGCCGAGGCCGCGGCCAGGAAGAAGGCCGAGGCGGCGCGCAAGGCGGAGGCCGCGAACCGGTCCGCCCGGCGTCCCGCGATCGAGTCGGTGGCCGCGAAGACGTACGCCAACAACCTCGACGGCTGGATCAGGCATTCCCTGGACATCATGAGATCCAAGGGCATCCCGGGCAGCTACAGCGGCCTGCACCGCAACATCATGCGTGAGTCCTCGGGCAACCCGAACGCGATCAACAACTGGGACATCAACGCCATCAACGGCATCCCGTCGAAGGGCCTGCTGCAGGTGATCCCGCCGACCTTCCGGGCATACCACGTCCCGGGCACGTCCTGGAACATCTACGACCCGGTCGCCAACATCACCGCCGCGGCCAACTACGCGGCCCACCGGTACGGCTCGATCGACAACGTCAACAGCGCGTACTGAGGTCACCGAGGTCAGCGCGGACCTCGGTACATGACGCCGAAGGGCGGCACCTCCTGACGGGTGCCGCCCTTCGGGGCCGTACGGGCCTCGCGGGCCCTGACCGCTGTCGCGCCGCTACTTGCGCATGACCTCGGGCTCGTGGCGGCGCAGGAAGCGGGCCACGAAGAAGCCGCAGACCACGCCGAGGGCGATCAGGGCGAGCATGTCCACGCACCAGGTGCCGACGGCGTGCTCCCACAGCGGGTCATTGCTCTCGCCGGGCTTCGGCGGGGCGATCTTGTTGAAGTCCAGCGTGGCACCCGCGGCGGCGACCGCCCAGCGCGACGGCATCAGGAACGAGAACTGGTTGACGCCGATCGAGCCGTTCAGGGTGAACAGGCAGCCGGTGAACACGACCTGGATGATCGCGAACATGACCAGCAGCGGCATGGTCTTCTCGGCCGTCTTCACCAGCGAGGAGATGATCAGGCCGAACATCATCGAGGTGAAGCCCAGGGCCATGATCGGCACGGAGAGCTCCAGGATGGTGGCGCTGCCGAACACCAGGCCCTGCTCCGGGATCTCCCGGTTGAAGAAGCCGATGGCGCCGACCAGGCCGCCCTGGAACACGGTGATCGCGCCGAGCACGAACACCTTGGACATCAGGTACGCGCTGCGGGACAGGCCGGTCGCGCGTTCCCGCTCGTAGATGACCCGTTCCTTGATCAGCTCTCGGACGGAGTTCGCGGCGCCGGCGAAGCAGGCGCCGACCGCGAGGATCAGCAGGACCGTGGTGGCCGTGCCGTTGGGGATGATCCGGCCGGTCTGCGGGTTGAACGGGTTGGGCAGCAGGCTGTTGCCCGAGTCGATGAGCAGGCTCACCGCGCCGAGGACCGCCGGCAGGATCACCATCAGTGCCAGGAAGCCCTTGTCGGACGCGATCACCGCCACGTAGCGGCGCACCAGCGTGACGAACTGCGACATCCAGCCCTGCGGCTTGGGCGGCCGCATCCCCTGCATCGGCGGCACCTGTACGGACTGCGGCGCGACGGCGTCGATGTCCGCGGCGTACATCTGGTAGTGCTGCGAGCCCTTCCAGCGCCCCGCCCAGTCGTAGTCGCGGTAGTTCTCGAAGGCGGAGAAGACATCGGCCCAGGTGTCGTAGCCGAAGAAGTTCAGTGCCTCCTCCGGCGGGCCGAAGTAGGCGACCGCGCCGCCCGGCGCCATCACCAGCAGCTTGTCGCACAGCGCCAGCTCGGCGACGGAGTGGGTGACGACGAGGACCGTGCGGCCGTCGTCGGCGAGACCGCGCAGCAGCTGCATGACGTCGCGGTCCATGCCCGGGTCGAGACCGGAGGTCGGCTCGTCGAGGAAGATCAGCGACGGCTTGGTGAGCAGCTCCAGGGCGACGGAGACGCGCTTGCGCTGGCCGCCGGAGAGGGAGGTGACCTTCTTCTCCTTGTGGATGTCCAGCTTCAGCTCGCGCAGCACCTCGTCGATGCGGGCCTCGCGCTCGGCGGCCGTGGTGTCGGCCGGGAAACGGAGCTTGGCCGCGTACTTGAGGGCCTTCTTGACGGTCAGCTCCTTGTGCAGGATGTCGTCCTGCGGGACCAGACCGATGCGCTGGCGCAGCTCGGCGAACTGCTTGTACAGGTTGCGGTTGTCGTAGAGGACGTCGCCCTGGTTGGCGGGCCGGTAGCCGGTGAGCGCCTTCAGCAGGGTCGACTTGCCCGAGCCGGACGGACCGATCACCGCGATCAGCGACTTCTCGGGGACGCCGAAGGAGACGTCCTTCAGGATCTGCTTGCCCCCGTCGACCGTCACGGTCAGGTGGCGGGCGGAGAAGGACACCTCACCGGTGTCGACGAACTCCTCGAGGCGGTCGCCGACGATCCGGAACGTCGAGTGGCCGACGCCGATGATGTCGGTGGGGCCCAGCAGCTGCGAGCCGCCCTTGGCTATCGGCTGGCCGTTGACGTAGGTGCCGTTGTGCGAGCCGAGGTCGCGGATCTCCAGGCGGCCGTCCGGCGTGGCGTGGAACTCGGCGTGGTGCCGGGAGACCTGCAGGTCCGAGACGACCAGGTCGTTCTCCAGGGCGCGGCCGATGCGCATGACGCGGTCCAGCGAGAACTGGTGGAACGTCGTCGGGCTGCGGTCGCCGTAGACCGGCGGCGCCCCCGCGCCACCACCGGGACCCTGCTGCGACGGAATCGGCGCGGCCTGTTGCGGCGTGGCCTGCGGCTGCTGCCAGCCGGCCTGCTGCGGCGCCTGCTGCGGCGTCTGCGGGGCCCAGCCCGGGTTCGCCCCCTGGGCTGCGTACGGCTGCTGCTGCTGCGGCTGGGCGACGGCCGCCGCCGCGCCGGAGACGTTCAGGCGTGGGCCGTCCGTCGCGTTGCCGAGGTTCACCGACGCGCCGGGTCCGAGTTCCAGCTGATGGATCCGCTGGCCCTGCACGAACGTGCCGTTGGTGCTGCCGTGGTCCTCGATGACCCAACTGCGGCCGCTCCAGCTGATCGTGGCGTGACGCCAGGACACCCTGGCGTCGTCGAGCACGATGTCGCCCTGCGGATCGCGTCCGAGGGTGTAGGTCCTGGACGCGTCGAGCGTCCAGGTACGTCCATTCGATTCCAGTACGAGTTCCGGCACTCCATGCCCCACTGAGTAGTCCCCCGAGTTACCCCCATCACAGGGAGTCTAGGGATGTCGAACATCGTCGGGAACTATTTCAGGCTCCGCCCCCTGACCGAAAGCCGGGCCTTGTGAAAAGCACGCGCTTACGCAACGGCTGGTTCCGTTGACGGGGTGGAAATCGACCCGGAGAGTGGTAATCCACGCGAGGGGGACATGCGCGGCCACCGGGCCGCGCCGCGGATCGGGGGGGTCTGTCGTTGAGCACGTCGTCGAGCACGTCGTCGAGCGTCGAGAGCGCGGAGTACGGCAGGAGGGTGCCGTGGGCCGACGTCCTGTTGTCCGCGCTCGCGGCCGTGAGCTGGGCGTTGATCGGGATGGCGGGCACGGCGGCGCTCGGACTGCACCTGCTGGAGGCCGACTCGGCGGGCTCGCTCGGGCCGATGACCGCGGCGGTCGTGGCCCTCGGGGCGGGGGGTTCGATCACGCCGTCCGGTGATGTGTCCGCGTTCGGCCTGAAGGGCGCTGAGGCCCACACGGCCGTCACGATCACGCCACTGGGGGTCAGCCTGGTCGGGGCGCTCCTGCTGTCGTGGTTCTTCCTGCGGTCCCTGCGCGCGGCCGGCGTCGTGATCGCGCCGGCCGAACTGCTCGCGCGCGCGGGCACGGTGGTCGCGCTGTTCGTCGCGACGCTGGGCGGACTGGCCTGGGCCGGTCACGACGTCATCACGATCGACGGCGGCTCGCTGGGCCTCGGCAAGCTGCCCACCGGAGCCGGCGGGGGCATCAGCATCCCCGGTCTCGGCGACCTCGGGGACCTCGGCGGGCTGCTGCCCGACAACGTCGGCAACCTGATCCACGCGAAGGCGGCCGTGGGCTTCACCGTCGACACGGCGCCGACGCTGCTCGGCGGGCTCGGCTGGTCGGCCGGGGTCCTGCTGATCGCGCTGCTGGCCTCACGCCGCACCCCCCTGCCGCGCGGCTGGCAGGCGGTGCACCGCGTCGTGCGTCCGGCCGTGTCCGCCCTCGTCACCGTGCTGCTGGCGGCGGTGGTGGCGGGCCTCGCGGCGGCGGCGTACGCGGCGATCGGTGACGACCATCCCCGGCGCATCGCGGGCGCCGCGCTGCTCGGCGCGCCGAACGGCGCCTGGCTGGGCTTGCCGGTCGGCCTGTTCCTGCCGTTCGACGGCAGGGCGACCGGCGAACTCGCCCGGCTGCTGCCCGATCCGCTGGACGACCTGCTCACCGCGAGCACCGACCAGCCGGTGACGCTGGGCCGGCTGGCGGAGCTGGACGGCCGGGTGTGGCTGCTGGCCGTCGCGGCGGCGGTGACGATGCTGCTGGCGGGTGTGCTGACCGCGGTGCGGACGCCGGTGGCGGGCGGACCCGCGGGCGAGCCGGGGGCCGCCGGGTTCGCGGGGCGGTGCGCGCTGCGGCTGGGCATCGCCACGGCGGTGGCGCTGCCGTTGCTCGCCTGGCTGACTGAGGTGTCGGTGGACGCCTCGCTGTCCGTGCTGGGCTTCGACGCGTTCGGCGCCGGGATCTGGCTGCACGGGCGGCTGGGGACGGCGCTGCTGCTGGGCGCCCTGTGGGGCGCGGCAGCGGGGGCGGCGGGGGCGCTGCTGGCGTGGGCCGGCGGGGCGGCGGGGCGGCGTGCGGCACCTCTGGCTCGCGCGGTCGCGCCCGTGGCGGAGGCTGGACGACCGGCCGCAGGGGCGGCAGGGGTCGGTGGGAGTGATCCGGAGGTCCCGGAGGTCCCGGAGACGGGCGGCGTCGGCGGCGGGGCCGGGGACGCGGGCAATGGCGTCGACGGCGAGGGAGTCTCCGGTGCGGCCGTCTCCGGGGCCGTCTCCGGTGGTGGGGCCGGGCCGTACGAGCCCGGTGTGCCGTACCGGCCGCCGAACCCCGCCACCAACCCCTACCTGCTCGTACCGGACGAGCTGCGGGAGCCGGAGGACGCGCGGCCGCCGGACGGGCCGGGGCCCTTCCAGGGCGCACGCCACGGCGGCGACCGGGGAAGCGCACGGCCGGCCGACGGCGACGCGCGGAACCCCGACGGTCCGCCGCCCGCCGAGCCGGACGTGTACGGCGCCCCGACCGTGGTGCGGCACTTCGGAGCCCCTCCCCCGCGTCCCCCGCGCCCTCCACGGCAGCCGTCCGAGCCGGTGTCCGGGCGGGACGCGGGGACGGGACCGGCACCGGGATCCGCGCCGGAGGGGCCGCCACCGCCGCCCCCTCCGGGAACCCCTCCGAGGAAGCCTCCGAAGGCCCCTCCGAGGAAGCCGAAGACGGACCGGTGAGCCGGTGCTCGCGGGGTGCGGGGCCCGGTCGGCCGTACGCGGCCGGCGGCGGTGCCCCGGCGGCCCCGCCGGGCGGTCGCGGCCGGTGGGCAAGGTGCCGGACACCCGGCCGGCACCCACTGTTCGCTGTCCGCCAGGCGGACCTCAGGGGCGGAGGGCACTGGGTGCCGGATACGGTGGATACACCATGAGCGCTTCGCAGACCTCGTCCTCTGACGTCCCCACCCTCCTCGTCAAGATCTTCGGCAAGGACCGGCCGGGCATCACGGCCGGCCTCTTCGACACCCTCGCGGCCTACTCCGTCGACGTCGTCGACATCGAGCAGGTCGTCACCCGTGGCCGGATGGTGCTGTGCGCGCTCGTGACCGAGCCGCCGCGAGGGCTCGAAGGGAACCTGCGGGCCACCGTCCACAGCTGGGCGGAGTCCATGAAGATGCAGGCGGAGATCCTCTCCGGCCACGGCGACAACCGGCCGCGCGGTCTCGGGCGTTCCCTGGTCACCGTGCTCGGCCACCCGCTCACCGCGGAGGCGACGGCCCAGGTCGCCGCGCGGATCACCAAGGCCGGCGGCAACATCGACCGGATCTTCCGGCTCGCCAAGTACCCGGTCACGGCGGTGGAGTTCGCGGTGTCCGGCGTGGAGACCGAACCCCTGCGCACGGCGCTGGTGACCGACGCGGCGGCACTCGGTGTCGACATCGCGGTGGTCGCCGCCGGACTGCACCGGCGGGCCCAGCGGCTCGTCGTCATGGACGTGGACTCGACGCTCATCCAGGACGAGGTGATCGAGCTCTTCGCCGCGCACGCCGGCTGCGAGGACCGGGTCGCCGAGGTGACGGCCGCCGCGATGCGCGGAGAACTGGACTTCGAGCAGTCGCTGCACGCGCGCGTGGCGCTGCTGGAGGGGCTGGACGCCTCGGTGGTGGACAAGGTGCGCAGCGAGGTGCGGCTGACGCCGGGTGCGCGCACGCTGATCCGGACGCTGAAGCGGCTCGGCTACCAAGTCGGTGTCGTCTCGGGCGGGTTCACGCAGGTCACGGACGATCTGAAGGAGCGGCTCGGCCTCGACTTCGCGCAGGCCAACACCCTGGAGATCGTCGACGGGAAGCTGACCGGGCGGGTCGTCGGGGAGATCGTGGACCGGGCGGGCAAGGCACGGCTGCTGCGCCGGTTCGCCGCGGAGGCGGGCGTACCGCTGGCGCAGACGGTCGCGATCGGCGACGGCGCCAATGATCTGGACATGCTCAACGCGGCCGGTCTCGGGGTCGCCTTCAACGCCAAGCCGGTGGTCCGGGAGGCGGCGCACACCGCGGTGAACGTGCCGTTCCTCGACACGGTCCTGTACCTGCTGGGCGTCACCCGCGAAGAGGTCGAGGCGGCGGACACGCTCGACGAGCAGTGAAACGTTCCGTGAGCGGCGAGGGGCCCGGCACCGTGACGGTGCCGGGCCCCCCGGGGCGGGGGGCGGGTCACGGGGGGGGTGAGCGGGGGGGGCTCTACTCGGGCGGCGCCCAGTGTGC
>NZ_JBIRUY010000072.1:0-17399 GCF_044335305.1 Streptomyces sp. NPDC020490 | reverse complement strand
GAACAGAACTGACCACTCGTCAGCTATCTCTCCCGTCACAAAGTGACCAACGACGCGCAACACTCCACGTCACGGAGTGTCGTTGCAGTACTAGGGCGTGTATCGAGTCGCGATCAATCTGTGCGTTTCGCCCTCGTTGAGCGGGCGGGTCCGGTAGTCGTAATGCATGACACGGGCGCAACTGACGGACTTGGAGTGGGAGTACGTGGCGCCGTACCTGCCGATCGGCGAGTACGGCCCGTATCCCGCGCGGCTGCGGAAGCAGTTCGAGGGCGTAATCTGGAAGTTCCGCTCGGGAGCGCAGTGGCGTGAGATGCCGGCCGAGTTCGGTGCGTGGTCCACCGTGCACAACCGCTTCCGCCAGTGGCGGGACACCGGTGTCTTCGAGGCCCTGCTGGAGGGGCTGATAGCGCAGGCGGCCGCGCGGGGCGAGGTGGACCTCTCCCTGGTCAGCGTGGACTCCACCACCACCCGTGCCCACCATGACGCGGCCGGCGTGCGGCTGGACGCCGAAGTGCTCGACGCCCTGGAGAAGGCCGCGGAGGAGAAGGCCCGGTCAAAGGGGGCGCCGAAGTAGAACAAACCGGGCCGGAAGCCGAGGGTGTTGCCGAGCGGCGACGTCTCCGGCTGCGCCGCAAGCTGCGGCTGAAGGCCGCCCTGCTCGGACGCTCGCGGGGCGGGCAGACCAGCAAGGTCCACATCGCCTGCGACCGCCAGTGCCGACCGCTCGTGCTGACTCTGACTGCGGGACAGGCCGCCGACAGCCCGCAGTTCATCCCGGTTCTCGACAAGCTGCGGGTCCGCGGTCCGGCCGGCAGGCCCCGCACCCGGCCCGACGCTGTCGCCGGCGACAAGGCTTACTCCTCTCGCGGCAACCGCGCCTACCTGCGTAGACGGAACATCAAAGCCGTCATCCCGGAGAAGAAAGACCAGACCGCCAACCGGAAAAGGAAGGGCAGCCGGGGTGGCCGGCCTCTCACCCACGACACCGACCTGTACAAGGAACGGAACACGGTCGAGCGCTTGATCAACAAGCTCAAGGCGTGGCGCGGCATCGCCACCCGCTACGACAAGATGCCCGAGAGCTACCAAGCCGGACTCCACCTCCGGGCCTCCATGATCTGGATCAAGGACCTCACGCGAAGCACCCAATGATCACAACTCAATACCCGCCCTAGCGCCTCCCCGCCCCTGGCGCGGTTCCGGCACGTCGCCGGAAGCCGCAGCTCACGCCGAACTGTCAGTGCCGGCCCCTATCGTGCGGACCATGACGACCCCGCGTACCTCCATCGACCTGTCGGCCGACGAGGCCCGCCGCATCGCCCTGCGCGCCCAGGGCCTCCTCGGCACGCCCGACCGCAGAGCCGGCGTCCGCGGCATCCTGCGCCACCTGGGCGCGGTCCAGCTGGACACGATCTCCGTCCTGGCCCGCTCCCACGAACTCATCCCCTACGCCCGCCTCGGCGCGGTGGGCCGCAGGACGGTCGAGGACGCCTACTGGGCCGCGCCCACCGTGCAGGCGCACTCCTTCGAGTACTGGTCGCACGCGGCATGCATACTCCCCGTCGAGGAGTGGCCGCACTTCGCCTTCCGCCGCCGCGCCTACCGCGCCCGCCCGCACTGGAACCACGCCCTCCCGGACGGCGCCTACGACCGGGTGATCAAGCAGTTGAGCGCCGAAGGCCCGCTGACGGCCACAGAGTTGGGCGGCGCTAAGCGGACCAGCGAGTGGTGGGACTGGTCCGGCTCCAAGGTCGCCGTCGAGCGTGCGCTGATGTACGGCGAGGTGGTGTGCGTGCGCCGCCGCGGCTGGAAGCGGGTGTACGACCTCGCCGAGCGCGCGATCCCCGGCCCGCTGCTGCACGACGGTCTGGACGACACGGAGTGCCTGCGCCGCCTGGTCCGCCTGGCGGGGCAGTCCCTCGGGGTCGGCACGCGCGCGGACATCGCCGACTACCACCGCCTCAAGGGCGAGCAGGTCGACGCGGTGATCGCGGACTCGGGCCTGGTGCCGGTCACGGTCGAGGGCTGGTCCAAGCCGGCCTGGGCCGACCCCACGGCCCTCGGGACACCCCCGCGCGGCCGCCACCGCACCACGCTGCTGTCCCCCTTCGACTCCCTGATCTGGGAACGGGCGCGCACGGAACGGATCTTCGGCTTCACCCACCGCCTGGAGGCCTACGTCCCCAAGCCGAAGCGGGTGTACGGCTACTTCGCGATGCCGGTGCTCGCCGGCGGCCGCCTGGTCGGCCGGGTGGACCCCGCCCGCGAGGGCCGCACGCTGGTGGCCAGGCAGGTCACCGTGGACGGCGCGAAGGCGGTTCCGGCGGTGGCGCAGGCCCTGGTGGAGGCGGCGGGCTGGGTGGAGTGCACGGACGTGCGTGTCGAGCGGGTGGACGCGGCGGACCTGCGCGAACCCCTGGTGAGGGAACTCGCCCGCCTGCTGGCCTGATCCGCTCGCCCGCTCGCCTGCTCTCTGCTAGCGGATCTCGAGGATCTTCTCCCGCATCGCGTACACCACGGCCTCCATCCTGGAGTGCAGCTGCAGCTTCTCCAGGATGTTGCGCACGTGGTTCTTCACGGTGTTCTCGGAGATGAACAACTCCTTGGCGATGTCACGGTTGTTCATGCCCGTGGCGACGAGCTTGAGGACTTCCAGTTCGCGGTCGGTCAGCCGCGGCGCGGGCACGAGCCGGCGCTCGTCGGTGCGCTGGATCATCGACTTGAACTCGGTGAGCAGCTTCGACGCCATGGACGGGCTGATCTGCGACTGTCCGTCGGCCACCGCCCGGATGGCGGTGGCCACCTCGTCCGTGGAGATCTCCTTGAGGAGATAGCCGGTCGCGCCCGCCTTGATCGCGTCGTAGAGGTCGGCTTCCTCGTCGCTGATCGTCAGCATGATGATCTTGGCGCTGGGGGCCACCTCCTTGATCGAGGTGCAGGCCTCGATCCCGCCCCGCTTGGGCATGCGGACGTCCATCAGCACGATGTCCGGCAGCAGGTCGGCGGCCTTGTCGACGGCCTCCGCGCCGTCTCCCGCCTCGCCGACGACCTGGATGTCCTCCTCGGCGGCGAGCACGATCTCCAGGCCACGGCGGAACAGGGCGTGGTCGTCCACGACAAGGACTCTGATCGGCTCCTTGCGTGAGGTGCCCGCGTCCGGGCCCATGCCGATGACGCCGTCGTCGGCATCCTCGTCATGCATCGGTCCGAAGCTGTCCGCCATCGTTCCTCCCCCTGAAGGCTGTGGCCTGTGGTCCTGTGCCATCGCCAACCCAAGGCAACGGCCCACCCGTTGGGCCGTTGTCGCCATGATTCCATGCCTGGGCGGCAACGCGGTGACGGAGCGGGGCGCGAAGTGGTCGCACGCAGGTGCCCCTGGGGGCGCACACGCGCTCCAGGGGCACCGGTTCACCGCTCGACCGCGCGGTCACTCACCCACGGTGCCGCCCGCGCCGGGGATTTGCGCCTGGGCGACCATCGGGTCGGTGCTGAGGTGGATGACGCCGTAGTCATAGGCGTGCCGCCGGTAGACGACACTGGGTTCCTTGGTCTCGGAGTCGACGAACAGATAGAAGTCGTGGCCGACCAGTTCCATCTCGTAAAGGGCCTGGTCGAGCGTCATCGGTGAGGCAACGTGAGTCTTCTCGCGTACGACGAGGGGTCCTTCCCCCTTCACTTCCAGCGAGCCGATCTTCTTCGTGGGCACACCGTCCGACTCCTCCTCGTAGACGGTGCCGCCGTTCCCGTTGAGCGTCGCCGCGTCCGGGACGTGATCGGGGACCTCGGCTGCCGAGATCCTGCGTGCGCCACGGCGCGAGAACCGCTTGTCGTGCTGCTTGCGCAGCCGGGCGTCCAGCTTCTCCGCGGCCAGGTCGAGGGCTGCGTACGGATCGCTGGCCGCCGCCTCCGCCCGGATCACCGGACCGCGGGAGCGGAGCGTGATCTCCACTCGGTCGCAGCGGTCGGCCTGTCGGGGGTTCGGCTCCTTGGACACCTCGACGTCGAGGCTGATCACCTTGGCATCGAGCCTCTGGATCTTCTCCAGCTTCAGCTTCTCGGCCACGTGCTTGCGGAACCGCTCGGGCACCTCGGTCTTGCGGCCCTTGACGACGATGTCCACGCAGAACTCCGTTCCCGGATTGCTCCGCTTCGGCGGCGGAGCATCTCCCTTGTGCACCAGATTCCGGTGAGTTCCGGAATCTCGGACTCGGTGACTTCCACCTCCTCCTCCCCCATGGGCGAGATCTCCACCCCACCGGCACGGGTGATGGTGCAAATCCCGCAGCGCGGCATTCGCTCAGGAGGGGTATGGCCTGGGCCTTTCCCTCACAACTGAACATATCTCGCCCGGACGGATGTCGTCACCCTCTACTGCCCCGTACCTCCGTTCCGGTGATTTGATGCTCTCGTTGCCTGCAACGACGCGCGTTCACAGTCAGTTCCGGTTCATTTCAAAAGAATCCGGCGGTGCGGCGACCACGGCCGCGCACACCACGGCGTCCGCGCCGACCGCCTCCGTCGTTCCGGGCGCCGTCCGGCCGCGGCCCACGCCTTCGTTCCCTATTGCGGCGCCCTCGTTCCCTGTTCCGGCTGTTCGTTCCTTTCTGCCTTCCCGAGTTGCGGCCGGGTACACAGCCGTCATCCCCACTGTCTGCGGAACCCGCCCGCGCCCCCTCCCGCCCGTCGCCGGCTCCTGCCCCTCCCGCTCCGACCGCGCGGCCCGCACGGCGCGTGCCGCCTCCGCCAGGGATGCGCCCGTCGTCATCAGGTCGTCGACCAGCACCACCTGTGCTCCGCGCAGCAGCCGCGCACCGCCCGGCGCCACGGCCAGTGCGTCGGCGAGGTTGTCGAGCCGCTGCCGCGCGTCGAGCCCCGACTGGTCGGCCACGGCACGCCGCTGCCGCAGCACGGCCAGCACCCGGGCCGGCGTCCCCGTCCGGCGCAGTTCGCCCGCCCCCGCGAGCGCGATCCGCCGCGCCGGGTCGTGCCCCCGCGCCCGCACGGCGGCACGGGCGGACGGCACGGGGACCAGCAGCACGGGACCGTCACGGCGCGCGGTTCCGCGGCCGCTGCGCCGTGCCTCCCTCAGCCCCGCCCGCACCGCCTGTGCCAAGGCGGTCCCCAGCGGCGCCGCGAGCGCCAGCGCGCCGCGCTCCTTGTGGGCCAGCAGCACGGCCCGCACCTCGTCCGCGTACCGGGCGGCCGCGTGCACCACGGGCAGCCCGGGTGGTTCCGGCACCGGTCGCACCCGGCTCGGTACGGCCCCGTCCAGGGCGGCACGGCACTCGGGACAGAGAGCCGTGCGAGGCATCCCGCAGCCTCCGCACTCGGCCGGCAGCACCAGGTCGGTGAGGTCCTGCCACCACCCCCGCATGCCCACCACTGTGCCGACATCGAAGCCGGCCGGCCACCCCTGTGGACAACCAGCGAGACCCGGCCGGCCACCCTTGTGGACAACCAGCGAGACCCGGCCGCCGGCCCAGGACCGAACCGGCGGCGCATCCCGGACGGACCGGCGACGCACCCCGGACACGGACCGGCGGCTCACCCCGGATAGACCGGCGCCCTCCCGTCCGTGACCACCTTCTGCCACTGCGCCCCCGACGGCAGCCGGACGATCCCGTCGTCCTCGGAGTACGCCACCAGCGGCAGCCCGTCGTCCTCCGCCGCGGTGATCTCCTTGACCCCCGTCAGCGCCGCGGGCGCCGCCATTTCCGGCGTGGAGCCGTCGACCTCGACGTACCGCATGGTCTGCACGCCGCCCTGCTCGCGCCCGGCCACCACGAGCCGGGTGTCACCGGCCCACGACATGGCCGTGACGTCCTCCAGCTCCGGTGTCGCGGAGCGCAGTCCGACCACCGAGAACACCGCCCGCTCATCCGTGTCCGCGTGTCGTTCGATCCGCCCGATGAGCAGGGACTTCTTCTTGCCCTTGGCCACCACCAACGCGATCCGCACCCCGTCGGCGGCCACCCGCACGTCCTCGATGCGCCCGTCCAGTCCCGAGGTCGTCACCACCAGCGGCTCGTCCCTGCCCTGCTCCAGCAGCAGCAGGCGCGGGTCGTCCGGGTCGCGGTCGGCCACCCAGAGGTCGCCGTGCGCGTCCCAGCTGGGCGCCGTCAGCCGGTCGTCCTCCGTCTTGCCGCGGCTGACCAGCACGGGGTCCCCGAGCGATCCGCCCGACACCAGCGACGCCACGTACAACGCCTGGCCGTCGGCGGTGACCGCGGCCGCGGTGCGCTCGTCGCGTGCCACGGCCACCGAGCGCAGCGCCTTGCCGCCCTCGCCCAGTGCCCCCGGCACCGCGCTGGCGTTGGTCCCGCTGATGCCGGCGGCTATCCGTACGAGCCTGTTCTTGCCGTCGATGAAGTACAGATAGGAAGGGTGCTGGGCGGAAGCGGGCGCGGCCACGTCGTCGACCCGCTCCTCGCCGAGCGAGCACAGCCGCGAGCCGCCGGAGCGCAGCTCGACCTGGTCGACCGCCGGCGTGAGGTTCTGCAGCGTGAGCAGCAACTGGGCCGCCATCTCGCGGCACATGCCGGTGCCCACCCGGGCGGCTTTGCCGTTCAGCGGCACGGTGAGCTTGCTCCGGTCGTCGGGCGCCAGCGAGGCGACGCCCTTCTCCAGGGCCGCGCCGGTGGGGAAACTCGTCCGGACCACGGGGTCGAGCCAGGTCGTGGGCCCGTTGAGCAGGGAGCGCACCACCTGAGTCATGGGATCGACGCGCCGCCGCACGTACACCGGGTCGGCGACGGCCGCGGCCTGCGTCTCGCTGCCCGTGGCGGTGTTCGAGGCGAAGTAGTACTTGTTGACGGACATGTAGTTGCGCTGGAAGTCCGACTTGCCCATCACCAGGCCCTGCGGCAGCCGGTCGATGCGCCACTGGTTGGTCTTCCGATTCCGCGTGAGGTGCACCAGAGCGTGGTAGCTGCCCTCGGCCGGCCGGTAGGACTGCTGCGCGTCCACCGTGGCGACCTTTGTGCCAGTCAGCGTGAACGACAGCTCGTCCTTGTCCTCCCGGGCGTCCGAGCGGTCTGGATCGGTGCCCGGACCGTCCGCGAGGACCGTGGTGGACAGGCCCGGCCGCCACATTTGCGACGCCTTGCCCGTCAGGTACAGGCGCGCCGTGGAGTAGTCGGGGTCGTCGCTGGTCAGCGCCTCCAGGAAGCCCGAGACGATGTCCGGGGGCGGGGCGTTGTCCTGCGGCGGCACGGCGAACACCCGCACCTGGGTGTCCTGCCGCGGGGTGGAGTCGACGCCGCGCAGATCCCCGCTGTCGGGCATCGAGGCGCACCCGGTCAGCAGTACGGCACCACAGGTGGCGTACGCCACCGCGCGCGCCGGCATGTGCCGGGCGCCCCCCTCGCGGTCAGCGCCCACGGGTCGCCTTCCCTTCCCTGTTCGAGTCCTGCGGACCGGCGTCCGGGCGGCTCGCGGTCTCGTCGCGCGCCCCGTCAGCGGCGGGCGCCCCGTCCCTGGCGGATGCCTCGTCCCTGGCGGATGCCTCGTTCCCGGAGCGCGCTCCCTCCCTGGCGGAGCCTCCGGTGCCGGTCTGTCCGTCTTCCCGTCCTCGCGTGCCCGGGACGGGCCGGGAGACCACGCGCGCGCCGTTCCCGGGCAGCGCCGTCGGGTCGGCGGTGGGGGCCGGGCCGCCCAGCCGCGGGGTCAGCGACGACATCTCGGCCGGCTGCACAGGCACCGTCGCGGGCACCGTCGCCGTCTTCCCGCCGCCCCCGCGCGGCAGCCCGGCGCCGTTGAGCCCGCGGTTGCGCCGCGAGTCCTTGGGCTCCAGGGGGATGGGGGAGCCACGCAGCGGCTCGTCCGCCGTGCGCGGCAGCGTCAGCCGGAACTGCGACCCGCCGCCCGGCTCGCCCCACGCCTGCAGCCAGCCGCCGTGCAGCCGCGCGTCCTCCAGCGCGATGGACAGCCCCAGCCCGGTACCGCCCGTGGTACGCGCACGTGCCGGGTCGGCCCGCCAGAAACGGCTGAAGACGCGGGTCGCCTCGCCGGGCTTGAGCCCGACGCCGTAGTCGCGCACCGCGATCGCGACCGCCCCGCCCGCCGCGGCGAGCTTGACGACGACGTCCTTGCCGTCGCCGTGCTCCACCGCGTTGACGACGAGATTGCGCAGCACCCGCTCCACCCGCCGGGCGTCCGCCTCGGCGACGACGGGCTGCTGGTCGCCGACGACCCGGATCTTCGTGCCCTTGCGCTCCGCGAGCGGCTCGGCGCCGCTGACCACGCGCCGCACGACCTCCCTGAGGTCTATCGGCTCCGCCTCCAGGGCCGCCGCGCCCGCGTCGAAGCGGCTGATCTCCAGCAGATCCGCGAGCAGCGACTCGAAGCGGTCCAGCTGGTCGGCGAGCAGTTCCGCCGACCGCGCGGTCACCGGGTCGAAGTCCTCCCGGGCCTCGTGGATGACGTCCGCGGCCATGCGTACGGTCGTCAGCGGCGTCCGCAGCTCGTGGGACACGTCCGACACGAACCGCCGCTGCATCCGCGACAGGTCCTCCAGCTGCTGGATCTTCAGCTGCAGGTTCTGCGCCATCTTGTTGAAGGCCTCGCCGAGCCGCGCGATGTCGTCCTCGCCGGTGACCTTCATGCGTTCCTGCAGCCGCCCGGCCGACAGCCGCTCGGCGATGCCGGCCGCCATCCGCACGGGCGTGACGACCTGCCGCACCACCAGCCAGGCGATCGCCCCGAGCAGGACGACGACGAACAGTCCGGCGGTCGCCAGCGTGCCCTTGACCAGGCTCAGCGACTTCTCCTCCTGCGTGAGCGGGAAGAGGTAGTAGAGCTGGTAGGGGTCGCCGTTGGGGTCGTTGACCTGCTTGCCGATGACCAGCGCCGGCTGCGATTCCTTGCCGTTGCTGTAGACGATGCGGGTGTAGCTCTGGGCGGCCGCGGTGCTCTTGTCGATCCGCGCGCGCAGAGCGTCGGGCACGCTGACCGACGGGTCGACGTACCCGGAGGCGCGCGGGCCGCGTCCGCCGCCGCTGTCGTCGCCCACCGGCAGGGTGACCACGTCGAAGGCGCCCTGGCCGCCGCTGGACAGGGAGGACACCAGTTCGCTCATCCACGGGGTGAGGTTCTGCGTGGGGCGGCCGTCGGCCGCGGTGCCGTCGTCGACGGTGCCGGAGGCGGCCTCGTCGGCCTTCTGCTTGGCCACCGCGAACCCACCGGTGGCCTGGCTCTGCGAGGCCTTCACCTTGGCGTCCAGCAGACCGTTGCGCACCTGCCCGATGACGACGAAGCCCAGCAGCAGGACGACGCCCAGGGACATCAGCAGCGTCGTGACGACGATCTTCAGCTGGATGTTGCGCCGCCACAGCCGCATCACCGGCAGCAGCGGCCGCCGTACCCACCGCAGGAGCAGCCGCAGGACAGGGCTGCCCTGGACGCCGCCCTGCAGCAGCCCGCCCTCGAAGAGGCGTCGCCAGCGGGAGCCCGCCGCGTTCCGGCCGACAGGCCGCCCGGCGCGGGCCCCGCCCGGCCCGGGCTCCGAAGCGGCACTGTCACCGGACATATCAGCTGGGTCCCGCCTTGTACCCGACGCCACGGACGGTCACCACGATCTCCGGGCGCTCCGGGTCCTTCTCGACCTTCGAGCGCAGTCTCTGGACGTGCACGTTGACCAGGCGGGTGTCGGCGGCGTGCCGGTAGCCCCACACCTGCTCGAGCAGCACCTCGCGCGTGAACACCTGCCACGGCTTGCGCGCGAGCGCGACCAGCAGGTCGAACTCCAGCGGCGTCAGCGCGATCGACTGCCCGTCCCGCTTGACGGAGTGCCCGGCCACGTCGATGACCAGGTCGCCGATGGCGAGCTGCTCCGGCGCCGGTTCCTCCGACCGGCGCAGGCGCGCCCGGATCCGGGCGACCAGCTCCTTCGGCTTGAACGGCTTCACGATGTAGTCGTCCGCGCCCGACTCCAGGCCGACGACGACGTCGACCGTGTCGCTCTTGGCCGTGAGCATCACGATCGGCACCCCGGACTCCGCCCTGATCAGACGGCACACCTCGATGCCGTCCCGCCCGGGCAGCATCAGGTCCAGCAGCACCAGGTCGGGCTTGGACTCACGGAACGCGGCCAGCGCCTTGTCGCCGTCGGCTACGAAAGACGGTTCAAAACCTTCACCACGCAGCACGATGCCGAGCATCTCGGCCAGTGCGGTGTCGTCGTCGACGACGAGGACTCGTCCCTTCATAAACGACATCATCCCATTCTCGTAACAGTGACCGGGGCGCTGGTGAGAGAGGTCACTGGCCCGTGACGATAGTCGTATGGGGTCGCTGCTGTCTGCCCTCGTCCGCCCGGGTGCGGCCGCAGGCCGGGGACGCCGCGGGAGCAGGGTGTCGCCGCTCCCCGCCGAGTCCCGCGGTCCGTAACCCCGCCGACCGGCCGATGCTCCCCTGTTCGGCTAGCCCATGCTCACCTGCCGTGACCTGGCACACAGCTCCGCGAGCGCCTCGGCGGTCACGGGCGACACGGCGCCCTCCTCCGTGACGATCGCGGTGATCAGTTCGGGCGGCGTCACGTCGAACGCCGGGTTGTACGCCTGCGTCCCCAGAGGTGCGACCGGAAGACCGCCTCCCGCGCCGGTCACCGGCATCTGCGGCGCCATGATCTCGGTGACCTCGAACCCGGGCCGCTGCTCCACCTCGATGGACGCCCCGTCCGGCGTGTCCGGATCCACCGTCGTCACCGGCGCCACCACGACGAAGGGCACGTGGTGGTACCGGGCGAGCACCGCGAGCGGATAGCTCCCCACCTTGTTCGCCACCGAACCGTCGGCGGCGATGCGGTCCGCCCCGATCAGCACCGCGTCCACTTCGCCGGCCGCGAACAGCGAACCCGCCGCGTTGTCCGTGAGCAGGGTGTACGCCATCCCGCTGCGGGCCGCCTCGTACGCCGTCAGGCGCGCGCCCTGCAGCAGCGGACGCGTCTCGTCCACCCACAGCCGCCGCAGCTTGCCCGCCCGGTGCGCCGCGAGCGCGACCGCGAACGCCGTCCCCTCGCCGCCCGACACCAGCGAGCCGGTGTTGCAGTGGGTGAGGATCCGGTGCCCGCCGCCGGGCAGCAGCTCCTCCAGCAACGCCAGACCGCGCTCAGCCATCCGGGTGCTGGCCTCGGCGTCCTCCCGGTGCAGCTGCCGCGCGGCCGCCAGCGCCGCCGCCGCGGCCTGCGCGGGATCGCCGCTCCTGACGAACTCGGCCCGGTACGCCGCCTGGGCTCTGCGTACGCCGACGGAGAGGTTCACCGCGGTGGGCCGGGCACCCGCCAGGGCGGCCGCCGCGTCGTCCACCTCGAAACCGCGCGCGGCGGCGAGCGCGACGCCGTACGCCCCGGCGACGCCGAGCAGCGGCGCGCCGCGCACGGCGAGCGAACGGATCGCCTCCACCAGCGCGGAGGCGTCGGTGCAGACCAGCTCGACCTCCTCTGCCGGCAGCCTCGTCTGGTCCAGGAGCACCACCACCGGGCCTTCCGGTGGCTCCTCCCAGCGGATCGCCGGGATCTCGGTCGGCCTGCTGTCCTCGCCGGAATGCGCGTACTGATCAGCCATGCGGTCAGTCTGCCCGTTTTCCGGCAGACAATTGAAGCTCCGCACCCCCTACCGCGGCCAGTACCTCGACGACCACCCCATGGCACGATGGCAGCCGAACTGCCGCCGCGCCCGCGGACGGGCACCGTGAAGGAGCGACGATGAAAGACACTCCGGGCTGGGCATCGCCCGGATCCGCCCCGTCCGAGGGGCAGGAGCCCGGCGCGTCCGGCCCTGCCGAGCCCGGCGACCGCCCCGCGGAACCCGCCGACCAGCCGGTCGCGGACCCGCAGGCACCGGGCGTGAAGTGGTCCAAGGAGCAGCCGCCCGCAGGCCAGTGGTCCGCCCCCTCCGGTCCGGCGAGCCCGGGCCAGGCCCCGCCGCCCCCGCCGTCCGGCCCGGGCTGGGGAGGCCGGCCGCCGGGCGCCCCCGGCGGCCAGGGCGCTCCCGGCCACGTCCCCTACGGCGGCTGGGGCGGCGGCTGGGGCGGTCCCCCGCCCGCGGCAAAGCCCGGCGTGATCCCGCTGCGTCCGCTCGGCGTGGGCGAGATCCTCGACGGCGCGGTCTCCACCATGCGCACCTACTGGCGCACCGTCCTCGGCATCTCGCTGACCGTCGCGGTCGTGGTGCAGGTCGTCGTCATCCTGCTGCAGGGCCTGTTCCTCTACGACCGAGCCGGCACCGAGGCGCTGAGCGATCCGAGCGCCACCCTGAGCGAGCTCACCCGCGCCCTGGGCGACACCGTGCTCGACACCGGCGTCGTCTTCCTGATCTCCCTGCTCGGCACGATCGCGGCGACCGCCCTGCTCACGACCGTCACCAGCCGGGCGGTACTCGGCAAGCCGGTCACCACCGGCGAGGCCTGGCGCGACGCCCGCCCGCAGGTGGTGAAGCTGTTCGGCCTGATCTTCCTGCTGCTGCTCATCACGTTCGGCATCGTCCTCGGCGGCGCCCTGCCCGGCATCCTCGTGGCCGTGTCGGGATCCGGCGACGCGGGCGCCGCGCTCGGCGTCCTGGGCACCCTCGGCGGCGGCGTGGTCGCGCTGTGGCTGATGATCCGCTTCTCGCTGGCCTCGCCCGCGCTGATGCTGGAGAAGCAGGGCATCAAGAAGGCGATGAGCCGCTCCGCGAAGCTGGTTCGCGGCTCCTGGTGGCGCGTCTTCGGCATCCAGCTGCTCGCGACGGTCATCGCGAACATCGTCGCGTCGATCGTCGTCATCCCCTTCGCGGTCCTCGGGGCCCTGTTCGCCGACGGCGGCATCGCCTTCTTCCTGAACAACACCGGCGGCAACCCCGGCTGGACCTTCCTCGTCATCAGCGGGATCGGCTCGGTGATCGGCTCGATGATCACCTTCCCCATCACGGCGGGCGTCACCGTCCTCCTCTACGTCGACCAGCGCATCCGCCGCGAGGCCCTCGACCTCGAACTCGCCCGCGCGGCGGGCCTGCAGGGCTACGGCACCGGCTCGGGAGGCTGATGCGGTGAGCCTGACGGGGGGTGTCCTCACGGCCGTGCTGTCCACGCTCGGATCCGGTGACGAACCGCCGGTGACGACTCCGCGTGATCCCGCGCGGGAGGCGGCCCGGCGCGAACTGTCCAAGCGCATGTACCACGAGAACGACCCCAGCTGGCTCCAGCGGGCCCTCAACGCCTTCTGGGACTGGGTCGACAAGCTGCTCGGCTCGGCCTCCACCACGACGCCCGGGGGCACGCTCGGCCTGGTCGTCATCGTGGTGGCCGTACTCGCCGTGCTCGGTGCGCTGTGGTGGCGCCTGGGCACGCCGCGCCGCGGCCCCGCCTCCGCCGCCGCCCTGTTCGACGACCGTCCGCGCAGCGCTGCGGAGCACCGCGCGGCCGCCGAGGCGCACGCCGCCCAGGGCCACTGGAGCCAGGCCGTCCAGGAACGCATGCGTGCCATCGTCCGCTCCCTGGAGGAGCGCGCCCTGCTCGACGACCGGCCCGGCCGCACCGCCGACGAGGCGGCCGCGGAGGCGGGCCGCGCGTTGCCCTCCCACGCGGACCGGCTGCGCGCCGCCGCCCGCGACTTCGACGACGTGACGTACGGCGGACGCAGCGCGAGCGAGCAATCGTACCACCGCATCGCCGAACTCGACCGCGACCTCGAGCGCGCCAGGCCCCGGCTCACGGCCGCCGCGACGGCCCACGACACCCGCCGGGGAGCCGCCGGATGACCCCCGCGACCACGCTCCCGACCGCCTCGGCCTCGCCCACCGCACGCCGCTGGTGGACCCGCGCGCGCGGCATCGCGGGCGCCGTCGCGCTCCTGCTCGTGGCCGCCGTCGCCATCGCTGTGATCCGCTCGGACACCCGGCACGGCACGCTCGACCCGCGCTCCGCCGACCCCTACGGCAGCCGCGCCGTCGCCGAACTGCTCGCCGACCGCGGCGTGTCCACGCGCGTGGTCAGCACCCTGGATCAGGCGCGTGCAGCGGCCGCCCCGGACACGACCCTCGTGGTCGCCGTCCCCGACCTGCTGACGCGCCGGCAGCAGACGCTGCTGCGCTCCGCGACCGCCGACTCCGGCGGGCGCACGGTCCTGGTCGCCGCCGGCAGCGCGTCCGTCGAGAAGCTCGCTCCCGGCGTCACCGCGGACCCCGCCACCAGCATCGGTTCCACCCTCTCCCCCGACTGCTCCCTGCTCGCCGCCCGCCGCGCCGGCAGCGCCGACACCGGCGGCGTCCGCTACACCACCACCAACCTCGGCGCCGACAAGTGCTACCCCAGCGAGCGCCTGGCCACCCTGCTGCGCATCCCGGAGGCGTCGGGGCACGGCGACACCATCGTCCTCGGCGCGCCCGACATCCTCTTCAACGAACGACTGGACAAGGCGGGCAACGCCTCGCTCGCCCTCCAGCTCCTCGGCTCCCGTCCCCATCTGGTGTGGTACCTCCCCTCGCTCTCCGACACCTCGGCCGCCGAACCGGACGACGAGAAGGGCTTCTTCGAACTGCTGCCCTCCGGCTGGCTCTGGGGCACCCTCCAGCTTTTCGTCGCGGCCGCCCTCGCCGCCCTCTGGCGGGCACGCCGGCTCGGCCCTCTCGTGCCCGAGAAGCTCCCGGTGGCGATCCGTGCCTCCGAAACCGTCGAAGGCCGCTCCCGCCTCTACCGCAAGGCGAACGCCCGTGACCGCGCGGCCGCCGCTCTGCGCTCCGCCACCCGCATCCGCCTGGCCCCTTTCGTGGGTGTCCCCGTCTCCCAGGCGCACGCGCCCGAGACCCTGCTCCCCGCCCTGTCCGCCCGCCTCCACGGCGACGGACAGGCCCTGCACTCCCTCCTCTTCGGGCCGCCGCCCAGCGACGACGCGGCCCTCATCACCCTCGCCGACCGACTCGACGCCCTCGAAAGAGAGGTACGCCGTCCATGATGGACCCGACCACTGACAACGCCGGGTACGCCGGGGATCCGGGCAGAGCCCGCGCCTCCCTGGAGGCCCTGCGCGCCGAGATCGCCAAAGCCGTGGTCGGCCAGGACCCTGCCGTGACCGGCCTCGTCGTCGCCCTGCTGTGCCGCGGACACGTACTGCTCGAAGGAGTCCCCGGGGTCGCCAAGACGTTGCTCGTCCGCGCCCTCGCGTCCGCACTCGAACTCGACACGAAGCGTGTCCAGTTCACCCCCGACCTGATGCCCAGCGACGTCACCGGCTCCCTCGTCTACGACGCCCGCACGGCCGAGTTCTCCTTCCAGCCCGGCCCGGTCTTCACCAACCTGCTCCTCGCCGACGAGATCAACCGCACCCCGCCGAAGACCCAGTCGTCCCTGCTGGAAGCCATGGAGGAACGCCAGGTCACGGTCGACGGCACCCCCCGCCCGCTCCCCGAGCCGTTCCTGGTCGCAGCCACCCAGAACCCGGTCGAGTACGAGGGCACGTACCCCCTCCCCGAAGCCCAACTGGACCGCTTCCTCCTCAAGCTGACGATCCCTCTGCCGTCCCGCCAGGACGAGATCGGTGTCCTCACCCGCCACGCGGAGGGCTTCAACCCGCGTGACCTGCGCGCTGCCGGCGTACGCCCGGTCGCGGGACCGGCGGACCTGGAGGCCGCGCGCGCCGCGGTGGCCAAGACGACCGTCTCCCCCGAGATCACCGCCTACGTCGTGGACATCTGCCGGGCCACCCGCGAGTCGCCGTCCCTCACCCTCGGCGTCTCCCCGCGCGGCGCCACGGCCCTTCTGGCCACCTCACGCGCCTGGGCCTGGCTCACCGGCCGCGACTACGTCATCCCCGACGACGTCAAGGCCCTCGCCCTGCCCACCCTCCGCCACCGCGTCCAGTTGCGCCCCGAGGCCGAGATGGAAGGCGTGACGGCCGACTCCGTCATCAACGCCATCCTCGCCCACGTCCCCGTCCCCCGCTGATGGCGTTCACCGGACGCGCCGCGCTCCTCGCGGCACTCGGCTCCCTCCCCGTCGGCATCTGGGACCCCAGCTGGACGGGCATTCTGGCCGTGAACGCGCCCCTGGCCGTGGCCTGCGCCTGCGACTTCGCGCTCGCCGCGCCGGTGCGGCGCCTGGGCCTCACCCGCTCCGGTGACACGTCGGTGCGCCTGGGCGACGCCGCGGACGTCACCCTGACCATCAGCAATCCGTCGCGCCGCCCACTGCGCGCCCGCCTGCGCGACGCCTGGCCCCCGAGCAGCTGGCAGCCCGGCACGGAAGTGGCGGCCTCCCGCCACCGCCTGACGGTGCCCGCCGGTGAACGCCGACGCGTGACGACCCGGCTGCGTCCGACCCGCCGCGGCGACCGCCACGCCGACCGCGTCACCGTCCGCTCGTACGGCCCCCTCGGTCTGTTCACCCGCCAGGGCACCCACCAGGTCCCCTGGACGGTACGTGTCCTGCCCCCGTTCACCAGCCGCAAGCATCTCCCCTCCAAGCTGGCCCGCCTGCGTGAACTGGACGGCCGCACCAGCGTGCTCATCCGCGGCCAGGGCACGGAGTTCGACAGCCTGCGCGAGTACGTCCCCGGCGACGACACCCGCTCCATCGACTGGCGCGCGACGGCCCGACAGACCACGGTCGCCGTCCGCACCTGGCGCCCCGAACGCGACCGCCACATCCTCCTGGTCCTCGACACCGGCCGCACCTCGGCGGGCCGCGTGGGCGACGCCCCGCGCCTGGACGCTTCCATGGACGCGGCCCTGCTCCTGGCGGCCCTGGCCGCCCGCGCCGGCGACCGCGTGGACCTGCTCGCCTACGACCGCCGGGTCCGCGCCCTCATTCAGGGCCGCACGGCGCGTGATGTCCTCCCGTCCCTCGTCGACGCGATGGCGACGCTGGAACCCGAGCTGGTGGAACTGGACGCCCGCGGCCTGGCCTCCACGGCTCTCCGGACGACCCCCCGCCGCTCCCTGATCGTGCTGCTGACCAGCCTCGACGCGGCCCCTGTGGAGGAGGGCCTGCTCCCGGTCCTGTCCCGGCTCACGCAGCGCCACACGATCCTCGTCGCCTCGGTGGCGGACCCCTTCGTCGCCCGCATGGCCACGGCCCGCGGAAGCACGGAGGCGGTCTACGAGGCCGCGGCCGCCGCGCAGGCCCAGAGCGAACGCCACCGCACGGCGGAGCAACTCCGCCGGCACGGGGTGACGGTCGTCGATGCGGCCCCGGACGATCTGGCTCCGGCACTGGCGGACGCCTATCTCGCGCTCAAAGCGGCGGGACGCCTGTGACGGATTCCTGATTCCTGTTCCTGATTCCTGGAGCTCTCTGCGGAGAGCCCGGGGGCCGGAACGCAGAAAACCCCGCACCGGAACCGGTACGGGGTTTTCTTGAAGAATTGTTCGGCGGCGTCCTACTCTCCCACAGGGTCCCCCCTGCAGTACCATCGGCGCTGTAAGGCT
>NZ_JBIRUY010000071.1:0-17496 GCF_044335305.1 Streptomyces sp. NPDC020490 | reverse complement strand
GCGTTCATCGACGAGCACCGGGACCGCTTCGGCGGCGTCGAGCCGATCTGCAGAACCCTCACCGGGCACGACTGCAAGATCGCCCCTTCCACCTATTACGCCCACAAGAAACGCCTGGCTGCCCCGTCTGCCCGTGCCGTGCGGGACGCGGAACTCAAGGAGCTGATCCGCCAGGTCCACACCGACAACTACCGCGTCTACGGGGCCCGGAAGATCTGGCGGGAGCTGAGCCGGCAGGGTCACACGGCGGCTCGCTGCACCGTCGAACGGCTGATGCACGAGCTGGGCATCGCCGGCGTCGTCCGCGGCAAGAGGGTCATCACCACGATCCCGGACCGGCAGGCCGAGCGGGCGCCGGACCGGGTGGACCGCGACTTCGTCGCCGCCGCACCGGACCGCTGCTGGGTCGCGGATTTCACGCACGTGGCGACCTGGGCCGGGGTGGTCTACGTGGCGTTCGTGGTGGACACCTTCTCCCGCCGGATCGTCGGCTGGTCCGCCGCGACATCGAAGGAGACCCAACTCGTCCTGGACGCTCTGGAGATGGCACTGTGGCAGCGCGACCGCGATGAATATCCCTATGTCCGCGGCGAGTTGATACATCACAGCGACGCGGGCAGCCAGTACACCAGTTTCAAGCTGGCCGAACACCTGGACGCGGCCGGCATCGCGGCCTCGATCGGCTCCGTCGGAGATGCGTACGACAACGCCCTGATGGAGAGCACGATCGGCCTGTTCAAGACCGAGTTGATCAAGCCGCGGCGGCCCTGGAAGACCCTCTCCCAGGTCGAGCTGGCCACCGCCGAATGGATCGACTGGTACTGCCATCGACGACTTCACGGTGAGATAGGCCACGTCCCACCCGTCGAGTACGAGACCAACTACTACACAGAACTCACAAAACCCCAGCTCACAACCACAATCTGAAGTCTCTACCGAACCCGGGGCGGTTCATACCGTCCGCCGGAAGCTGGCCGAGGCCGTCTTGGATGCCTATGCGAACGGCGAGCCTGTGGGCCGGATTGCCGAATGCACTGGCCAGAGCGCAACCAGCGTCTGGAACATCCTCGCTGTCCATGGCATCACACCCCGCAGCCGCATCAATGGCTCCACCTGACGGCTGCCGGTTCCTTGCGAGCTCGGAGTACAGGCCGCCGGATGCGGTCCGGCGGCCTGTGAAGCCGGTTTGCTGGTGTTCGGTCAGAAGAGCGCCTGGCCTTCGCCGTTGGTGTCGGCGATGACGGGCCGGGGTTCGGAAGGGAGGCCGTCCAGGCGGTCGGGACCGGCTGCGGCCGCCACAGCGGGGGCGGTCTCGGCCAGCCAGGTACGGAACTGCTCGACTGCTTCCCGGTAGGGCACCCGTGCCAGGACGCGGTGCTCCCCGGAGGGGCAGAAGTCGACGGAGACGCTGAGCAGGCAGGAGCGGGGTGTGTTCTGGCTGCCCGTCCATGAGACGCGCAGCACTCCGCAGGGCTTCCGCCCGCGGGAGCCGGGGTGGGTGGGGCGCAGAGTGCGGGTGGCTGTGTGGGCGGTCCATGCGGCGAGGTGAGGCAGAGGCAGGGTGGTGCGGGTGCGGCAGCCCGGACAGCGGTGCCAGTGGCGCAGCCAGCCGACCGCGTCGGTGTTGAAGAGGCGCTGGTAGCGGCTGGCGACGCGGATGTCGTTGTCGTAGAGGTGGTCGGGGCGCTCCAGGGTGTTGCAGGACGGGCAGACCGGGGCGCGGACGTAGCCGTGTTCGTGGCAGTGATCCAGCACAGCGGCCGGCGCCGTGTCGCAGACGGCGCATACCCACCCGGCCACCTGGCGGGACATACCAGGCTTGCGGCTCAGCACCGAGTACAACTGACCCCGCAGCTCCCCTGTATACGGGCGCTGCGGGATGGCTGGGCCGTCCACGCCCGTCCCGGACTGGCTGTCGGTAGCTCGGGGATCACGGCGGTGCTGTCCGGCAACAGAGTTGTCCGCCGTGCGGGACCGCGTGGTGTGCAGCCACTGGTTCTCGGTGTGCTCGGCCGTGTCCAGCAGCCTGACCACGGCCCGCGGAAGCCACCACGACCGCTCCGCCCCGTCACGGGACAGCTGCACCAGCAGCCGCCGCCAGTCGACCCCCGCCAGATGAGACCACGGTCCGGGCTCATGGCCGTCCTGCCGCCCGGGATGATCTGCCCCTCGCAGTTCCCAGCTGATGCGCCGACGCCACCCACACAGCGTTCCACCCGTGCGTTCCTGCTCTGGCAGACCACGGAACGGACCGATACGGACCAGGTCCAGGGCGTCCATCTCCACCGCGTTCCATGCCGCCGCCGCCCGGCGCACCTCGGCCTCCGGAACTCTCCACAGGCCGTCGCCCGTCCTGGCCAGCTCCACCACACAGGCACCGAGCAAGACGTATCGACCCGGCCGGGAATCACAAGGAAAGCAGGTGAATACCGCAGAAGTCGTCGGTACCGCGCTACCGGCCGTCAGGCTGGCCCACACATTGTCCGCGGCGGCCAAAGTGACCAGACCATCTGCCTGGCCCGGGACAACACGCTCAGACATAGCGAAAGACTATCGACCGTCACCAGCAGACCGACAGCCGGTGCCTGGTTCTGGGGCCGAGAGGACCGCCTGGCCAATCGAGGCTGCAACACCGACCCCGCCCGCGCCATCCAGCTCCTGCGTGCCCTGCTCGTCCTGACGAACATCGAAATCAACCGCTGACGGATGATCTTCACCGATGACTCCTGCCCGAGACCAGCATGAGCACTCGGAGCACCGATCACGCCAGCCCTTTGACCAGCAACTTCAAGTTGGCGAAGGCTCTTTGCTCACCACCCGCCGGTGCGCTGCCATCGCACTCGAAACGGTGCCGGCAGCGCCGACCACCGCTTGATCAAGCGTGCCTTCGACGGGTGGCTCCGTCGCCAGGGCCTGCAGGCCGAAGCCGAGTTCCATGGGGCGCCCGGCCTCCTCGGGCTCACGTACCGCCTTCCAGGCAAGGGCGCGGCCATCAGCCGCACCCACGTGGAGTGGGTGTTCGGTCCCGACACCATGCTGGCCCGGAACATGACCGAACGCCGCGGTCACACGCTGCTTGTCGCCTGCGAGGGCCGTGACCTCTCCCGGCACGTCAGGGTTGGTATCGAGGACGCACAGCACACGATCCGATGGTGTGACCTCTCCCAGTTCCGCATGACCGTCGATGGCATCGCCGGCCCGGACCTGGTGCCCAAGCGCCGCGTCCCCTTCTCGCCGCCACAGTCCAGTACCCGGCGCGCCGAATCCGCCGGGGCTCCCGAGCCCGATGACGCAACCACCGCGTTCGAGCCCACGTACATCGAGGTGGTGGCCCACATTCAGCGCCCACGAAAGCTGAGGCGTCAACTGGACACTTTCCACTCCTCCTACTTCGAGGCCAGGGTCATGTCACGCGACACGACCTCGATGATCCCCGCCTGTGTCGCCATTGCGTCCGCTGTCCCGGATGTGCGCGTCGGCGTGACCTACCTCCTCCTGGGTGCGCTGCCGCCCAGGAGGAGGTAGGAAAGCGAGGTCGGAGGACTGGAGTGGATCGTAGAAGCCAAGTCGCTGGAGAACATTGCCGGAGATCTAGGAACCTCGCTGTCCGGCCAGGGTGAACCATCCTCCGAGCCCGTGCCGAAGGCGAGCGGGACAACAACGCCGCAATCGGGCGGTGCCGTCCTGGCATTGAGAGGTTTTCAACCTTAAGTTGCAGGTCATGGGGCTGGTGTGAGGTGGGGATGGGGTGCTCGTGCCGATCGGTGGCGTGATCGTGTGTAGGTGATCGTCTGTCAGCGCTGGACCTCGGCGTTTGTCAGCACGAGCAGGGCCCGCAGCAGCGTGGTGGCGTATCGGGTGTTCATGCGGACCTTGGTCAGAATCCGCCAGTTCTTCAGGTCAGGTCGGCGAAGCCGTGCTCGTTGGCGGCGCGCTCGCGGCTGACCAGGCGGTTCGCTTCCTTCTGGGCGGCGGTGAGCGGATGGCCGCGGGTTGCCTTGCGGCCGGTGACGATCACGGGGTCGTCGGGGTCGTCGTCCAGGCCGACGAAGCCGAGGTCCGCCAGGGCGCCGAGGCCGGCCTCCCGCAGGTGGGCGGTGATCTTGTTGTGGCGGGCTGTGGTGATCTCGCTGGAGCGGCCCGGCTTCGCGGCCGAGATCCAGACCAGGTTGCCCGCCTCGTCGGTGAGAGCGAGGAACAGCAGGCCGTGGGCCTTGGCTGTAGTTCGGCCGGTTCTCGTCCCCGGTGCGTCTGCGGGTGCGGACCGGGGTGCCGTCGAGGAGCACGACGACGCCACCCTTCCGGGCGATTTTCTTCAGGGCGCGGTCCAGGCGCGGGGCACGCGCGGCGAGCAGTCCGATGACCTCCAGCAGTCGGCGGCGCACGGTGGAGGCGGAGACGGCGTTGGCGCCGGCGATGTCCGCCAGGCGCTGGTCATGGCGGAGCACGGCGAGGACGAGAAGGGCGATACGGCCGGGCGGTAGCTTGCGCCAGCGGGAACGGATCTTTTTCAGACAGCCGCGGACGAGTCCGGCGACCAGGTCCAGGGTGGCACTCGACAGCGGCAGGCGGCACTGGTGGACAAGCGGGTCCGGGCCCTCGGCGGGGCGGGTATCTGTTCGCACGGACGCCTCAACTTCCGTTGGGGGCACGCTGGTTACGCCATGATCCGGCCAGTGCTACCGGAGCGAGTAACGGCCCGCCGGGGTGCGGTGTAGCCAGCCCCGCCCGGACAGCCGCTTCAGCTTCGCCCGCACCGCCTCGGCCTGTCCGGGCAGCGTCCCCTTGCCCAGAGCGACACTGACCTCACCGGCCTTGACCGGCTCCGTCGCACCGGCCACCACCTCAACGATCGCCTGGTAATCCTCCGGCAGTGCGTCCACGTCCATGCCGTCCTCGCAGCGCGGGACCAGCAGCATCCCGCCCGACCCGGGCGCCGCGGTGACGCGCTCCAGCTCCGCGTCCAGGTGCGGGTCGTCCGCCTCACCCGCGCGTTCGGCCTCGATGAACTGGCCGATCACCACCTCGGCCGCCTCCAGCCGGGCCACCTCCGCGTCGATTTCCGCCAGCTCCTTGCGCAATTGCTCGGCGCGATCGGCCAGCACGATGCGCCGCTGCATCACCCACGTCAGCACCTCGGCCACCAGCAGATCCCTCCCACCCGCGAACTGCCCAAGTCCTGCGGACAGTAGGCGCCGAAGACGACCGCGGTGCGTGGTTCCGGCAAATCGGCCCCACGGGCAGACGATCACCTGCTAACGATCACACCCACGACCAGCACGAGCAGCCCCCACCCAACCCACACCAGCCCCGCGACCAGCAACTTCAAGATGAAACGGCTTCAATGAATACCCCGGTCGGTGTCCATGCTCCGAAGACCGGGGCCAGTGCGCTTCCACGGGGCGCGAGGGGGCGCAAAATACCACAGGTGGTATGAAGCGAAGAGCGGGTTACCCGCACCGGTAGGAGTGCGGCAGACTGGTCCGGAGCCCCGCCCGCACGGCCGGGGCGAGCGAACACGTGCCCAGCCGCAGCCAGGAAGCCGTCAGACCCATGAGCGACGAGCCCGATGCCCTGGACCTCGGCCTGACCCCCGCGTCGGGCTCGGACTCCCCGGAGCCTCAGGCCGCGGACCCCGTCGACGATGCCGCGTTCGGTATCGACGCTTTCTCCCTCGACGACCGGCTGCGGCTGTTCCACTTCGCCGCCGCCGAGAAGCGCCACGAGTACCTGTGGCTGCTGCGGGCCTTCGACCGCGGACGCGCCAACTACCAGGTGCTGCTGCACGCCTCGGACGCGGTGGGCCTGCTGGAGCGGCTCGCCGTCGACCACCCGGCCGCGGGCGCCGTCGGTGGGTCGGCCGGTGTGCAGCCGTTGCTCGACGCGCTCGCGGAGTGGCATGTGCTGGACCGGTCGTACGACGGGACGCGCGCCGCGAACCTCGCCGAGTACCGCAACCGGCACTACGTGTACCAGTTCACCCAGGCCGGATACCGGGCCTACCGGGCCGTGGAGGACGTGCTCGGGGCGAGCCTGGAGGACGCCCAGCTCTCCCGCCTCGTCTTCCCCGACATCCTCGGTGACCTGCGCGCGCTGGCCGACGCCAACACCGCGGGCGACGGCGAGGAGGTGTACCGCAAGCTCGGCCGTCTCGACTCCGTGCTGAACGAGATGGCGCAGCGCGCCGCCCGCTTCTACCTCATGCTGGGCGACCTGGCGCGCACCAACGACACGCGGCCCGAGGTGTTCCTCGCCCACAAGGACACGCTCCTCGCGCACATGCGGGAGTTCACCGCCGAGCTCGCGCGCTACGCCCCACTGCTCGCCGAGGCGGTCGAGAAGGCCGCGGCCACCGGCGTGGACCGAATGATCGAGTTCGCGGCCGAGGCCGACGATCGGCTCTTCCGTAGTCCCGCCGAGCGCCTCGCGGACTGGCGGCACCGGTGGGACGGCATCGTCCACTGGTTCGCGGAGCGCGAGCACAGCGAGACCGAGCGGCTGCAGGACGCCACCGTCACCGCGATCCGCTCCGTCCTCGCCCTGCTGCGCCGCGTCACCGAGGCCCGTCGGGGCGGGGTGAGCCGGGAGAGCCAACTGCGCCACCTCGCACAGTGGTTCACCTCCTGCGAGAGCGACGAGGACGCGCACGTCCTGTTCCAGGCCGTCTTCGGACTCGGCGCGCCCCGCCACATCGCCGTGCCCTACGCCGACCCCGAGCAGATCCCGGGTCGTACCTCCTGGTGGGATGCCGAGCCGGTCGAACTCGCCCGCACCCTCGTCCAGTCCGGCCGCACCCCCGCCCTGCACGGCCCCGGCCGCATCGAACGCGACGACGACCGGCGGGCGTTGCTCCGCGCCGAGCAGCTCAAGGAGCAGGCCGAGCGGCGGGGCGCCGCGAACTCCCTCGCCTCGGACGGCGTGTACGGCCGGACCCTCGACGAGCCCGAGACGCGCGCCCTGCTCGCCCTCCTCGACGTGGCGCTCGCCGCCCGCGTCCCCGCCAGCCGCCGGGTCACCGCCGCCTCCGGCTCCGCCCACGGGGTACGGCTCACCCTCACCCCCGCCGAGGGCTCCACCACCGTCGACACCGTGCGCGGCCGTCTCCATCTTGACGGGCTGCGCCTGGAGGTCACCGTATGAGCCGTGTCGCCGAAGGCGTCTCGCTGCTCGAACTCGCCGACTACCAGAAGGCGGTACGGCTCGTCCTGCGGCACCCGCTGATCACGTCCGGATACCCGGACAGGGCGGCGCTGGCGACCGTGCGCCGCTGGGCCGATCAGCTGCGCACCGACCTGATGGAGGTGCTCGGCTACCGGCTCGTGACCACCGCCGACACCGCCCGCCTCCAGCGCGCCCAGGATGGCCTGGACGCCACTCGCCCGGCCCTCACCCGCGCGGGACGCGCTTTCGACCGCCGCCGCTACGCCTACCTCGTCCTCACTCTCGCGGCCCTCGGCCGCCACGGTGCGCAGGTGGCGCTGGGTGAGCTGGCCGACGCGGTCGCCGCCGACGCCGTACGCATCGACGGGCTCGGGCTCGACACCGCCCGCAAGCCCGACCGGGACGCCTTCGTCGACGCCGTCACCTGGCTCACCGAACGCGGGGCGCTCACCCTCGCCGACGGCTCCGCCACCGCGTGGGCCGGCGATCCCGAGCGTGCCGAGGCCCTCTACGACATCGACCGCGAGATCCTCCTCGCCGTCCACCACCCGACCCGCGTGCTCCAGCACCTGACCTCGGTCACCGCGCTGCTGGACTCCTCCGGCGTGCTGGGCATGTCCGCGGGTCGTGCCGCCCAGCGCCGTGACCAGGCCCGCCGCGCCCGTCGGCTGGTGCTGGAGAACCCGGTCGCCTACTACGCCGACGCCGACAGCGAACTCCTGGGTCAGCTGCGGGCCCCCGCCCTCGCCGAGGACCTGGAGCGGCTGACCGGGCTGACGGTGGAGCGGCGGGCCGAGGGGGTGGCGCTCATCGACACCTCCGGCAGACTCTCCGACCTCCGCTTCCCCGGCGGCGGAACCGTCGCGCAGGCCGCGCTGCTCCTCGCCGCCCGGATCAGCGCCGCCGTCCAACGCTCCGGACGGCACGCCCTCGAACTGCTGCCCGCGCCCACCGCCGCCGAACGTCTCGCGGCCCGTGCCCGGCGCATCGACGCGGCCCTCCCGTCGCGAGGGCTGGTCGCCGGACTCGCCGAGCCGGACGAGGAGTCGGCGTACGAGGCGTCCGGTGACGAGGGGGAGGCGCCGGGGGAGACCCGGTACCCCTTCGTCACCGACTCCTGGCTCCGGGGCAGGCTCAAGGAGATCACCGCCGAGTACGGCGCGGGTTTCGCCGCCGACCTGCGCGGCGACCCGGACCGGCTGCTCGGCCAGGCGCTCGACCTGCTGGCCGCGATGTCGCTGATCACCCGGGTCGACGGCGGGGCCCTCGCGCTGCCTCTGCTGGCCCGGTACCGGGGGGTCACGGCCCGTGTGAAGACCCGTACGGCAGCACAACCGCCCGCCCAGACCGCCCTGTTCGCCGACGACCCCGCCGCCGACACAGTCAACGAGACCGCCAAGGACCCGACCCCGTGACCACCTCCGCTCCCACCCAGGCCCCCACCCCCTCAGCCCGCTACGTCCCCACCCGCGCCGGGATCATCAACCTGTGGGACTACCGGGACGAGGAGTTCTCCTTCGCGGGCGGCTGGCTGGTGCTGCGCGGCCCCAACGGATCGGGCAAGACCAAGGCCCTCGAAGTCCTCTTCCCGTTCGTCCTCGACGGCCGTATCGACCCCAAGCGGCTCAACCCGTTCGCTGCCGAGGACCGCACCATGAAGTCGAACCTGCTCTTCCGTGGGCAGGACAGCGCGCTCGGCTACGTCTGGATCGAGTTCACCCACCGGGAGACGGGCGAGACCGTCACCTGCGGCATCGGGCTGCACGCCCAGCGGCACCGCGACACACCCGCTCGCTGGCACTTCGTCGCCGAAGGCCGCGTCGGCGAGGACTTCTCCCTCCTCACCCACGACGACCGGCCGATGACGAGGAAGCAGCTCGCCGCCGAACTCGGACGCGAGCTGATCGCCTCCACGGCCGACTACCGCGCCGCCGTCGACCAGCGCCTGTTCGGCCTCGGCCCGGAGCGGTACGAGCAACTGCTCACCCTGATCCTCACGTTGCGCCGCCCGCAGCTCGCCAAGAACCTCGACCCGGCCAAGCTCTCCGACACCCTCACCGCGGGTCTGCGCCCGCTCGACGACGAACTGATCGCCGAGGCGGCCCGCTCCTTCGACGACATGGAGTCCGTGCAGCGCACCCTGGAGGGCCTGGCCGCCGCCGACGACGCCACCCGCGCCTTCCTCGCGAGCTACTCCACCTATCTGCGGGTCCACGCCCGCGCCGCCGCGGACCGGCTCACCGCCCGCCGCGCCGAGACCGCCGAGCGCGCCGCCGCCCTGCGCACCGCCGCAGCGGACCTGACGGCGGCCCGCGAGGCGCAGGCCGCCGCGGAGACGCGCGCCGAGTCGGCCGACGCCTCGCTCGCCGCCCAGCGTGCCCGCCTGGACCAGCTCCGCTCCTCCGCCGCTTACCAGGCAGTCGAGCAACTGGCCGACCTGGAGCGGCTGGTGCGTACCTGCGAGCAGACCGCCCGGCAGGCCACCGCCGAGCGTGAGCGCCGTACGACAGCCACCGGCCGCGCCCGCGCCGAGGCCGAACACGCCGCCCGGATCGCCGCCGAACTCGACGCCGCCGTCTCCGGCGATGCCGCCACCGTCGCCGACCACGCCCACACCGCCGGCCTGCCCTGGACCCCGGCCGACGCCGAGCCCGCCCGGCTCGCCGAACGCTCCGCCGCGCTCGCCGCCGCCCGCCACGAGGGCGTCCGGGCCGTGCGCGCCGCCCAGCAGGCGGCACGCGGGGCCGAGCAGACCCGCGACCTCGCCCGGGTCTCCCTCGACCGCGCGCAGGAGGCCGTCGCCGCGGCCGAAACCGCAGAGACGGTTGCCGAGGCGGCCCTCGAATCCGTCCGTGAAGAGGCCCGCACAGCGCTCGGCCGGTGGACGGAAGCACACGGCACGCTGCTGGCCGAGGAGGATGCCCGCCGGCTCGCCGAAGCCCTCGAACTCACCGGCGAGGCCGACGCGGTCACGCTCGCCGACGCCTTCACCGAGTCCACCGCCCCCGCCGTACAGGACCTGCGCGACACCCTCGCCGCCCTGCGCGCCCGGCACACGGATGTCGAGCGCCGCCGCGCCGAGACCGGAGCCGAACGCGACCGGATCGCCGCCGAGCACGACGACGCCCCGCCGCCGGCCCGTGGCCGCACCGCAGACCGGTCACCGGGGGACGGGGTTCCGCTGTGGCGGCTCGTCGACTTCGATGACGAGCTGACGGATCGTCAACGAGCCTATTTGGAAGCGGCGTTGGAAGCGTCGGGCTTCCTCGACGCACTTGTCACCGCCGAGGACACCCCCGTGGCGGCCGGGCACAGCGAGGGATACCTCCGGGCCGGGGCCCCGGTGAACGGCCCGAGCCTCGCCGATCTCCTGCGACCCGAGGTCCCCGAGGGCGACGCTGCGATCCCGGCCGCCCGCATCACCGCCGTCCTGCGCTCCGTCGCCGTCACCGGCGACCCCGGCGCCGGGATACCGCAGATCGGCCCCGACGGCCGGTACGCGGCCGGTGTCCTGGTCGGCGCCCACACCAAGGAGCTCGCCGAGTACGTCGGCGCCACCGCCCGCGCCCGTCGGCGCGCCGCCCGGATCGCCGCGTGCGAGACGCTTCTGGCCGAACTCCTGGCTCAGCAGGACGAGTTGGCGCACGCCCAGGCCCGTACGGAAGCCGCCCTCGACGGGTACGCCGCCGCCCGCGCCGCCCTGCCCCGCACCACCGGCATCACCGCGGCGCTGCGCGAGCTCGACCGGGCCGCGGCGCGGCTGCGCGCCACCCGTGACGCCGCCGACGCGGCACAGGGCTCGTACGACGAGAGCGTGGCCGCCTGCTCGGTCGCCGAGCGTGCCCTGCGCCGCACAGCGGCCGAGCACACCATCGAGACCGAGCGCGTCGACGCCGTCGAGACCGCCACCCGCGCCTTCGAGACGGCGGTCCGTGAACTGGCCGCCCGCCGCCGCGAGCACGCCCGCCAGACCGATGCCTCACAGGCAGCCGCCGACCGGCTCACCGCCGCCGCCGAGGACGAGGCGGCGGCGGCGGACACCGAGCGCGCGGCGCGCCGCCGGCACGCGGAGGAGGCCGCGGGACTCGAGGCCCTCCAGGATGCCGTCGGCGCCGAGGCACAGGAGGTGATGCGCCAGGTGCAGGAGACCGAGGACGGCATCGACGCCCTGGTGCGCGAGGCCGAGGCGGCCCGCACCGCCCAGCACGCCGCGATCGCGGGCACCGCCGCGGCCGAGGCTCGCCGTATGGCTGCCGCCGAGGCCGGGGCGGTCGCCGCGGCGGAGGAGAAGGACACAGCCCGCTCCCTGCGCCCGTACGCCGCCCGGGAACTCCTCGACATCCTGCGCTGCCCGCCGGGTCTGGCCTGGCCCGCCCAGGAGGCCGACTGGACCGGCGAGGCACTCCCGTCGGCCGTGGTCGCCGTACACGAGGCGATCCTGGCCGCGACCCGTGACCTCACCCCCACCGAGACCAGCCTCAAGCAGTCCGTCACCCGCCTGACCAAGGCCCTGGACGACCTCCAGGCGCAACTCGCCGCCGCGGGGCAGGACTACCGGCCCGAATGGGACGGCTCCGACGGCGTCATCCTCGTCCGCGTGGCCGACGAAGAGGGCCCGCTGCCCGTCGCCGCATTCGCCCAGAAGATCTCCGCCCACCGCCGTGACCAGGCCGAACTGCTCTCCGAGTCCGAGCAGCGCATCCTGGAGGACGCCCTGCTCACCCGGCTCGCCCAGCAGATCCACGACCGCACCGTCGACGCCCGCGACCTGATCCGGCGGATGAACACCGACATGCGCAAGCGGCAGATGTCCTCGGGGACGACGGTCGGCGTGAGCTGGCTGCTCGCCGACCACCTCGACGACGAACAGCGTGCCGTCTGCGCCCTCCTCGACGCCGATGCCGCCCGCCTCGGCCCCGACGGACTCGCCCGGGTGCGCACGCACTTCGCCGCGCAGATCAAGACCGCCCGCGCCCGCCACCGCGACCAGCCCTACCGCGAACTGCTCGCCGACGTCCTCGACTACCGGCGCTGGCGGCTCTTCGCCTTCCAGCTCGTACGCCCCGACAAGAGCGAGGAGAGGCTCACCCGCGCCCGGCACAGCCGGCTGTCGGGCGGTGAGCAGTCCGTGTCGCTGCACCTGCCGCTGTTCGCCGCCGCACACGCCATGCTCAACTCCGCCCACCCGCACGCCCCGCGCCTGCTCGCCCTCGACGAGGCCTTCGCCGGCGTGGACGACACCGGGCGCGGCGAACTCATGTCGCTGGCCGCCCAGTTCGACCTCGACCTGTTCATGACCGGCTACGACCTGTGGGCCGCCCACGCCTCGGTGTCCGCCGCCGCCCACTACGACCTCGCGCACACGGCCGTCGACCACACCGTCTCCGCGCTGCTGCTCGTCTGGGACGGCGACCGGCTCCTCGCCGACGACACCGGCGACCTCATCGCCGCCCTCGGCTCGCCAGGTACCCGGCGCGTCCCGACGCCGACGCCCGAGGAGGCCGCGCTTGTCGACTGAGCAGCCCGAAGGCCACGGGTACGACGAGTTGCGGGGCGAGGGATGGACCCGGCTGCTCGCCGCCGCCCGTCGCAGGCTGGAGCGCACCGGCGGCGCGCTCGACGGCGACATCGGGCTCACGAGCCCCAGCGAGGCCGAGCGCCGCACCGTCATCGGCGTCACCGGCCGCTACCGGCCCGAGACCGCCAAGCGTCTCGCCGTACCCCTGAGTGATCTGGACGGATACCTGTACGAACGTTACGGCACCGGTCTCCTCCAGACGCTCGGCCGTCTCCACGGGCCGCTGCGGGACCGGCCCGCCGAACGGGCCGAAGAGGAAGCGCGCCGCGACGACGCCCTGAAGTCGGCCCACTCCAGCCGGCTCGCCGGGCAGGGCTGGTTCGCCGCCTGGCTGGACCGGATCGCCGCCGACGGCACCCTCACCCGCCTCGTACGCCGGGGAGACGCGCCGCTCCTCGACGCGGCGGTAAGTGTCCTGGAAAGGCTGACCGGTGACGGGGACCGCTCCGCGGGCTTCCCGAACCGGGTCCCCGCCGTCCTGCCGCTCCCGGTCCTCGCCGAGTGGGCCACCGGCGACACCAAGGCCCTCGTGCCCGGCGCCCCGCTGGAACAGCTCGTCCTGTGGGCCCTCGCCCAGCGCACCGGCGGCGGCTCGGATGTACCGCGTGACCGGGCCGGGCGGCGCGCCCTGTGGGAGAGCGCCGGCGCCATCGCGGACGACCTCGCCAGCCAGGTCCTCGTCCTCAACATCGGCGCCAGGGGCGACACCGTCGTCTGCGACTGGCTGCGTGACGCCGCCAACTTCGGCATCCCCTTCCGGCTCACCCTCCACCAGCTCGCCACCGACCCTGTCGTCCCCGCCGCCCGCACCCTCTTCGTCTGCGAGAACCCGGCCGTCCTGCGCGCCGCCGCCGGCGAACTCCAGGACACCGCCGCCGCCCTGGTCTGCACCGAGGGCGTCCCGTCCGCCGCCTGCCACAAGCTGCTCGGTGACGCCGTGCGCGCGGGAGCTAGGCTGCGCTGGCGCGCCGACTTCGACTGGGCCGGCCTGCGCATCACCGCGGACGCCGTGGCCCGTCACGGCGCCGCCCCCTGGCGGATGACCGCCGCCGACTTCACGGCGGCACTCGGCGAGGGCAAGTCCACGCTGCTCACGGGACCGCCCGCGGCCAGCCCGTGGGACCCCGGACTGGCCCTCGCGATGGAGGAGGCGGGCAAGACGGTCATGGAGGAACGCCTCCTGCCCGCGCTCCTGTCAGACCTGGCCCTGCCGGGGTCTTCTCAGTGAGCGCCGGTTTCCGGCTCCGGACGGGGAAGCTCGTCGAGGTCCAGGGTGAAGGTGCGGCCGTCGGCAAGGGGGACGGGGAGTTTGCCCGTGCCGTACGCGCGCTTGAGAGCCGTGCTGTAGCCGCTCGCGGTGGGCCCGGTGTGCAGGACGACTTCCTGGGCGTACGGGTCCACGATCAGGTAGATCGGGATGCCATGACGCCCGTACTTGGCGGTGCACTCGTCGTAGTCCTTGCGCGCGGATGAGGTCGAGACGACCTCGGAGATCAGCAGGACGTCGTCGAAGCTGTAGCGCTTACCTTCCTTGCGCGCGTCCTCGCGCAGGATGGCCAGGTCGGGGGCCGAGTTCTCGTCGGCCGGGAAGTTGATGTAGACGTCCGAAGGTGTCTTCGCGTGCCGCCCGAGCGACAGGATCGTGTCGTACTGCATCGACTTGATCGTGCTGGAGTGCTCTTCGCTCTGCGGGGTCATGATGATCTTTCCGTCGGCGCCGAAGAACACCACGTATCCTGCGGGGAACTCGGTGTGCGTGATCGCGTCGACACTCATGGACGGTGCTCCTTCCCGTGTGCCGTCATGATACGGCGGACGGAGCCGTCTCACGGGTGGACTTCCGTGGCGTGCGCGCACACCACAGCGGGAACCGTCCGCACGAGCGGGCGCTGTGACGCGGCGGGCGTGAGCTGGGTACGTATGTGTTCGGACCCGACAGGTCGCGTCGGGTGAGTGTGATGGGCGGGACACCTTCCGGCCGGAGGGGCAGGCGACGGTGGCCTGGATGTCCGGTGGATTGGGGGCTCTGTCCGAGTCGGACAACTCAACGACCGGGGATCCGCTGCTTCGGGAGTACCCGATCCGGTGGCTGCTCGGTGGCCGGACGCCTTCGGACGGGGCACGAAGTAGCAGAGGGTACAGCCGGCATCGTGTTCCCGCGCTGTACTCACTGACCCACAGGAGCCCCGCCAGGTCCGGCCGTGCCCCGATCTCCCGTGCCGACGTGGGTCAGAGGTGCCGAGTGGGAGGGTGCCGGCGGGTGCGTGTCAGCGCAGGAGGGGACCTGCGGTGAGGGGAAGAAGCGTCCCGCCGGCGATGCCGAGGGCCAGGGAGACCGCAGCGGAGGTGTAGGCGGCACCGGCGGCCCACCGGCCGAGGACGGTCTGGACCTCGGCGGGTGCGGCTCCGCTCGTGGCGAAGAGGGGGGCGAGCCAGCGCAGGTAGTAGAAGAGGGAGGCGACGGTGTTGGCGACGGCGAGGGCGGCGAGCCAGGTGAAGCCGCCGTCGATGGTGGCGCTGAAGATCTCGAGTTTGCCGAGGAAGACGCCGGTGGGCGGGGTGCCGACCAGTCCGAGGAGGCAGACGACGAGGACGGCGGCAAGGCCGGGATGGCGGCGGGCGAGGCCGCGGTAGTCGTCCAGGGTGCGGGCGTGGGGGAGTTCGGTGACGACGGCGAAGGCGCCGAGGTTGGTGGCGGCGTAGGCGGTGAGATAGAAGAGCAGGCTCTTCTGGGCCAGGTCGGTGCGAGTGGCGACGGCCAGGGCCATCAGGAGGTAGCCGACCTGGCTGCAGCAGGGGCCAGTTGACGTCGCTGCCGGACAGGGCCTGGTGCAGCAGGCGGTAGCCGGCGACCAGGCCGCCGATCTTGGGCAGGGTGGTGACGTAGGCGGCGACGGGGGTGCGAGCGCCGTCGGTGACGTCGGGGACCCAGAAGTGCGCCGGGACGGCCCCGGCCTTGAACAGCAGGCCGGCGAGCACGCCGACGAGTCCGACGGCGACGAGGCCGTAGGCGGCATGGGGCAGGGCCGTGCGCAGTTCGCGGTAGATGGTGGCGTGGCCGGCCGCGTGGAGGAGGGCGGTGCCGGCCAGCATGGTGGTGCCGAGCAGGGCGCCCATCAGGTAGTACTTGAGGGCTGCCTCCGTGCCCGGGGCGTCCTTGGCGAAGGCGGCGAGCGCGTAGGCGGGGATACTGGCGAGCAGGTAGGCGGCGAACAGCATCAGCAGATCGTTCGCGCCGATCAGGGTGAGGGTGCCGGCGCCGGTCAGCAGGAGCAGTACCCAGTACTCAAACTCGTATCCGCTGAGAGCGATGGACGAGCTATGACCGACCATGAGGTACCCGAGGCCGAGATGCGCCTCGTGGGGAGCGTTGTCGAGGGAGAGGCCACAGCGGTTTTCCCCTGGGGAGTCATCATGGACCTGGGCCTGTCACGGGACGGCCTCATCGATGTCCTCTACATCTACGACGACAACTACCAGGTGGGTGACCGGGTGTCCTGCTACCTTGACGCCTTCGACGAGATGAAGAACAAGTTCATCCTGAGGCCTCCGGGACAGATACCTCTCGCGGAACGCCTGCGCAGGGCCGAGGAGCGGCGAGGTCTCTCCTCCTGACCTTCCGGACAGCGGCGATCGCCGGGGAGAGCGTGTGACGAGCTCCCCGGCGATCGCCGTGCCAGGGGGATCTCGATCGTGGACGGCACACCGCAATGCCATGAGGACGTGTCCCGACGGGGACTCGCCCAGCGGTGACGGAGGAGGAGTCGATGGCGGCGTTCAACATGGCGGTGGTGCCGAGGCTGCATGGCTGCGGCGGACGGAGCGCCGTTCCCGTCGTGCGGCTGGTGCAGAAGAATTCTGGGAGGGGGCGGCACGCGTGACGGATCGGCCGGATAGCCCTTGCGAGGCAGGACCGCCGGAAAGGCTGCCGGACATCCTGGCGGAGGACGTCCGGTGGATGGCCTCCGAAGCGGACGTCCAGCACATCAGGGATGTCTGGGATGAACTGGGAATCCACTGCTCGCCGACGGCGCTGCGTTTCGTCGAGGAATTCAACGGAACGGGCTTCGATTACCCCCGCCACCCGCTCGATCCAGGGACGCACAGTTGCGAACTGAACGCCGAGCGCGCCAGTCGCATCGTCAACGGCGAAAAGCTGAGGGGATACGAGCAGCGAACGGGAGAGAAGCTGACGCCCGTGGGCACGGCGGCCTCCGGTCCTCTCGTGCTCCTCGTCGCCGAGGGGGGCCGGACGTACGGCGCCTACGATGCGTTTCTCGCCCTCCACGGCGGGAGCCCGGAGGAAGCATTGGTGCGTCTGGTCGACAGAGTTCGTCCTGAGCGGCTGGACTGACGGCGGCCATGACACACGACCACTGACAGTGACGTGAGAAGGCCTTCGGCCCCCGCCCGACAGGGCGGGGGCCGAAGGCCTTTGGGGGCGGAGGTCAGCCAGTTCCGTGTACGTCATGATGCTCCAAGCCGACGGAGCGCAGAAGAAGACCCGGTCCTAGGCCTCCGCCGATCATCCGCGGCTGCTGGTCATCGCGCAGCGTCGGCTTGAACGCCAAGCGGAAGCAACCGGGATGGTGCAGGCATGGCTGAATGCCGGAAAGTGTGTCAGTCCGCGGCGAAGACCGCCCAGCAGGACAGCTACAACGTCAAGGAGCCGTTTCCAACTTGGCTGAGCGGCTGACCAGTTGGCGTGGGGGTGATGTTCCGGAAGAGGTGAAGCTCCTGGTAGATGGGTTGTCGAC
>NZ_JBIRUY010000070.1:0-18046 GCF_044335305.1 Streptomyces sp. NPDC020490 | reverse complement strand
ACCCGTCGAATACGAGAACAACCACTACCTCGCAACCACGAAACCCCAGGTCACACCCAACATCTGAGATCTCTACCGAACCCGGAACGGTTCACCACCGACTCCGTCGGCGGACCGTCAAGAAAGATCGAGGCTAAGGTCAATACCAGTGACTTAGTGGCCTGGCTTCGCGGGTGTCTTTGTTGACGGGGTGATCGGGGCGGTGCGCCAGTGCGGGGCGATGGCCACGGCGTCTGCTGGGTCCCGGGCGGGCTGGGGCCAGGTGTAGTGCTCGTCGCGTTTGACGCCGAAGTTGGACATCTTGCGTTTGACGACGCGTGGGTTGGAGCGTCTGCGGCGGGTGGGTAACAGGCGCGCGGTGATCTCGCGGAGTCCGTCGGCGAGGGCCGCGGTCAGGTGGTCAGGGGGAAAAGGCCGCCTGCGCGGTGACCTGGCGGCGTGCGAGGCGGATGCTGCGGGTGAAGGAGAGCCGGTCGGGGTCGAGGCCGGCCTGTGCGGCGGCGTCGTGCATCAGGGTGCGGATGGCGTGGTGGACCAGCAGGTGTGCCCAGACCTCCTGTTCGACGCCTTCGGGTGAGCGGGACCGCAGGACCTGGGCGGGTCCGCGTTGATGGGTCTTCAGCTCGTCCAGCGTGTTCTCGAACTCCCACCGCTGGTGGTAGAGGGCGGCCAGCTCGGTGGCCGGGGCGGCGTCGGGATCGAGGACCGTGGTGATCAGCCGGTAAGGGGCGTCCTGCCCGGGCCGCCCGGGACCGTCCAGGGTGTACTCGATCACCCGGACCGCTTCCGGGTCGGCACGCTTGCGGTGGTCCCTGGCCGTGACGATGTCTGACAGGTACGAGCCGTCGGGGAGCTCTTCGCGGACCGGCAGCACCTGGTGGGAACGGATGCGCCACAGCAGGTCCGCGCCGCCGGCCGAAGCCGCCCGCCACAGCTCCAGGCCGGTGAAGCCGCGGGCGGCCAGCAGCAGATCGCCCTCGCCCAGGTGGTCGAACAGCTCGCGGGCCAGCACGGGCTCAGACGTGGTGAACCGGCCGACAGCCGCAGCGGTGATGGCGTGGGTGCCGCACTCGGCCAGCGCGACCACCCGCACCTGCGGGTACGCACACCGCTGGGTGCGATGGGTCTTCGGGCGCCCGAAGTGCGCCGCGTTCTCCTGGCTGTCCGGAACGTCGAAGACGGTGCCGTCGACGGCCATCAGCCGCCACCGCCCGTAGAAGGCACCCCGGGTCGCTTCCGTAGCCAACGGCCGTGCCACCGAGGCGAACAGGGCCTTCAGCGGCTCCGGGCCGAGTTTCGCGCGAGCTCTCGAGATCGCCGCTGTGGTCGGCACCTGCCACGACCCCGACCAGCGTTTCGCCCAGGTCAGCCCATGCGTCAGCAGCCGGGCGACCTCTTCGTAGCCCTGGCCGGAGAACAAGCACATCGCCAGCACGAAGTAGACCACCACGCGCGGCGGCAGCAGCCGGTTGCGCTGCCCGGACCTCCCGCTATCGGCCACCACCCGATCCACCAGCTCCGGCGGGAACGACCGCGTCAGCAGCCCGACCGCGATGCGATCCGACAACCGTTCGTCCGTCTCCGGCTTCACCTGACCCGGCCGTGGCATCCCGGCACCTCCCCGCCACGCACCCTACCAGCTTACGACCTTAAGTCACTGGTATTGAGGCTAAGGTACCGGTATTGAGGTTAACCCGATGGTTCCTCCATCCGGTTCTGCTGAGAAACAGACGTTGCGATCACCAGGCTGGTGACGAGACGGACGGACTCAGCCAGCACAGATTCGCTCGTGTCCGGCGGGCACGGCAGGACACCGGGCCGCGCAGTCGAACGGTTCCCGGAAGGTCAGCGGACGCCGCTGACTGCGGCGACGTATTTGCCCGTTCCACGCCCTGTGGCAAGAAGGTCGTAGGCGTCCGACACATCGTGCAGGGACTTGAGCTCTGTGACGGGGAAGCCGAACCTACCGCTCGCAAGGAACTCCAGCATCTGACGGATGGACCTGGCGACGTCCTTCGGCGCGTCTGCGGTGAGACCCCGGTGGCTGAAACCGGAGATGGCGAGATTGCCGCGAATCAGGCTGCCCACCGGGGGCAGGTCCGCCATGGCGCCGCCCGTGGCATTGCCGAACAGGACGATGCGGCCGCCTGGGGCGGCGACTTCCAGATCCAACCCAAGGCAGGTGGTTCCCAGCGGATCCAGGATGAGGTTCACTCCGCGGCCACCAGTGGCAGCAAGGATTCCCCCTTCAAGGTTGTCGTCCCTGAGGAGGACCGTTTCGTACCCGGCCTCCACCGCGGCGTGCGCCTTGTCGGCACTACCCACCGTGCCGATCAGCTGTCCGCCTCCCAGAAGGGGGACTAGCCCGGCTATCGCGCTTCCTATGCCGCCAGCCGCCGAGTGCACGAGAACGCTGGTGCCTGCGGTGAATCGGCCGGCGTGAGTGAGTAGGAGCAGGGAAGTAGCCAGTCCGAGCGGTACCGCGGCGGCCGTTTGCAGTGGAATCTCGTCCGGCACGAGCACCGTGACGGCGGCTGAAGCGACGGCCGTCCCGGCCAGCCCGCCGCCGGAGCACACAGCCGCGACCCTGTCTCCGACGTTGATCCCAGTGACGTCCTGGCCGACCTCCCGTACGAACCCAGCGACCTCAAGGCCAGGCCGGTGCGGCCAACCGGCCGTATAGCCGGGGTCGCCGCGGCGCGCCATGACATCGATGAAGTTGAGACCGGCCCAAGCGACATCGATCGACACCTCTCCCGCTCCGGGAGCAGGGACATCGACCTCCGTGATCTTCGTATTCTCGGCGCCACCAGGGGCGGTCATGATCAGTGCTTCCACTGTCGATCTCCTCGGATTGGTTTGACAGGAACGGGGCACGGCACGGGCCGCGATCGCAATATTGATTTTTGATCAATTTTGTCCACGACCGCAACCCGCGACTCCGTCGAGCGTCAGCCTACATGTCCGGATCGCCCCACAAGCCGGTTTTGTCCAGCATGTCTATCACGAAGGCACCCTCGTAGCGGAAATGGAGCCTCGCCCAGCTCTCCGCCCCGTCGCCGTTGCCATCCCGAAGCGACTGCAAAATGGCGTCATGATGAGCCAGCGCTGTCGGGGAGGCTGCGGGGACAACGGTGAAAAAACTCCATGGGATATTGTTTCCCAAGGATCGGAGCATGAGCCGGAGGCGCCTGCTGCCACCAGTCCTGTTGATAAGGCGATGGAATTCCCAGTCAATGTCATGGAGCTCGCTCGGGTCTTCCTTCTCTCGCAATTTCTGCTGCATTGCAACGAGCGTAGAAAGCGTGTCTTCATTGATGCACTCAGCAGCCCTGCGAGCCGCAATTCCGGCGATAGACCCGAACATCTCGTAGTGATCTTCGAGGTCCTGGCGCTCGATCTTCGACACAAAGGACCCACGGTGATGCTCCGTAACGACCAGGCCCTCTCCATCGAGATACTCCAGGGCCTGACGGACGGGGAACCGGCTGACGCCAAGTCGTTCAGCGATCTCATCTTGCGGGACCTTCTCGCCGGCCTTGAGTTCGCCCTTGAAGATGAGTTGCCGAATGTACTCCGCTACCTCTTGTGCGATGTTTTGGCGCACCAGAGGGCGCACTCCCGGTGACCGTTGGGTCAGCCCTGATGAGTGTGCAACGCGCCCCATATGTTCCGTAGCCCTTCAAGTCCGTGGCTGCCTCGGTCACGAGCAGTGCTCCCAGTACCTGGGTGCTCACCCTCCAAGATACGCGCGACGGACGCGATCGTCCTTGCTCAGTACCTCGGTCGGCCCGCTCAGGACGATGCTGCCGTTCTCCAGGACGTAGCCGGAGTCAGCCAGCTCCAGGGCCTCAACGGCCCGCTGCTCCACGAGGAGGGTGGTGGTTCCCAGCGAAGCATGGATGCGGGCTATGACCTCGAAGATCTCGTCGACCATAGCGGGAGCGAGTCCCATCGACGGCTCGTCGAGCAGGAGCAGCTTGGGGTGAGAGATGAGGCCGCGGGCGATGGCGACCATCTGCTGCTGTCCGCCGCTCAGCTGACCCGCCAGTCGTGCGCGGTGCGTGTAAAGCAGGGGGAAGAAGTCGTACAGATCCTTAAGTCTCGTCCGGGCGTCCTTTCCTTCGATGGCCGCAACGAGGAGGTTGTCCTCCACCGTGAGGCTCTTGAAAACCCGCCGTCCCTCCGGGACGTGCGCTATGCCCCGTCGGGCCCGTCCGGCCGGAGCAACTGCAAGCAGGTCGGCTCCCTCGAAGAGCACCTCCCCCGCCGACGGGCGCACGATGCCGGCCAACGCTTTGAACAGGGTGGACTTGCCGGCCCCGTTAGGGCCGACCAGCACAGTGAACTGCCCGCGTTCAACCGTCAGAGTGACCCCGTCCAACGCCCGCAAGCCGCCGTAGTGGACTGTGAGCCCATCAACTTGCAGCATTGGCCCACCTCTTTCCCAGATATGCCGCGACCACGTCCCGGTCGCGGACGACTGCACCAGGCTCTCCGTCAGCCACGACTCGTCCCTGGTTGAGCACCACGAGCCGATCAGCGAGCTTGAGCATCGCCTTCATCGTGTGCTCGATGATGACGATGGTGACGCCCATGTCTCTGGCATCCCGCAGCAGCTCGACCAGGTCCTCGACCTCGTCGTGACTCAGACCGGCGAAGATCTCGTCGATCAGGAGCACCTTGGGCCCCGTGGCCAACGCCCGGGCGAGCTCCATCCTGCGCAGCTCTCCCACGTCCAGCTCGCTGATCTCAAGATGCTCTCGCCCTTGAAGCCCGACCGCTGCAATGGCCTCTGCGGAAGTAAGCGTTCCGGCAGGTCGGCCTGGCGCATCGACGGCCACGTTCGCCAGCAGACTGCGTCTTGGGAAGACACGCACCACTTGGAAAGTCCGGCCGATTCCCTTGCGGCACAGAACATGCGGCGGCGAGCCGGTGACGTCCTGATCTCCAAGAACGATTTTGCCCCCGTCTGGACGGGTAAAGCCGTTCATAATGTCGAACAGCGTCGTCTTGCCCGCTCCGTTGGGTCCAATGATGCCGAGGATTTCACCGGTCCTGACAGAGAAGCTCACGTCACGAAGAACCTCAAGTCCGTCGAATGACTTCTGCAGATTTTCCACGGCCAGGATGATTTCGCCCTCATCAGGCTTACGTCGCTTTTCACGTGCGGTCCGTGCACTGCGCGCCCGCTGAACGCCTGCGTCCGCGCTTATGTCCTCACGGGCGACGACCGGGTGCTTGCGGTGCCGCGCACGCCTCCGCAAGTCGTGCAGGCGCCAGTAGATACCTTCCGGCGCGAACAGAACCATCGCCACCAGCGCCCCTCCGTACAAGAGACCGCTCAGGCCAGGGAAATCGGCTCCGAACTGAGAGGTCAGCTGATCGCTCAGTGTCACGAGGATGACGGAGCCGATCAGCGGACCCCAGATCGTCGCCCTGCCGCCCACCAGAGGAATGATCAATGCCTGCACAGATACCGCCAGGCCGAAGACCGAGTCCGGTGTGACGACGAGGAGAACAGATGTGTAGACCGAGCCCGCCACTGCTGCGACGGCGGCGCTCAAGGCGTACGCGGCCAGCTTCTGCCTGCGTACGTTGATTCCGGCGGCCCGAGCCGCTACCTCGTCGTCCCGCAGCGCGAAGAGGGCGGTCCCGAACTTCGAACGCTCCACCGCGAGGCTGATCGCGATGGCTACCAGCATCAGGGCCAAGGCGCAGTAGGTCAGGCCGCGAGGGTCGGTGAACTGCAGGTACCAGGATCCGCCGTCGCTGTGGTAAGGGATGGTCACTTCCTGGAACCCGAAGTAGTTCATGACCGGTCGCATCATGAGCGGGTAGGCAAGCGTGGCGAGTGAGAAATAGACACCGGCGAGCCTGAAGGTCGGCCACCCGATGACTACTGCGGCTCCGGCAGCGATCGCTGCACCGGCTGCCATACCGATCAGCGGCGGCATGCCGAATCGAGATTCCAGAATGGCAGTCGAGTATGCACCGATACCGACGAATAGTGAGTGGCCGAAGGAGACTTGTCCGCCGTAACCACCCAGAATGTTCCAGCTGTAGCCGACCGTTGCCCAGATGAGGATCAGTGTCAGCAGATTTTGCTGGTCCGGTTCACTCGAGACGGTGACAAGTGCGAGAGAGACGGCTGCTATCAGCAGCATAGGCAGCCATGCCCGCAATCTTGGAGTCATTTTCTTTCGACCTTCCCAAGGAGACCCTGCGGCCGCAGGTAGAGGACTGCCAGGAAAACAATGAATACTCCGACGATTTGAAGCTGTGTCGGCAGTACGAGCTCACTCAGAGACTGGACCATGCCGATTACCAATCCGCCGATAACTGCTCCCGGAATACTGCCCAGCCCGCCGAGGACGACCGCCGAGAAAATAAGGACGATGAAGTCGAGCGAGATGTACGGGTGAATCGGGTAGAAGGTGGCCAGGATGCCACCGCCCAGCCCCGCGAGCCCAATTCCGACGGCGAATGCGAGTCGATGGGCACCCTTCACGTCGACTCCGACGTACGTGGCGGCCACCGGGTCGTCAGCAGCAGCGCGCAGCTGGCGCCCGCGGGGGGTTCGCGCGAGGAACAGGAACAGGGCTGCGGCTGCTGCCATCGCGATGACGAAGCCGATGGTGCGCGAGGGGTCCAGGACGATCCCTCCCAGATGCCAGGCCCGGCCGCTCGACGTCTCGGAAAGTGACCGCGGGTTGGCGCCGAAGGCCATCAGAACGCCGCTCTGCAGGACGAGGGACAGCCCAAGTGTCAGCAGAAGCTGAGCGTCGTGGCCGTCCGCGCCGCCTCCTTTGCCACCCGTCACACGGCTTACCAGGATCCAGTGCAGCAGTGCTCCCAGCCCTGCGAACACTGGCAGCATGCACACGGCGACCAGGAGCGCGGGCAGCGAAGTTCCGCCGACGGCGAAGAAAACCGCGTACATGCCCAGCATCACGTAATCGCCCTGGGCGAAGTTGACCACCCGCATGACACCGAAAATGACGGCCAGACCGGTGCTCAGTAGAGCCAGGACTCCCCCCGTTTGGAGTCCGGTAGCCAAGTGCTGAATGAAGGTGAACACTTACCTACCTCCGCGGCGACTTGAACTTCGCGACCGCTTCAGCGGCAGGCCAGACGCTGCGAGGACGACCGCCTTGCCACTGGACGATGACAGGAGACGCGTCCATGCGCCGGCCCTTGTCGTCGAACCGGACGCGGCCTCCTGCCATGTTGCGCGCCGCCGGCCCAGTCGTGAGGTCAAGCGACTTGAGCGCCTCATTGATCTTCTGGGGGTCGGTCGACTTCGCCTTCTCCATGGCTTCCTTGAAAAGCCAGACGTGGTAGTAGGCGGCCAGCGAGTCCTGGGTCATGTAAGGCTCACCCGTACGCGCGCGGAAGCGCTTGTCGAGTTCCGTACCATTCTTCAGCGGGAAAGCAGCGACGATCGCCGAAATCCCTTCGAGTTCTCCTGCCCCCAGGTTCTTTGCATACTCAGGGACGGTGAGCCATGCCCCGTTGCCCAGGATGGGCGCCGTGACTCCGAACTGCTTGCTCGCCCGGAGTATCTGCGAGGAGTCCGAGAAGTTGGTCGCGCTGTAGACGATGAGATCCGGCTTGGCCGAACGGAGCCTCTGCGCGATGGATGAGGCGTCACTCAGGGGCGGCGTCCAGATCTCCGAGGCAACGACCTTCATGCCCAGCTTGGCCGCGAGGTTCTCCCGCACGACTTGGAAGAAGATCTTTGACGAGGCGGTGTTGTCGCCGACAAGAGCTATTCGCTTGATGTGTACGCCCTTCGACGCAGCCAGTGCCTTGTAGCGGGCGAGGCCGATCGCAGCCTGCTGCGAGCTGAGGGACGACGTCTGATAGACGTAGTGGAATCCGCGGTCAGTGATCGTGTCGGCATAGGACTCTGTGAGCCAGGGCAGCCTGTGCCGCTCGGACACCTCGGTGACGCCAAGCGTCATGGAACTCAGGTATGAACCGATTCCGCCGCTGAGCTTGCGGCCTGCGAAGGCGTGGTTGGCCGCCGAAACGGCAGATTCGACGGTTTCCCCGGCGTCGCTGACGTCGAGACGGATCTTGGCGCCACCGAGCGCCTTGATCCCACCGTTTGCGTTGATTTCATCCCGAGCCATTTCGGCTCCCTCCCTGGAGAGGGTTCCCTGCCGGGCAAAAAGCCCGGAGAGCGGAACGACGAGTGCTATGTGGGCATCGCCCTGCGCGCTGCTTCCACTCGCTCCAGACGCGCAGGACGTCAGGGCGAGTGCACCAGCGGAGACGACGGCGGAGGTAAGGAATGAACGGCGGCTCAAACGGTTCATGTCTTGTACTCTCGTGTGTTGAGGGGCGTTTTCCCGGCTCAGAATTAGCCGGAATCAGGCAGCACTGATCCGAACCGGGTTCCAGGCCCGGATATTGCTGTTCTTTCTCGTTGGATGGTGGGATCAGGGGATGGGTTCGCCGGTGATCGGATCGACCGACAGCAGGGAACTTGCTTCTCGCTGAAGGAGCCTGCGGGGAATCTTGCCGTTGACGAGGTGAGGCAATTGTCCCTCGGTCCGGAAGATCACGTGTGTGGGTACCTTGAAGGAGGCCGCGCGGTCCGCCACGAAGGAGCGAATTTCTTCTTCGCTCACCCCTGGCCGAGCAAGTTCAACGAAGGCGACCACGATCTCTCCGCGAACCGGATGGGGCACTCCGGCTACGTAGGCCGAGCGGACACGCGGGTGCCGGCATATCAGCTCCTCGATTTCTGTCGGCGACACGTTGATGCCGTTGGCCTTGATGATGTCTTTGATTCTGTTCTGAAAACGTAGCCTTCCGGACTGGTCCAGAATGGCAAGATCACCGGTTCTGAAAAACCCGTCTTCGGTGAACGCCTTGCGGGTCTGCTCGAGGTCCCCGAAGTAACCGGATGTGATGCGTCCTTTGAGAAGCAGATGACCCACCGTGTTGGGCGGCAGCGGCTTCTCATCCCTTGGGTCGACGATACGCACGTCCCACCCCGGCAAAGGAGTCCCCTGTGTGTGCAGGCGAACGTCCAAGGAATCGCCCAGGGTGGTCGCAGTGCAATTACCATATCCCTCGGTGAGACCGTAAACGCTGCAGCAATCCTTGACACCCAGTTCACAGATTGCCAAGCGCTTATCCTCTGCGGTGAAGGCGGTCAATCCCTTAGTGAGGGAACTGAGATCGCGCTCCGACCTGTCGGGATGCTGCAGGAGTGCGCGTGTGACGTTGCCGAAACCAAAGTAGACTGTGGCTTTCTCCCGTTCAAGGGTTTCAAGAGCCTTCCCGGCGTCAAATGATTCCTGCAATATCAAACACGCGGCGTGTGTCCACGCGGCTGGCATTGCATTGACCGCCCCGAGCCCATAGAACAGCGGAGACGCCAACCATAGACGGTCCCCTACCTCTAGGCCGAGCCTTTCGCCGATATAGAAATCGTTCTCGATGGCCGGCCCGTGGTGCAGCTGTACGGCCTTCGGCCTCGCGGTCGACCCCGACGTGTACAGGAGGAACATCATGTCGTCCGCTGTGACACGCTCTTCGGCTGCGGCTAGGCACTCGACACTCGTAGCCTGGCCCGCACTGATCAAGTCGGAAAAATGTAGCGCGCCGGGGAGGCGGCGACTGCACAGCTCTACGACATAACGCAGTGCCGGGAAACTCGCATCGCGGATCCGGCCATCCCCTGGCTCACCCAGTTCCGGAAGAATCAGACGAACGGACGCGGCGAGATCTCGTCGAACCAAGGTGTCATAGAGGAACAGCAGACACGCCCGGCTGTGCCGCAAGGCGTAGGCTATCTCCTCGTGCATGTACCAGGTGTTCAGCGGTACGGAGACAGCACCGATGCGAGCCGCGGCAAATACCGTGACAAGCCATTCCGGCCGATTACCGCACAGAGTCGATACCATGTCGCCGCGACGCACTCCAAGGGCGAGTAGCCCTCGAGCCACCTCGTCTACTTGGCGGTCCATCTCTGCGAACGAGACGTCCGTGCCGTCGAATGCGACCGCCGGGAGGGCCGGGTGTGTCCGAGCCACTTCTCTCAGGAGGCCACCGAAGGTACGGGCGCGAGGCATGCTCGTCACGGCCATCCCCTTCCCACCTGAGCCACTGCACGCCCAAGGACTTGTCTTCTCTCGAGTGCCTCGTGCATGCGCGGCACGTCCTGGATGCCGACTACTTCCCTGATCACCGTCCGTACCGCCCCGTCGGCGATCAGTGCGAGGGCGTCCTCCAGCTGGGCGCGCGTGGTGCTGACCGCGCTGCGCAGCCGCAGGCCGCGCAGGATGAGCTGTGCCGGGTTCAAGGTCACGGTCTCTCCGGACAGCTCGCCGACCATGATCCAGCGCGCACGCGGTCGCAGACTGCGCATCAGCTCTTGGAACACTGCGCCGCCTACGATGTCGATGGCCATGTCTGCACCGCGGCCGTCCGTGGCCTCTCGCACGTCTTCGCTGAACCGCCCCCCGTGACTCGATGACCACGTCAGCACCAAGCTCGCCGAGCAGGGCCGCCTTGTAAGCGGAGCTGGTGATCGCTATGACTCGCGCCCCGCGATGCCGTGCTATCTGGGTGGCGTGCACACCCAACCCGCCGCCGGCGCCCGTGATGAGCACGGTTTCCCCGGGGCGCGCATCCCCGACATCGCGGATCGCGTTCAGTACGGAGCCGACGGCGCAGGCTGCGATGGACGCCTGTACGGAGGACACCCCTGCCGGCACCGCCGTCAGACAGGATTCTTCGATGATCACATAGTCCGCATAGCCGCCGTCGCAGTCATGTCCCAAGAAGGATCGCTCCCTGCACAGAGTCTCGTAACCGTCTCTGCACAGGTAGCACTGCCCGCACACCGACCTGCGCTGGACGCCGGCGACGCGGTCTCCAGGGTTGAAGCGAGTCACCGCTGGCCCCACTGCCGCCGCTGTGCCGGCCACCTCATGACCGAGAGTGGTCGGCAGACGCATACCTTTTTGCACGAGCCCCTGCCGGGTGAGGACGTCGTGGTAGCAGATGCCGCATGCGGCCACGGCGATCAGGACCTCATGCCCTTGAGGCACGGGGACGGAAGACTCCTCCATCCGGAGCACTTGAGGAGGGCCGAACTCCCGAATCTTTAGGCTCCGCACGATGTCACCGCCCTACCGACCACGCATCCATGGGAGGGGGCACGTCCGACGGTCGCTCCACCTGCCGGGTGGTCCGAGACCATGGCGACCACCTGCTCATTTCCAAGCTACTGCCGCTTGCCGGACCCGTGCCTGGGGGCCGACCGCGACTATCGGGACGCTCACGGCTGAAGGGGTCTCAGCGCGAGGCCTGATTATTGATCTATTTTTACTGCGACTGTCAAGAGGGTGCCCGGGACGACTTCCACCCGTGTCGCTCGCGCCAGGTACGCCACTGTGGTGGCCTGCCATCGAAAGGGCCGCTACCTGCAGATACGTGGCCCCTGGTGGGTACTGAGCGAGCGCGTGGCCAATTGATCACGACCTCGCCCCTTGCGTGTCCACCCCGACGGGAGTAGAAATAGATCAAATATCTATACGGGGGAGGCGGAGGTGAAGGGCATGTACGCAGTCAGAGGCCCGGTCGTCACGCTGACCCTTCAGGACGATCACGAGCCCGTTCTCCCCTGTTGTGCCCCTGCGGCGCATGGGGGTGCTCAACGCATGACACACACATGGCAGCTCGGCCACGATCAGGCATCGCCAGGTCATGCACGGCGACTGGTGCGCGGCGTCCTGAATCAGTGGCAACTGGAAGACGATGACGCGGACCGGGTCATCTTGACCGTGTCGGAACTCGTCACGAACGCCGTGCAACATGCCAAGCCACCCGTGACCATGCAGCTCTGCCGCAACGAAGCCACACAGACGATCCGTGTGGATGTCGCTGACGGCGGCCCCTGCGATGAAGCAAGGAACGAGACCAAAGGACCTCGCTGCTTCGCGGAACACGGCCGCGGCCTGGGCATCATCGACGCGATCTCCGACGCGCATGGGGCCCTGAGCAGCTCCGGATGTATAAGCCACTGGGCCGTCCTGTCCGTCCACTGCTGAGTCACGGCCGGCCGAATGATGACTTCTGCCCCTCACCAACCATTCGCTCTATCCGAGGAGCCACTGATGCGAGCCATCGTCGTCAGCGAAGATGGTCGAATGACACCAGCCCGCGTGGAAGAGCCGGTCCCCGGCCCGGGCGAGGTGGCCATCGAGGTCGCCTATGCGGGGGTGAATTTCTCCGACGTCATGGATCGGCGTCGGCTGTACGGGCACGGCCTGCCAGGCGAGTTCATCGCAGGCCTCGAAGTGAGCGGCCACGTCCGCGCTCTTGGTAGTGACGTGGGACACGTACAGGTCGGTCAACCGGTCGTGGCCTTCTGCCGCTTCGGCGGTTACGCCGAAGTCGCCCTCGCGCCTGCGTCACTGGTCGTTCCTCTTTCTCCCTTCCCGGCCGTTTCCCTTGACGTCGCGGCGGCCCTGCCGACGTCGATGGCTACCGCACACCTGCTACTGACTGCCGTGACCAGAGTGTCCGCTGGGGAGTCACTCCTCATGCATGCCGCAGCCGGGGGCACCGGAACAGCAGTCGCCCTGCTGGCTCGCCGGCTGGGAGTAGGGCCCCTGATCGGAACAGTCGGGAGCCAGGAGAAGCGCGACCACGCGCTGCGGGCCGGGTATGACGAGGTGTACCTGCGCCAGGGGTTCTCCAGCACCGTACTCGAGGCGACTCACGGACGGGGAGTGGATGTCGTCTTCGAATCGATCGGCGGGGCCACTCAGAGCGACAATCTTTCAGTGCTGGCCGCCATGGGGCGAATGGCCGTCATGGGAAATACCGTCGGACTGGATACTGTCGACCTGCGCCCCCGGGACCTTCTGGTCAACAACGTTTCCGTCGCCGGTTTCAGTCTCACTTCACTGAGCCGCTCCTGCCCGGGCATGGTCACTCAAGCGATCCGCGATGTCCTCGGCTTCGTGGAATCCGGCGAAGTGCGCTTCGAGCTCTCCGACATGGTTTCGCTGGACAAAGCCCCCGAGCTGATCGACAAGCTCGCTTCCGGGCAAACAACCGGCAAGCACGTGGTACGCGTGGGCTGATTCAAGCCTCGCTGAAGCATCTCTCACAGTATCCCGTGCAGCAGTGACGTCGGGGAACCGACTCGCCTCATCAGGCCTTCTCATAAATGCTCACCGAACCAACCAGAAACAAGATTGAAGGAAGCACAATGTCCCTCCATGCATCCGGTGATTCCGTACCGCGCCAGACCGCAGACATGGGAACTACATCGTTCACCACTCAGGTGGTTTACGGCAATTCTTCGTCCCTAATGATCGCGACACGGCCCGGCGGCTACCACTCTCTCCCCCACATCCACGACTGTGAGCAGCTCAACTGGCTGCAGAGCGGGGACCTTTGGGTCTTCATCGAGGACCGTACTTTTCATCTGAAGGCCGGTGACTTCCTCCGCATCCCGGCCTCCGCCCGCCACTGGTCGTGGAATCGATCGGATGAACCGTGCACCCTGGTCGAGGTACATACGCCGGGCCTGCATGCAGATCCGCTTGTCGAAAGTTACGCCATAGGTCTGCACGATGATGGTGAAACGCCCGAGTTCCTCGGCTCCCCGATCAACAGCTTCCTTCCGCCGGAATCGGACTTCGATCCTTCCGTAGCAGAGAGCAAGGTCAAATAGACTCCTCACCTTGATATGACCCACCTGAGGGAGCAGCAGGAAGCGACGTCGGCCACACGACTGGCCGTCTGTAGCGTCTGCTTCTCACTCAGTCGAGGTGAAGAATTTTCGGTTTCGATCAGCTGGAGCATTTTACATGCATTACGAGATTCATCGGCTCAATTTCGGGTCAGTCATCATCGACGAGTCGATGAGATTGCGCGGGGTGCTCCCCGGAAACATCATCGAAGTTCCAGCTCAAGGCTTCCTCATTCTCGGCGGAGAGGCGCCCATCCTCGTTGACGCCGGCTACCGTGATCCTTCGGTGCTCGGCGCCGGTGGGCATATCGCACCCGGACAGGGTTTCGAAGAACAACTCGCTCAGCATGGACTGACGCCTGCCGACCTGGGCTGTGTCATCGTGACGCATCTGCACAGGGACCACGCAGGTCACCTCCACAAGGTGCCGATGAACGTGCCCGTGGTAATCAACAGAACGGAATTGGGCAGCGCCTGTACCGGGCTGCAAGGCCGGGCGTACGCCCGCGACGACCTGCTTCACATGATCAACCGGGTCTATACACCCGGGGCCGTCCGCTTCCTCGACCTCGAGCACTCCGGTCCTGAGGAAATTTTCCCGGGAATCACCTGCCATCTGTCCGGAGGGCACACGGCCGGATCGATCGCCATCGTGGTGTCGACCAGCGCAGGTGAGGCCTATCTTTGTGGTGACCTTTTCTACGACGTCGAGGGGGCTCTGAGCAAGCAGCCCCGCGAAGGCTTCACCGCTGGAGTCCAGCCCACCGCGCTCGTGCCAGATGATCCCGCCCTGACCAATAACTTCACGACGTCTGTTCTGCAGGAGATCGGAGCGGTGAAAAAGGCCCTCAAGTACCGCTTCATCGTCCCTGCCCACGACGACCCCGGTGTCCTGGAGGACGGCATATACGTAGGCCGCATCACGGGCGATGTGATCCCGGGTCCGATCACGCTCTGCGAGGCACCCTGATCCACTGAAGGGACACCAGGTGAGAACCATGAGAGCTGCTTGGTATGAACGCACCGGTCCCGCTGCCGAGGTCATCACGGTCGGGGAGCTTCCTGCTCCCCGACCGGGTCCTGGAGAGGTCCGTGTGCGGATCCAGGTGGCCGGAGTCAATCCTGCCGATGTGAAACGCAGAGCGGGCACGGGCGGCCGCACGATGCTCTTCACGAGGATCGTTCCAGGTGATGACGGTGCCGGCGTTATCGACCTTGTGGGGCCCAATGTTCCCTTGTCACGGATCGGTCAGCGTGTATGGGTCCATTCGGCGAATTACAAGAGACAGTGGGGAACCGCCGCCGAGTATTCGGTGGTGCCCTCCTTGAACGCCATCGAGCTTCCTCCCCACGTTTCCTTCGACGCAGGAGCGTGCCTGGGCGTGCCCGCACTTACGGCGCACCGTTCCGTCTTCGCCGACGGACCCGTAGCCGGTCAGACCGTGCTGATCACCGGCGGAGCCGGGGCAGTGGCGCACTACGCAATCGAACTGGCTAAAAGCGCGGGTGCGACTGTCATAGCCACGGCCAGCACGGTGGAGAAGCAGCGCGCCGCCCGCGCGGCCGGCGCTGACGAAGTCGTCGACTATCGGAGTGCAGACGCCGTGTCGAGCATTCAGCGCTTCACCGGGCCGCGCGGCGCCGACAGGATTATCGATGTCGCATTCGGTGCCAACCTGGCCATGACCGTCGATCTCATAGCAGAGAACGGCGTCATCGCTACATATGGGTCTGACGCGTCACCAGAACCCACGATTCCCTTCTATCCACTCATGAGGAAGGGAGTCACGCTTCGAACGATCTCCGTTTTTGCAATGCCGACCGAGGCCAAACACGCTGCCGTCGAGCATCTCAATGCGCTTCTCGACCGAAATGCTTTGACACATCCGACAGACTCTTGCCGTCCCCTTGACGACATCGTCCAGGTCCACAGCGATCTTGAGCAGGGAAAAAATATTGGACGGGTCCTGATCACCGTCCCTTGAAGTCGATCCGGAAGAGCCAGAAGCCGACCTCACATTCGTTCGACCAGCAGTTCCTTCTCGCTACTTGCTGAACCGCAACAACGTGTCGGCCCGTCTCGTGCGGCCGCGTAACGACCCCAGTTCGCCTGATGACCATGGGGTATCGATAAACCTCCGATGCCCTGGAAAGGTTTCATGAGCAGCATGAGCGAAGCCCCGGCCCTTCTATGGTCTCCTGACCCACAGCGAAGCGCATCAACTAATTTGAGTGCATTCCAGTCCTGGGCAGTAGCCAGGCATAATGCCCCAGATGGCGATTATCGTGCCTTCCATACGTGGTCCGTCGACCAGCCTCGCGCGTTCTGGTCAGCTGTCGCTGAGTGGTTCGACGTTCGCTTCTCGGCACCACCCGTACAGATAATGACTCCCTCCATGGGTGTACCAGGAGTCGAGTGGTTCACCAGCTCTCGTCTCAATTACGCGGAACACGCCCTCCGCCACGGTGAGAACGAAAAGCATCCCGATTCTCCAGCTATCCTGCATTTCGAGGAGGGGACAGGTTCTTCCCTGACTGTCACGTGGGGCGAATTGCGGAAGAGGGTCGCCTCGCTGTCCGCCGCATTGAGAAGGCTGGGCATCAAACCAGGTGATCGTGTTGCCGGCTATATGCCCAATGTTCCCGAGACGGTCATCGCTCTGCTCGCCACAACGGCGGTCGGAGCCATCTGGTCAGGGTGCGCGCCGGATTTCGGTGTGGGAAGCCTTCTGGACCGCTTTCGTCAGATCGACCCGGTGGCGCTGATCACGGTGGACGGTTACCGGTACGGAGGGAAAACTCACGAGCGCACGGCGGTCGTCAACGAGATCCGCCAGAATCTCCCCAGTCTACGGCACGTGATTCATGTACCGGTCCTCGGAACCGCTCCCCCCGAAGGCGCACTGGACTGGAATGATCTGGTTCACATAGATTGCGAGCTGGAGTTCGAGCAGGTTAACTTCAGCCATCCCCTCTGGATTCTCTACACATCCGGGACAACAGGCCCGCCCAAGGCGATCGTCCACAGTCACGGGGGCATTGTCGTCGAGCATCTGAAACAACTCAGCCTTCAAATGGACATAGGCCCAGAGGATCGCTTTTTCTGGTACACGTCAACCGGTTGGATGATGTGGAACTTCTTGGTAGCGGGTCTTCTTGTTGGTGCAACCATCGTCACCTACGATGGAAGCCCGGGTTACCCTTCCATTGATGCTCAATGGCGGATAGCCGAGCTGGCCGACGCCACAGTATTCGGCACGTCCGCGGCCTACATGACCGCATGCAGAAGAGAAGCCGTAAATCCTGGCAAAGACTTCTCACTGTCACGGCTGCGCACCATCGGCACCACAGGCTCTCCCCTGCCTCCTGACGCATACCGATGGCTTCATTCCGAATTCGAAGACCGTATCTGGCTCGCCTCCATCAGTGGCGGGACGGATGTCTGCACCAGCCTGGTAGGCGGAGTACCGACACTGCCGGTGTACCTAGGACAGATACAGGGGCCGGCGCTCGGCGTCGCGGCTGAGGCCTGGAGCCCGGATGGTGAGCGCGTGTTCGATGAGGTCGGCGAACTGGTGGTCAGAACGCCGATGCCGTCCATGCCGGTATCTTTGTGGAATGACGATGACGGCCGCCGTTATCACGACACTTACTTCGACATGTACCCCGGCGTGTGGCGACATGGCGATTGGATCACTATGCAGGAGGACGGATCCGCAGTGATTCACGGACGCTCGGACTCCACCTTGAATCGCCAAGGAGTACGCCTGGGCTCCGCAGACATCTACGAGGTCGTCGAACGTTTTCCGGCCGTGACCGAGAGCCTGATTGTCGGTCTGGAACTGGAGAGCGGGGACTATTGGATGCCGATGTTCGTCGTGCTCGACGGCGATGTCGAACTCGACGCGTCTCTCACCGCCGATATCGTTCGAGCCCTGAGGGAGCGGCTCTCTCCTCGCCATGCTCCGGACGAGATAATACAAGTGAATGCCCTGCCGCACACACTCACCGGAAAGCGATTGGAAGTGCCCATCAAGAGAATCTTGTCCGGGGTTCCCATTGAAGTGGCAGTCAATCCTGGCTCCGTGGACAATTTCGCCGCCTTGCAGCCTTTTCAGAGGCTTGCTGCCGAAAGAGCTTCCCACTCCCGGCCCCAAGGCGGGATAGAGCGCTATGGAAATCAGTAGCTGAGTGAATCGATCACGTTGGCCGAACTCTGCTTGCGGGTCATGTCCCCTGTGGTGGTGTAGCCGGTCCGATCTGATCGTTGTTGGGGTAGATCTCGTCCATGCTGCCTTCGGGGAGGTAGCGGCGGGG
>NZ_JBIRUY010000069.1:0-19303 GCF_044335305.1 Streptomyces sp. NPDC020490 | reverse complement strand
CGCGAACAACGCAGGCTGCGTCCACCCCGTACGACCCAGCCGACCCCCACCCGCATCCGCATCCGCAACCGCATCCGCATCCGCATCCGCATCCGAAGCGAACATCACCTCCCGCACCGAACCCCCCACCAACGGATCCAACACCCCACACACCTCGGCCAAAGCCGAAGCGAACACCGGAAACGCCTCCGCCAACTCCCGCCCCATCCCCGCACGCTGCGCACCCTGACCCGAAAACACCAACCCCAAAGCACCAGCGGAGGCAGGTCGCGGGTCGAGGCCGGACAGTTCGGCGAGGAGCCGGGCGCGGTCCGTTCCGACGGCGGTGGCTGTGTGGTCGAGCGCGGCTCGGCCGGTGGCGAGGGTGTAGGCCACGTCGAGGGGGTCGAGGGCCGGGTGCCGTTCGAGGTGGGCGCGCAGCCGTTCGGCCTGTGCGGTCACGGCCTCGGGGGTACGGCCCGACAGCAGCCAGGGCAGAACGGGTACGGCGGCGGACCGCGGCGGCTCGGCGGGGGTCTCGGCCGGTGCCTCCTCGACGATGACATGGGCGTTGGTGCCGCCGAAGCCGAACGACGACACGCCGGCCCGGCGCTGCCGGCCCGCACGCGGCCACGCCCGCGCCTCGGTCAGCAGCTCCACCGCACCGCTCGACCAGTCCACGTGGGGTGACGGCTCCTCGGCGTGCAGCGTCCTCGGCATCACCCCGTGCCGCATCGCCTGCACCATCTTGATGACCCCGCCCACCCCGGCAGCGGCCTGCGCATGCCCGATGTTCGACTTCAACGAACCCAGATACAGCGGACGTTCACGGTCCTGGCCGTACGTCGCCAGGAGTGCCTGCGCCTCGATCGGGTCACCCAGCCGGGTCCCCGTACCGTGCGCCTCCACCACGTCCACATCCGCCGGGGCGAGCTGCGCGCTGCTCAGGGCCTGCCGGATCACCCGCTCCTGCGACGGACCGTTCGGCGCCGTGAGCCCATTGCTCGCCCCGTCCTGGTTCACCGCGCTCCCCCGCACCACCGCGAGCACCCGGTGCCCGTTGCGGCGCGCGTCCGACAACCGCTCCACCACCAACAGCCCCACCCCCTCGGCCCAGCCGACGCCGTCCGCTCCGGACCCGAAGGACTTGCAGCGTCCGTCGGGAGCGAGGCCGCGCAGCCGGGAGAACTCCACGAAGGCGACCGGCGTGGACATCACCGTGGCGCCACCGGCCAGGGCGAGGTCGCACTCGCCGCCCCGCAGCGCGTTCGCCGCCAGGTGCAGCGCGACCAGGGACGAGGAGCACGCGGTGTCCACGGCGACGGCAGGGCCCTCGAGGCCGTACGTGTACGACAGCCGGCCGGCGGCGATGCTGCCCGCGCTGCCGCTGAACAGATAGCCCTCGACGTCCTCGGCCGGCAGGTCGGAGCGGGATCCGTAGTCGCTGTACATGAGCCCGGTGAACACGCCGGTGCGCGAGCCGCGCAGGTCGGCGGGGTCGATCGCGGCGTGTTCGAAGGCCTCCCAGGCGGTCTCCAGCAGCAGGCGCTGCTGCGGGTCGATCGCGACGGCCTCGCGGGACGACATACCGAAGAACTCCGGCTCGAACCGGTCGGCGTCGTACAGGAATCCGCCCTCGCGGCCGTAGCTGGTGCCGGGGTGGTCGGGGTCGGGGTCGTACAGGGTGTCCAGGTCCCAGCCGCGGTTGTCCGGGAACGCGGAGACGGCGTCCGTGCCGTCCGCCACGAGCCGCCACAGGTCGTCGGGCGAGGCCACGCCGCCGGGGTAGCGGCAGGCCATGCCGACGATCGCGATCGGCTCGTGTCGCCTGTCCTCGATCTCGCGCAGCTGCCGGCGCGCCTCGCGGGCGTCGGCGACGGCCTTCTTCAGATAGTCGCGGAGCTTGTCCTCGCCCGCCATGTCTGTCAACTCCCGTATGTCGTGGATGGGTTCGCGGGGAGCACCGGGGGTGCTCAGTCGAGTTCGTCGACGAGGGCGAAGAGTTCCTCGTCCGTGGCCGATGCCAGATCGTCGTCGGAGGTGCCGGCGGACGGTCCGGCGGCCGCGTCGGCGGCGGCGAGGAGCGCGCGCAGCCGCCCGGTGATCCGGTCGCGGGTGTCGGGGTCCGCGGCGGCGGACTCGATCGCGCCCTTGAGCCGGGACAGCTCGTCGAGCACCGGCGCGTCCGGGGTCCGTTCCCCGACGACGAGCTGTCCGGCGAGGTAGGCGGCGACGGCCCGGGGCGTGGGGTGGTCGTAGACCAGCGTGGTGGGCAGCCGCAGACCGGTCTCCTTGCCGAGCTGGTTGCGCAGTTCGACGGCGGTCAGCGAGTCGAAGCCGAGTTCCTGCACGGGACGGTCCGCCTCGATCGCGGTGGGGTCGGCGTGCCCGAGCACGGCGGCCACGCGGGCGCGTACGAGGTCGGTGAGCAGCCGGTCACGTTCGTCGGCGGCGAGGGGGGCGAGCCGTTCGGCCAGTGTCGGGCCGCTCTGCCGGCCACCGGTGGTGTGGGCCCGTTGCCTGCGGGCGGGGCCGCGGACCAGGCCGCGCAGCACGGCCGGGACCTGGTCGCCGCTCTGCTCGCGCAGGGCGCGTACGTCGAGCCGGGTGACGGCGAGGACGCTCTCGCCGGCGGCGGGCGCGGCGTCGAGCAGGGCCAGGGCGTCGTCGGTGGCCAGCGGCAGCAGCCCGGAGCGGGCGAGGCGGCGCAGGTCGGTGTCCGCGAGGTGCCCGCTGATGGCGCTGGACTGCTCCCACAGGCCCCAGGCGAGGGACAGCGCGGGCAGCCCGTGGGCACGCCGGTGGGCGGCGAGGGCGTCCAGGAAGGCGTTGCCCGCCGCGTAGTTGCCCTGCCCCGCCGTACCGAGCAGACCGGCGACGGAGGAGTAGAGGACGAAGGCACTCAGGTCCAGGCCGCGGGTGAGGTCGTGCAACTGCCAGGCGGCGTCGGCCTTCGGCCGCAGCACCGACTCCAGCCGCTCACCGGTCAGCCCCTCCACCGTCGCGTCGTCCAGCACACCCGCCGTGTGCACCACGGCCGACAGCCGGTCACCGACCCGGCCCACCAGCCCGGCCACCTGCTCCCGATCAGCCACATCACAGGCCTCGACACGCACCGAAGCCCCCAACCCCGCCAACTCGTCACGAAGCTCGGCCGCACCCGGAGCATCCGGACCACGCCGGCTCACCAGCACCAGCTCCCGCACCCCGTGCACCCGCACCAGATGCCGGGCCAGGACGGCGCCCAGCGTGCCGGTGGCACCCGTGACGAGCACGGCGCCGTCGCCCCACGCCGGTGCGGGTTCCTCCGTCGTGGGCCTGATCCGCGCCAGTCGCGGCACCAGCACCTCGGCGTCGCGCTGGGCGAGTTGCGGCTCTCCGCTCGCCACCAGGGCGGGCAGCACGGCGCCGAGCCGCTGAAGGTCGTCGGTGTCGACGAGCTGGATCCGGCCGGGGTGTTCGGACTGTGCCGAGCGCAGCAGGCCCCACACGGGGGCGTGGACCAGGTCGGTCACGTCCTCCCGCGGTACGGCGGCCACGGCGCGGCAGGTGACCGCCACCAGCCGGGTGCCGGCGAGCCGTTCGTCGGACAGCCACGCCTGGACGTCCGCGAGCACGGCCCGTAGCGCTGCGGCGGCCTTCCGCGGCACGTCAGCCGACTCGACGCCGGTGGGCGCGGTGCGGGGCAGCAGCAGGACGTCCGGCGCGGGTGCGCCGTCGTCCAGGGCGCGTTGCAGGGCGGCGAGGTCGGCGTACCCGGTCAGGGAGCGGCCTGCGGCACCGAGCAGGTCGGGGGTGCCGAGCACCGCCCAGCCGTCGGCCGTGCCGTCCGTCGCCGGGGCGGGCAGCGGGGCCCAGTCGACCCGGAGCAGCCCGTCGGCCCGGGGTACGGCCGCGGTGAGCGCGTCGGCGGTGAGCGGGCGCAGGGTCAGTTCCCCGACGGTGGCGATCGGGGTTCCGGTGTCGTCGGCGACGGTCAGCGCGACGGCCGGTGTGCCGCCGGTGCGGCGGGTGAGCCGCACCCTCAGGGAGGTGGCGCCGGTGGCCCGGACCTGGACGTCGGTCCAGGAGAAGGGCAGCAGCGGTGGTCCGTCCTCGCCCGCCACACCGGGCAGCAGGGCGTGCAGGGCGGCGTCGAGCAGGGCCGGATGTACGGCGAACCGGCCCGCGTGGGCGTGCTGTTCGGCGTCGAGCGCGACCTCCGCGTAGAGGTCGTCGCCCGCGGTCCACAGGCGGCGCAGGTTGCGGAAGGCGGGCCCGTAGGCGTAGCTCTGTGCGGCGAGCCGGTCGTAGGCGCCGGTGAGGTCGGTCTCCGTCGCGCCGGGCGGGGGCCAGGCGGTGAGGGCGGAGCCGGGGGCCTGGGGATCGTCGGGGTGCAGGGTGCCCTGGGCGTGCAGGGTCCAGTCGTCGGCCAGGTCGTTCTCGGGGCGGGAGTGGATCTGCAGGGGCCGGGTGCCGGTGGCGTCGGCGGGGCCGACGGTCACCTGGAGCTGGACGCCGCCGCGTTCGGGGAGGGTGAGGGGCGCCGCGAGGGTGAGGTCGCCGACCGTGGCGGCGCCGGTGCGCTCGCCGGCGGCGAGGGCGATCTCCAGCAGTCCGGTGCCGGGCACGAGGACCCGGCCCGCGACGGCGTGGTCGGCCAGCCAGGGGTGGGTGTGCGGGGAGAGACGCCCGGTGAAGACGCGTTCGTCGCGGTCGGCGAGGGGCACCTCGGCGCCGAGCAGCGGGTGGCCGGCCGCCGTCAGTCCGAATCCGGCCGCGTCACCGACGGTGGCCGGGGCGTCCAGCCAGTACCGCTGCCGCTGGAAGGGGTACGCGGGCAGCGGGGCGGGCCGGGCGTCCGGGAACACGGTGTCCCAGCGCAGCCGGGCGCCGCGTGCGCCGAGCAGGCCGAGCGCCGAGATGAACGTCCGCGGCTCGGAGCGGCCCCGGCGCAGGGCGGCGGTCACAGCGCCGGGCTCGCCGCTCAGCGACTGCTGCACCAAGGCGGTCAGGACGCCGTCCGGGCCGAGTTCCAGCCACTCCGTGACCCCGTGCTCCTCCAGCAGCCGTACCCCGTCCAGGAAGCGGACCGTGCCCCGGATGTGCCGTGTCCAGTAGTCGGGCGAGGCCAGTTCCTCGGGTGTGGCGAAGGCGCCGGTGACGTTGGAGACGACCGGGATGCGGGGCTCGTGGTAGGTGAGGTCGGCGGCGACGGAGCGGAACTCCTCCAGCACCTCCTGCATGTGCGGCGAGTGGAAGGCGTGGCTGACCTCCAGGCGCCGGGTCCGCGCTCCGCGCCCCCGGAACAGGCCGGCGATCTCGTCGACGGTTTCGGCGTCGCCGGAGACGACCGTGGAACGGGGCGAGTTGACCGCGGCCACGGCGATCCGGTCGCCGTACGGCGCGATGGCCGTGCGGACCTCGTCCTCGGTGGCCTCGACGGCGGCCATGGCGCCGCCTTCGCGCGCCGCCTGCATCAGCCGGCCGCGCTCGGCGACGAGGACGGCGGCCGACGGCAGGTCCAGCACGCCCGCGAGATGGGCGGCGGTGACCTCGCCGATGGAGTGGCCGAGCAGGTAGTCCGGGGCGAGGCCGTGGTGCTCGGCGAGCCGGAACAGGGCGGTCTCGACGGCGAACAGCGCCGCCTGCGTGAACGCCGTCTGGTCGAGCAGCGCCGAGTCCGCCGAACCCTCGGGTGCGAACAGCACCGACTTCAGCGGCCGGACCAGTTCCCGGTCCAGGTGGGCGGCGACCTCGTCGAGCGCGGCGGCGAACACCGGGGAGGCGGCGTGGAGTTCGCGGCCCATGCCGAGCCGCTGTGCGCCCTGCCCGGTGAGCAGCACGGCGGTTCTGCCGGGCTGTCCGGCCGGGGCGCGCAGGGCGGTGGGGCCTGTCTCGCCGCGGGCCAGGGTGCGCAGCCCGTCGAGGAGTTCGGCGCGGTCGGCGGCGACGACGTACGCCCGCTTGTCGTGCAGGGCACGCGCGGTGGCCAGGGAGTGGCCGATGTCCGCGAGGTCCGCCTCGGGGTGGTCGGTCAGGTGGGCGAGCAGCCGTTCGGCCTGCGCGGCGAGGGCCGGCTCGGTGCGGGCGGACAGCAGCCACGGGGCACCGGTGCCGGGCAGTTCGCGCGCGGGCGCGGGCTTCTCCGGCTCGGGTTCCTCGATGATGACGTGGGCGTTGGTGCCGCTGATGCCGAACGACGACACACCCGCCCGGCGCGGCCGCTCCCCACGCGGCCACGCACGCTCCTCCGTCAGCAGCTCCACCGCACCGCCCGACCAGTCCACCATCGGCGTCGGCTCGTCCACGTGCAGCGTCCTCGGCATCACCCCGTGCCGCATCGCCTGCACCATCTTGATGACCCCGCCCACCCCGGCAGCGGCCTGCGCATGCCCGATGTTCGACTTCAACGAACCCAGATACAGCGGACGTTCACGATCCTGGCCGTACGTCGCCAGGAGTGCCTGCGCCTCGATCGGGTCGCCCAACCGGGTCCCCGTACCGTGCGCCTCCACCACGTCCACATCCGCCGGGCGCAGACGCGCGTCGTGCAGGGCCTGCCGGATCACCCGCTCCTGCGACGGACCGTTCGGCGCCGTGAGCCCATTGCTCGCCCCGTCCTGGTTCACCGCACTGCCCCGCAGCACCGCCAGCACCCGGTGCCCGTTGCGGCGCGCGTCCGACAGCCGCTCCACCAGCAGCAGTCCGACGCCCTCCGACCAGCCGGTGCCGTCGGCCGCGGCGGCGAAGGACTTGGACCGGCCGTCCGGGGCCAGGCCCCGCTGCCGCGAGAACTCGATGAAGACGTGCGGTCCGGCCATCACGGTGACACCGCCGGCCAGGGCGAGGTCGCACTCGCCGCCTCGCAGCGCGTTCGCCGCCAGGTGCAGCGCGACCAGGGACGAGGAGCAGGCGGTGTCCACGGTGACCGCGGGGCCCTCCAGGCCGTACGTGTACGACAGCCGGCCGGACACCACGCTGGAGAGGTTCCCGGCGAGCAGGAAGCCCTCGTACTCCTCGGGACTCGCGGCGAGCCGGGACACGTAGTCGTCGTACATGGCGCCGACGAAGACGCCCGTGCCGGAGCCGCGCAGGCCGGTCGGGTCGATCCCGGCGCTCTCGAAGGTCTCCCACGCGGTCTCCAGCAGCAGCCGGTGCTGCGGGTCCATGGCGGTGGCCTCGCGGGGTGAGATGCCGAAGAACTCGTTGTCGAACAGGTCGGCTTCGTGCAGGAAGCCTCCGTGCCGCACGTAGGAGGTGCCGGTCCGCTCGGGGTCGGGGTCGTAGAGGGCGTCGAGGTCCCAGCCGCGGTTGTCCGGGAAGCCGGAGACGGCGTCCTCGCCCTCGGCCACGAGCCGCCACAGGTCCTCCGGGGAGCCGATCCCGCCCGGGTAGCGGCACGCCATGCCGACGATCGCGACCGGCTCGTCCGCCGCGGCCCGCACCGGCCGGTCCGCGGCGCCGCCGGCGGCGGAACCGGGCAGCCGGGACAGCAGCAGGTTCGCGACGGCCTCGGGCGAGGGGTGGTCGAAGACGACGGTGGCGGGCAGCCGCAGGCCGGTCGCCGCGTTCAGCCGGTTGCGCAGCTCCACGCCGGCGAGCGAGTCGAAGCCGATGTCCTTGAAGGCGCGCCGGGGGTCGAGGCGCTGCGGGTCGGTGTGCCCGAGGACGCCGGCGACCGTGCCGCGCACGAGGTCGAGCACCATCTCCCGGCGTTGCTCCTCGGGGAGCGCGGCCGTGCGCGCGGCCCAGTCGCCGCTGTCGCCGCTCGCTGCCGCGGCCGCGGCGCGCCGTGGCCGGGTGCGGACCAGACCGCGCAGGAGGGCGGCGGGCTCGGCGCCCGCCGCGTGCAGGGCGGGCAGGTCGAGGGCGACGGGAACGCTGAGGGCGGGCGCGCCGGTGAGCGCGGCGTCGAACAGGGCGAGTCCCTGTTCGGGGGTCAGCGGCCGGATGCCGGCCCGGGTCCAGCGGGCCAGGTCGGACTCGGCGAGCGAGGCGCCCATGCCGTGGGTGGCGTCCCACAGGCCCCAGGCGAGGGACAGCGCGGGCAGCCCGTGGGCACGCCGGTGGGCGGCGAGGGCGTCCAGGAAGGCGTTGCCCGCCGCGTAGTTGCCCTGCCCCGCCGTACCGAGCAGACCGGAGACCGAGGAGAACAGGACGAAGGCACTCAGGTCCAGGCCGCGGGTGAGGTCGTGCAACTGCCAGGCGGCGTCGGCCTTCGGCCGCAGCACCGACTCCAGCCGCTCACCGGTCAGCCCCTCCACCGTCGCGTCGTCCAGCACACCCGCCGTGTGCACCACGGCCGACAGCCGGTCACCGACCCGGCCCACCAGCCCGGCCACCTGCTCCCGATCAGCCACATCACAGGCCTCGACACGCACCGAAGCCCCCAACCCCGCCAACTCGTCACGGAGTTCACCCGCACCCGGAGCATCCGGACCACGCCGGCTCACCAGCACCAGCTCCCGCACCCCGTGCACCCGCACCAGATGCCGGGCGAACAGGGCGCCGAGGCCTCCGGTGCCGCCGGTGACCAGGACCGCGCCCGTACCGAGCGGGGCGGCGGCCGGGGCGGTCGCGGTGGTGCCGCGCACCAGGCGGGGTGCGCTGAAAGCGCCCTTGCGCAGCGCGAGTTGGGGCTCGGCGGCGGCCATGGCGGCGGCCGGCAGCGGATCGTCGGCGGGCAGGTCGGTGTCGGTGTCGAGCAGCACGATCCGGCCGGGGTGCTCGGACTGCGCGGACCGCGCGAGGCCCAGGACGGGCGCGGCAGCCAGGCCGGGTACGTCCTCGTCGGGCGCGGTAGCGACCGCGCCACGGGTGACGACGAGCAGCCGTGCGCCATCGAGCCGGGGGTCGGCGAGGAACCGCTGGAGCAGGTCCAGGAAGGCGGTGACCGTCCGGTGCGCGGCGGCCGGCAGTCCGTCGGCTGCGGCCGCGGCGAGGTGCTCGGCACGGACCAGCAGGACGTCCGCCTCCGGGAGGTCGTCGCCCGTGACCTCCGCGACGCGCAGCTCCCCCGCGGTGGGCGTCGGCACCGGGGCCCACCTGACCTCGTACGGTGTGTCGTCGCGGCCTGCGGCGGCGGCTGCCAGGCGGTCCGCGGGGACGGGACGCAGGGACAGGGCGTCCAGGGAGACCACCGGGGCTCCGGCCGGGTCGACGGCCGTCAGCGTGTACCTGTCGGGCCCGGCCGGGGTGATGCGGACCCGCAGCGAGGTCGCGCCGGTGGCGTGGATACGGGTGCCGGTGCACGCGAACGGCAGCCGGATCCCGTCGGTCGCCGTGCCGTCGGCGGCGTGCAGCACCAGCGGATGCAGCAGGGCGTCGAACAGTGCCGGGTGGAGCCCGAACCGTTCGGCCGCCGGGTGCTGTTCGGCGGGCAGCGCGACCTCGGCGAACAGGTCGTCCCCGGACCGCCACAGACCGGTCAGGCACTGGAACGCGGGGCCGTACCCGTAGCCGAGCGCACCGAGGCGGTCGTACACCCCGTCCAGGTCCTCGGCGGTGGCCCCGGCGGGCGGCCACGGGCCGGGCAGGGCCGGGGCGTGGTCGCCGTCGGCCGCGCGGGCGGCGCCGAGGACGCCGGTGGCGTGCCGGGTCCACTCCTCCGGCACGCCGGCGGCGGTCTCCGGCCGGGCGTGGACGGTGAAGCTCCGCTCGCCGGACGGTCCGGGGGCGCCGACAGCGACCTGGACGCGTACCGGGGTGTGCTCCGGCAGCACCAGCGGGGCTTCCAGCGTCAGCTCGTCGACCCGGTCGGCGCCGGTGCGGCCGGCCGCGGCGAGGGCCAGTTCGAGGAAGGCGGTGGCGGGCACCAGGACCGTGCCGCCGATGGCGTGGTCGGCCAGCCAGGGGTGGCTGTCGGTGGAGAACCTGCCGGTGAGCAGTGTGTCGTCCCGCCCGGCGAGGTCGACGGCGGTGTGCAGCAGCGGGTGCCCGGCCGGGTCGAGGCCGAGGGCGCGTGTGTCGGACGGGCCTTCGGGCGCGAGCCAGAAGCGGCTGCGCCGGAAGGCGTACGTCGGCAGGTCGACCCGCCGGCCGCCGGGGTGGAAGGTGGTGCCGTCCAGCGGGGCCCCGTGCGCCCAGGCGCGGGCCAGCCCGGCGGTGAGGGTGTCGGGCTCGGAGTGGCCCGCCCTCATCAGCGGTACGGCCGTGACGTCGTCGCCGAGCGCGGAGCGGGTGAGCGCGGTCAGCACGGGGTCGGGGCCGGCTTCGACGAATACGGTGACGCCCTGCCGGGAGAGGGTGCGGACGGCGTCGAGGAAGCGCACCGGCCGCCGGATCTGGTCCGCCCAGTAGCCGGGCGAGGTCAGCTCCGCCACGGTGGCGACCTCGCCGGTGACGGTCGAGACGAGGGGGATGCGCGGCGCGTGGAAGGTGAGGCTCTCGGCGACCGCGCGGAACTCGTCCAGGACCTGGTCCATGTGCGGCGAGTGGAAGGCGTGGCTGACCTGGAGCCGACGGGTGCGGCGGCCGCGGGCGCGCCAGCTCTCGGCGAGGGCCGTCACGGCGTCCTCGTCGCCGGACACCACCACGGAGGCGGGCCCGTTGACCGCGGCGAGCGCGAGCCGTCCGGTCAGCTCCTCCAGCTCGGGGGTGAGTTCGGCCTCCTCGGCCTCGATCGCGACCATGGCGCCGCCGGTCCGGGCGGACTGCATCAGCCGGCCGCGCGCGGCGACCAGCCGGGCGGCGTCGGGCAGCGTGAGCACGCCGGCCACATGGGCGGCGGTGACCTCACCGATGGAGTGTCCGGCCAGCAGGTCGGGCACCAGGCCGTGGTGTCCGGCGAGCCGGAACAGCGCGGTCTCCACCGCGAACAGCGCCGGCTGGGTGTACGCGGTGGTGTGCAGCAGCGCGGCCAAGGGGCTGTCGTCGTGGGCGAACAGCACGTCGCGCAACGGGTGTTCGAGGTGCGGGTCGAGGGCGGCGCAGGCCTCGTCCAGGGCCGCGGCGAACACGGGCGAGGAAGCGCGCAGTTCGCGGCCCATGCCGAGCCGCTGGGCGCCCTGCCCGGTGAACAGGACCGCGGTGCGGCCCGCACCGGCGGCGCTGCCGCCGATCACGGCGGGCGACGGCTCGCCCGCGGCGAGCGCGTCCAGCGCGGCCGACAGTTCCTCGGGTGTACTGCCGGTGAGCACGGCCCGCTCGGGCAGGGCGGTGCGGGTGGCGGCGAGGGAGTGGCCGATGTCGGCGGGCCGGGCCGGTCCGGCGGACACGTGGACGCGCAGGCGTTCGGCCTGGGCGGAGAGGGCTTCCCGGCTGTGCGCGGACAGCAGCCAGGGACCGGCCGAGTCGGGCGCGTCGGATGCGTCGGGCGCGTCGGGCGCGTCGGGCGCGGACTCCTCCGGCTCGGGTTCCTCGATGATGACGTGGGCGTTGGTGCCGCTGATGCCGAACGACGACACACCCGCCCGGCGCGGCCGCTCCCCACGCGGCCACGCCCGCTCCTCCGTCAGCAGCTCCACCGCACCGCCCGACCAGTCCACCATCGGCGTCGGCTCGTCCACGTGCAGCGTCCTCGGCATCACCCCGTGCCGCATCGCCTGCACCGTCTTGATGACCCCGCCCACCCCGGCAGCGGCCTGCGCATGCCCGATGTTCGACTTCAACGAGCCGAGATACAGAGGCTGTTCACGGTCCTGGCCGTACGTCGCCAGGAGTGCCTGCGCCTCGATCGGGTCGCCCAGCCGGGTCCCCGTACCGTGCGCCTCCACCACGTCCACGTCCGCCGGGCGCAGACGCGCGTCGTGCAGGGCCTGGCGGACGACCCGTTCCTGGGAGGGGCCGTTCGGCGCGGTCAGTCCGTTGCTCGCCCCGTCCTGGTTCACCGCGCTGCCCCGGACCACCGCGAGCACCCGGTGGCCGTTGCGGCGCGCGTCCGACAGCCGCTCGACCACGAGCAGTCCGACGCCCTCCGACCAGGAGGTGCCGTCGGCCGCCGCGGCGAAGGACTTGGACCGGCCGTCCGGGGCCAGACCCCGCTGCCGGGAGAACTCCACGAACATGCCGGGCGAGGACATCACGGTGACGCCGCCGGCCAGGGCGAGGGTGGTCTCGCCGGAGCGCAGGGACCGGATCGCCAGGTGCAGGGCGACGAGCGACGAGGAGCAGGCGGTGTCGACGGTCACGGCCGGGCCGATCAGGCCGAGCTGGTAGGCGATACGGCCGGACAGGACGCTCGGGGTGGTGCCGGTCAGTACATGGCCCTCGACGGTGTCGGGGGCCTCGTGCATCCGGGGCCCGTACTCCAGGGCCGTGGCACCGACGAAGACGCCCGTGCGGGTGCCCTTCAGGGCGGCGGCGTCGAGGCCGGCCCGCTCCACGGCCTCCCAGGCGGTCTCCAGCAGCAGGCGCTGCTGCGGGTCCATGGCGAGGGCCTCGCGGGGCGAGATGCCGAAGAACTCGTTGTCGAAGAGGGGGGCGTCCCGCAGGAAGCCGCCCTCGCGGACGGTGCTGTGGCCGCTCGCGGTGGCGTCGCCGTCGTAGAGGCCGGGGTCCCAGCCGCGGTCGGTGGGGAAGCCGGAGACGGCGTCACCGCCCTCGGCCACGAGCCGCCACAGGTCCTCCGGGGAGCCGATCCCGCCCGGGTAGCGGCACGCCATGCCGACGATCGCGATCGGCTCGTCGGACTCCGCGGCCGGCGGCAGTTCGTCGTCGTCCGGTCCGGTGCCGGTCAGCAGGGTGGCGAGGTGGTCCACGAGGGCGGCCGGGGTGGGGTGGTCGAAGAGGAGACCGCTCGGCAGTCGCAGGCCGGTGGCGGCGGACAGCGCGTTGCGCAGTTCGACCGACATCAGGGAGTCGAAGCCGAGGTCCTTGAAGGTGCTGTGGGCCTCGACCCGGCGCCCGTCGGGGTACTCCAGGACCGCGGCGATCCGGTCCAGGACGAGGGCCGTGGGGTCGGCGCCCGGCAGCGCGGCCGTCTCCGGCCGGGCTGCGGGCTCGGCCGCCGCCGGCGGGACCTCGGCGGGGAGGGCCGAGGTGCGGGCGGTGCCGCCGATCCAGTAGGACTCGCGCTGAAAGGCGTAGGTGGGCAGGGCGACGCGTCGGCCGCCGGCGCCGGCGTGGACGGCCGTCCAGTCGACGTCCGTGCCGCGCACGAACGCCGTGGCGAGCGCCGTGAGCAGGGTGCGCTGCTCGGGCCGGCCGGCCCGCAGCGTGGCCAGCGGCAGCGTCGCCTCGGTGTCCGCCAGGCAGTCGGCGGCCATCGGTGCGCAGACGGCGTCGGGTCCCAGCTCCAGGAGGGTGACCGCGCCCTCGGCGGCCAGGGCGCGTACGGCGTCCAGGAACCGGACCGGGCGACGCACCTGCTCGACCCAGTAGTCGGGGGACGTCCACCGGCCGGGCTCGACCGGGCGGCCGGTCACCGTGGACACGGCCGGGGTACGCGGCTCGTGGAAGGTGAGTGCGGTGACGACGCGGCGGAAGTCCTCCAGCATCGGGGTCATCAGCGGGGAGTGGAAGGCGTGCGAGACGGCCAGCCGGCGGGTGCGGCGGCCGTCGGCGGCGAGCCGCTCCGCGATCCGAGTGACGGGCTCCTCGGTGCCGGACAGCACGACGGACCGGGGCCCGTTGACGGCGGCGACGGCGACCTCGTCCGCGTGCTCCGCGAGCAGCGGCAGCACCTCGTCCTCGGCGGCCTCCACGGCGACCATGGCCCCGCCGGCCGGCAGTCGCTGCATCAGCCGGCCGCGGGCGGCGACCAGCCGGGCGGCGTCCGGCAGGGACAGTACGCCCGCGACGTGCGCGGCGGCGATCTCGCCGATGGAGTGGCCGGCGACCAGGTCGGCGGTCACGCCCCAGGAGGTCAGCAGCCGGTACAGGGCGACTTCGACGGCGAACAGCGCGGGCTGGGTGTACCCGGTGTCGTCCAGGCCGTCGCCGGAGTCGATCACCTCGGCGAGCGGGCGGTCCAGCAGCGGATCGAGTACGGCGCACACCTCGTCGAAGGCGGCGGCGAACTCCGGGAAGGCGGTGCGCAGTTCGCGGCCCATGCCGAGGCGCTGGGCGCCCTGCCCGGTGAACAGCAGCGCGGTCCGGCCGGGCCGGACGGTTCCGGTGACGACGTGGCCGGCGGCGGCACCGGCGCCGAGCGCGTCGAGCCCGGCCAGCATGGCGTCCCGGTCGGCGCCGAGGACGACGGCGCGGTGCGTGAAGACCGTCCGGGTCGCGGCCAGCGACCAGCCGACGTCCTCGGGGCGCGGGGCGCTCTCGCCCTCGACGGCGGCCCGCAGCCGCCGCGCCTGTGCCCGCAGGGCGTCGTCGCCGCGGGCCGAGACCGGCCAGGGCCGCAGCGCGGCTCCGGACCCGGCGGGCTGTCCGGCCGGCTCCCGGTGCGTGGCCGGTGCCTCCTGGAGCACCACGTGGGCGTTGGTGCCGCCCATGCCGAAGGAGGACACGCCCGCGATCAGCGGCCGGTCGGGGGCGGGCCAGGCCGAGAGGTCGCGCTGGACCTCCAGGCCGAGGCCGGCGAGCGGGACGGCCGGGTTCGGCGTCGCGAAGTTGAGGCTCGGCGGCAGGCTGCGGCGGTCGACCGCCAGGACGGTCTTGACCAGGCCCGTGATGCCCGCCGCGCCTTCCAGGTGGCCGATGTTGGTCTTCACCGAGCCGACCCGCAGCGGCGCGGCCCCGGCCCGGTCCCGGCCGAGCACCGCGCCGAGTGCGGCGGCCTCGACCGGGTCGCCGACCGGGGTTCCGGTGCCGTGCAGTTCGACGTACTGCACCTGGGCGGGGTCGATGCCCGCCCGTTCGTACGCCTCGCGCAGCACCTGTTCCTGGGTGGCCCGGCCGGGCACGGTGAGGCCGGGGGTGGAGCCGTCGTTGTTGACGGCGCTGCCGCGGACCACGGCGAGGACCGGGTCGCCGTCGGCGAGGGCGCGGGACAGCGGCTTGAGGACCACGGCGGCGCCGCCCTCGCCGCGGACGAAGCCGTTGGCGCGGGCGTCGAAGGTGTAGGTGGTGCCGTCCGGGGACAGGCCGCCGAACCGCTCCTGCGCGACCGCGGCCTCGGCGAGCAGGTTGAGGTTGACGCCTGCGACGATCGCCGCGTCCGCCTCGCCTGCGCGCAGTGACTCGCAGGCGAGGTGGACGGCGACCAGCGAGGAGGACTGGGCCGAGTCCACGGTGAGGCTGGGGCCCTGGAGCCCGAGATGGTAGGACACCCGGTTGGCGATGACCCCGCGGTTGACCCCGGCCATGGTGTGCTGGGTGACGGCGGCGGCGCCGTGCTGGTAGAGAAGGGCGGCGTAGTCGTCGCGAAGGGTGCCGACGAACACCGCGGTGCGGCTGCCGCGCAGCGTGGCGGGCACGATGCCGCCGTGTTCCAGCGCCTCCCAGGCGAGTTCCAGCACGAGTCGCTGCTGCGGATCCATGGTGACGGCCTCGCGCGGGGCGATGCCGAAGAAGGCGGCGTCGAAGGTGTCGACACGGTCGAGGAAGCCGCCGTGCCGGGTGCCGGGGGCGGCGTCCCCGGGTGCTCCGGGTGCGCTCTCGTCGGTCGCGGACCGCAGCCGGCCCTCGGGGGGTGGCGTGATGGCGTCGGTGCCGGTGCGCAGCAGCTCCCAGAATGCCTCGGGGCCGTCGGCACCGGGCAGGCGGCAGGACAGTCCGACGACCGCTATCGCCTCCGCCTCGCCGCGGGTGAAGGGGGATTCGGACTGGTGCTGATTCGTCATCGTGCTCGACTGCCTTTCCGACGGAATTGCCAAGACCTGCCGGGACTGTCCAGAGCGTGTGGCGCACCGGGCGGGCCGATCGTAGGCAGGGGATTCTCATCCGCCCCTCAGTAATCGCCCTCAATCCAGTAATTCTGTTTACGGCGAGGCCGGTCGATTACCGCACGATGGGCCGGCGCAGAGCAGCACCGCATAGTTTCCGTAGCGGAAATTCCCGGACGCCGACTACCGAGAAGGCAGGTCGACTCTTCCCATGTCCCAGCTGCTGGAGAACCTGGAAAAGCACACCGCGCAATACGTCGAGGCATTCAACGCCGGCGACTTCGAGACCCTGGACGCCTTCTACACGGAAGAGGCAGTGGCGGTCTGGGAGCCCGGAGAGCCGCTCACCGGGCAGGCCCGGCGGGACTACCAGCGGGAGTTCCTCGCCCGCGGGCCGAAGATCTCCACGACGACCCGGCAGTCGTTCGTGACCGGCGACACCGCGCTGCTGATCGTCGACTGGGTCATCGACATGGTCGACGACCAGGGCGCCCCGGAACGGCTGACCGGCACGGGTGTGGACGTCCTGCGGCTCGGCGAGGACGGCATCTGGCGCTACGCGGTGGACGACCCGTACGGCCAGGACTGACCCACCGCGCCCCGCCCACGACGCGCCACGACGCGCCACGGCGCGCCCGGCGCACCCTCACGTCCCTTCCGTTGCACTCATCCCACAGAGAGGCGGGCCGGTCCCATGGCCTTCGACTTCACCACCGACTTCGACCCCGACAACCCCGACCTCACCGACGACACCGAGATACAGAACGAGATCTTCCTGCAGGCGTTCAACTCCGGTGACGGGGAGCTGTTCAACCGCCTGTACCGCGAGGACTCGATCTCCAACTTCTCCGGCGAGCCCCTCACCGGTGCGGCCCGGCTGGCGTTCTTCAAGGAGTTCCTGGCCCCGAAGCCCTCGCTCAAGGCGGAGGTCACGCACGCGTACGTCGCCGGGGACGTCGCCCTGATCGGGGTGAAGTACAGCATCGACACCACCGGTGAGGACGGCGAGCCGGTCCATCTGGAGGGCGTCTGCACCGACGTGCTGCGGCGGGGCGAGGACGGCCGCTGGCTGATGTCGATCGACCGTCCGGTGGCCGCCACCGGCCTGGTGGCGGAGTAGGCGGCATCCCGATGCGCGGTGTGCGTCCGGGAAGGCGGCTTCCCGGAGGCACACCGCCGGGCCCCGGCTCGAACACGCAGTTTTCCTGAACCGTTGAGACGAGGAGCAATACCCATGGCCACCGAAGAAGAACTCGCCTCCGTCCTCGACGGGGTGCGCGCCGCCGTACCGGCCCTGCGCCACAACGGGCAGGAGAGCGAACGCCGCCGCTGGATCGTCGAGGAGAACATCCAACTGCTGGAGAAGGCCGGGGTCTTCCGGGCCGCGGTGCCGAGGAACCACGGCGGGCTCGACCTGGACGCGGGCCGGCAGGCGCGGGTGGTGTCCGAGGTGGCGCGCGGCTGCCCGTCCACGGGCTGGCTGACCATGGTGTGGCTGACCAGCGCCTGGTGCGTCAGCCTCTATCCCGACCGGGCCCAGGAGGAGGTCTTCGCCGGCGGCTCCACCCGGGTGTCGATCGTGTTCGCGCCGACCGGCACGCTGCGGCCGGTGGACGGCGGCTACCGGCTCACCGGCACCTGGCGGTTCAACTCCGGGGTGCGCGGCGCCGACTGGGATCTGCTGGCCGGCGTGGTGGAGCAGCCGGACGGCTCGCACCAGGAGCTGGTCGCGCTCGTGCCGACCGGTGAGCTGACCCTGGACGACGACTGGCAGGTCTCCTCCGGCGCGGGCACCGGCAGCGTCACGGTCACGGCCGACGACCTCTTCGTACCGGCCTACCGCACGGTGCCGCTGGAGGAGGCGATGGTCAGCGCCACCGGCGACCGCGCCAACACCGGTGCGACGGGCCGCAACTACGGCCTGCTGGGCTACATCCTCACCAATGTGGCGGCGGCCCTGACCGGCATCGCCCAGGGCGCGTACGAGCTGTTCCTGGAGCGGGTGCCCGGCCGCGGCATCACCTACACGGACTGGACCGACCAGCGCGAACACCCGGTCACCCAGCAGCAGCTGGCCGTCGCCGCCAACAAGATCGAGGCCGCCCGGGCGCTGAACGAGCGCTGCCTGGAGGTGCTCCAGCGGCGGGCCGACGCCGGCGAGCAGCCCACCGACGAGGAGAAGGCCGTCATCCGGGGCCGCACCGCGTACGCCGGTCAACTGGCCAAGGAGGCCGTCGAGTCGCTGTACGCGGCGAGCGGCGGTTCGGTGATCCGCAACGAGGTGGACCTGCAGCGCTTCCACCGTGACATCCAGGGCTTCTCCCTGCACGCCCTGGTCCAGCTCGGGGCGAACCTGGAGGTGCAGGGCCGGGTGCTGATGGGGCTGGAGCCCGGCACGTACTTCCTCTGACCTTCCTCCGGCCCTCCCGCGATCCGGCGAGGGCCGTCCCGACGGCGGGGACCGACGGCGGGGACCGACGGCGGCGGTCCCCGCGCGGGCGTGCGGTGTCCCCCGCGCCGGCACGCCGTAGGCCCGGACCCCGTTTCCGCGGTCCGGGCCTGTGCCGTCTCCGGGCTACGGCTGCTCCGGCGAGCCGCGCTCCGGGCCGCGGAACAGCTCGATCATGCCGGCGTAGCTGTTGCCGCCGAGGCCGCGGGCGATGGCGCGCTCCATCAGGGCGTGCGCGAAGCGCGGCAGTTCGGCGTCGACGCCCTGCGACCGGCTCTCGTGGAGCAGGTGCGCCGACGCGCCGAAGTGCACCTCCAGCGTCGCGTCCCGAGCCGGGTAGGCGCCGTCCCCGGCGTCGATCTGCCCGGCGTAGTCGGCGGCGAACACCTTGACGGCGTCCACCCACCTGACCGCCCAGGGCAGGAAGTCCGACGCCTTGACGTCGGCGGTGGCCAGCAGGGCGGCGCCGTGCAGGAAGCTGTTCAGGGTGCCCCACATCATGCCGAGCAGCGCCACGTCGTACAGCGGCGCGAGTCCGTGGTCCTCGCCGAGGTGGGTGGTGCCGCCGCCCAGCAGCCGCAGCGCCTCGGCGTGCCGTGCGTAGGCCCGCTCGGGTCCGGCGTAGAGGAACACCGAGTCCTCGGCCCCCACCCCGGCCGGTACGGTCATGATCGCGCCGTCCAGGTAGTCGAAGCCCGCCCGGCGCGCCCAGTCCGCGTTCGCGCGGGCCTCGTCGGAGGAGCCGGAGCTCAGATTGGCCACCACCCGGCCCGCCAAGCGGTCGGTCACCGGGTCCAGTACGGCGTGCAGGACGTCGTTGTCCGACACGCACACGACGATCAGCTCGGCGGCCGTGACCGCCTCGGCCGGTGCGGCGGCGCGCACCGCGCCCCGCGCCACCAGCCCGTCCGCTCTGCCGGCCGAGCGGTTCCACACCGTGGTCGGATGGCCTCCCTCCAGGAACGCGGTGGCCAGCGCGTGGCCCATCAGCCCCAGACCGATGACGGTCACCGGTGCACGATCCTTGTCCGCCATGAAGACTCCGTTTCCCCGACATGGAAAATGCGCCGGGTCATCAAAACAAGGAGCCGTTTCCAACTTGGCTGAGCGGCTGACCAGTTGGCGTGGGGGTGATGTTCCGGAAGAGGTGAAGCTCCTGGTAGATGGGTTGTCGACCAAG
>NZ_JBIRUY010000068.1:0-20315 GCF_044335305.1 Streptomyces sp. NPDC020490 | reverse complement strand
AAGACCGCAGACGCCTGCGCCCGACCAGCGCGAGCACCGGGGAGAGCCCCCACGCCACCCCATCCGACCTGCATGTTCGAAGATGGCGGATCTTCCGTCTACTACGCCGCCCGCGTCAAGTACCTGCCCGACTTCCTCGACGCGCTGGCCCAACGCAGCTGCCACGCCCAGCCCATCACCGTCGTCACCGGATCAGACGCGGCAGCCCTCGACCCCAAGACCGAAGCACTCCACAACGCTGACGCACCGATCACCGTGCTGTACGCGTCCTTCCCCGACGCCGCACAATTCCGCGGCCCCGACAACCCCGACCGCGGCCTGTACAACGCGTTCGTCAAGGACTTCACAGCCCCCCACCACGACCAGCAATTCCCCGCGCAACACCTCACCACCAGCTACTGGCCCATCGCCGCCCACGACGCCGTCCTCACCGCAGCAACCGCCCTGCACAACGCCGCCGCCCACGGCGACGGCCCCACCAACCTGCCCAACCGCTACGCCGTCAGGAACGAGCTGTACGCCCTGCGCAACAACGCAGTCGCCGGAGCAAGCGGCCACTTCGGCATCGACGCCAACGGCAACCGCACCCGCACCCGCACCGTCACTACCGTCCACCGCCTCGGCCAGGCCCTGCCCAAGACCACCGGCCGCACCGACTGACCACGCACCCCGAACCGGCGGGGGGGGGGGGGGGGGGGGGGGGGCCCCCCGCCCCCCCCCCCCCCCCCCCCCGCCCACCCCCCCCCCCCCCCCCCCCCCCCCCCCCCCCCCCCCCCCGCCGGGGCCCCCCCCCCCCCCCCCCCCCCCCCCCCCCCCCCCTCTTCCGCACCCGACCGGGCGGCGCCCGTGAAGTGGATGGCTTTGTTCACCGAGTTTCGACAGCGGTTGTTCATCGTCCCGGTAGGCGCTCGGACCGGGACGAGGTCGATGTCGATGAGAACGGACAGCACCTCATCGCACGCGTCGCACCTGCAGGCCGGGGCTTCACCTCGTCGAACCGTCGTCGGGCATCTCTGGGCTTCCCCACCGATTCCAGAGTGTGTGATGCCATTCGTCGGCGTTCGGACCGGGCGGTTCTACTACGGGGACCGGGCCGGGGCCGGTCTCGACGAGGTGCAGCAGTGTCCAGGCGACGCCATAGCAGTCATCTGGGCCGAAGCAGCTGGCCAGGGCCTGGGCTTCGTCGGCCGTGACAGGCCTGGAGATTGCTTCGAGCTGCTTGACGCGCTGGTCGATCTCGTCGTCGTCGGCGTCCCAGTCGGGTAGTGGACCGCCAGCAACGAAGGCTTGAACTTCGGGTCTCATCTACGAATGATCCGCTGCTGTGACCGGCGCGAGCAAGGCCGGTCTCGGCGTCCGGCGCGGGGGTCCAATGCTGTCGGAAGTCGTGAACAACCCAGTCCGACTCCGGAGGCCAGGTGCACAAAGGCCGGAGGAGTCACTACTCCGCCCGCCTACGGCGGGCCCACCAGCCGGCCGCTGGGGTGGGCGGCATCAGGGCAGGGCGCAGCGCCGCGTGGAAGTCCTCGAGAGCCCGGACCATCCGGTCATCGTCTCCGTGACCTTCCATTGCCGCGGTGAACACCGCGTCGGCCGCGGCGGCGAGCCCTGGCTCCTCCCGCCGGAGGAGTGGCGCGACGGCTGTCCCGAGTCGGCTCATGGGCGCGGCCAGTCCTGCGGCAGATGCCGTGACATCCCGTTCCCAACGGTCCACAAGCCGGTCCCCCACGCCGAAAAAAGCCATGCCCCTTGCAGCCCCGACTCTGTCCGTCAGGGCCATGGCGGTCATTCCCTGGCTCAGCACATTCAGTACGAGGCGGCCCGTAGCTCTCCAGCCAGCGAAGAGGTGATCGTGCGTGTTCCCCGCAATCTTCAGCGCGAGCACCGCTGCCACCAGTTCGTTGGCCTGAGCCTCAAGGGCTGCACGGTCGGCCGCAGCGTCCTTTCGTTCCTCCGCCTTTCGAGTGCGCCGACCGTTCTCCCATCCGCCAATGAACACCAGGGCGACGGCGCCGGCGGCGGTGAGGGCCGTATTGAGCAGTTCGCTGTCCATATGGATCACACCCACCACGACACGGCCGAAGCCCTGGAGGTTCCCGCCGGACCGATCCTGTCCTTCCCACCGCGAGAGCGGCTAAGGGGTGAGGGAGAGGAGGTGATTGTCATGGTGGAGTGCGGAGCGTGCCACCACCCCGGCCCGCACGCGGTCGTCGTGCCGACGGAGGGTTGGCTCAAGCGCTGCGACAACTGCGCGCGTTGCACGGCGGAGGCCCGAGCCGAGCGGGAGCGTCGTCCGCGGAGGCGATCGCCGAGCTCACCAGCATGCTCGCCCCGGGGGCACGACGCGCTGAGCCAGCCGGATGGCGGCTCTTGTGCTCACCTTGCGGTCCGTTCATCGAGCGAGAGACGGACTGAGGCCCGCCATCGGGTGGCGGGCCTCAGGGGGAGAGGGATGATGGTCCGGCGACGACCGGGCTGAGCGGCTATTCGGCCGTCGGCTCGACGTAGGTGTTGTCGAACCAGTCGATGAACTCGCGGACAGTGCCGATCTTGGCGACTCGGGCATGTAGGGCCTTCTGGTCGTGTCCGGCCAGGAACCAGCCGCCGGCGACCGGTTCACCACAGCCGCAGCCGCACAAGCGGCTGTCGTGCGGGGAGTCGAAGTAGGTAATCGGGTTACGGGCCGACTCCACGGGAGGCTTCCCGCCGACGTAGGCGTCGTAGACCGCGTCGCCCGGCTTGAGGAACCTGCCCTCCATCGCCTTGCGTCCTCCGGCCACCGGAACCAGCCTGTCGATCTCGATGGCCATACGCACCTCACCTTCGCAGGAGAGCAGCGCGTACTGCTCCTTCTCCGCCCGCTCGCCGAGGACCCAGCAGCCTCGGTTGGCGCGGAAGAGGGCTTCGTCGCCCATGTTCGGGTCCCAGCCGACGTGTTCGCGGCCCAGCTGGTCTTCCTGCGGGTTGACGTAGCGCATTCGGCCGAGCGTGATGTGGATCATGATCCGCCCCCAATAGATGGATACCCAGGGCTCCTTGCCCTGCCGACTATTGAGCATCCTGACAGATCGCTTGGATACCTTCAACCCCCGGGATGCTAGGTCTTCGACTATGTCGAGCGGGGGTACGGGGGTGGCGGCAAGACTTCCGGCACCAGCCGCAAACAGGGGGTGATCTACTGCGCCCAGTCCCAGGTGGTGGCGCGAGGCTGGGCGCCGATCTCGGACATGAACGAGTCGGTGCCGTCCGCCGCGGCACTGGGTTCTGCTTGGAGGCCAGCTCAGGCGCGCACACCTGCCAGTACAGGGTCCGGGTCCCGTATGGGGCGATACCAGCGTCCTGAGTGAGCGTCTTGACCGGGCCGTCCACGTCGTCGGGGTACTCGCCGTCGGCGTGCTTGGGCGTGTACGAGGTCTGGAACTTCTGGGTGATGGAGATGACTGCGGTGTCGGAGCGGTTCTCGTAGACGGTCATGACGTTCACGCACTTGTTCGTCGCGTCGCCGTCGTGCCACTCGGTCAGAGCGACTGATCCCAGCGGGGTGCGAGCTGGGGTTGGCTCAGGCACCGAGGAGGCGGCCTGTGTGGGGATGGCCGAAGTGCGGCCGGCTACAGGCGTGGATGTCTGCGTGAGGGTGGGCGTGATGGCCTGGGTGGCCGTGACCGTGACCGTAGGAGCTGCTGCAGCGGGCTGGGGGGCGTGGCTGCTGCAGCTGGCGCCGAGGAGTGCGGCCGCGCAGGCGGCTATGACAGGAAGGAACCGGCGGGCCATGTCTGCCTTTCACGTTCAGCGAGATGCCTGCGGCAGGCGCTGCTCGGCCGGTTCCTGTGGGGGACGAAAGCGGGGGTTGCCGCCTGACGTTCGGTACGACGGGGATCATAGCGGCGGGTACGGCTGCTCCCGTGGCCGCACCTCACTGAGTACCGCCGCCGTTTACGGCTGGTGACACAGTTCGTAGTGGGAGGCTTAGCGCCGGTTTTCGTTCCGATGTTCCTCAACCCCCGCTACATGTCCGTTGGCCGTAGCTATACGAGAACAAGGCCATGACCGCCGCGGAGACCCGGCCGGACGACGCCCCGCCGGCCGCCGGGTCCGCCCCGGAGGACGACTCCACCGATCAGCTCGACCTGTTCGGCTCGGGGCCCGGCACGGGCACCCTGGAGGGTGAGCGCGCCCGAGCCGGGACCGGAGACCGAGACGCAGGAGTCGGCGGCGGCCGCCGAGCCCCGGCAGGACTGGGCGGATGGACGAACCGCGTACCAGGTGAGCGTCGACCTCGACGGCTCCGCCTCGGTGACGGTCCGCACCTACTGGTGGCCTCACGAGAGTCTGCGGGGCGCGCACCGCAGTGCCTACGAGCCGTCCACGGGTCAGGTGGACGGCGGGTACATGCCTACGGTCCGGCGATCAGCCAGAGGATGAGGACGGCGTTCAGGTCCTGGCTGTAGCGGTAGACGACGGAGATCCCGCGGCCGCCGGTCTGCTCGGGCAGCAGCTCGACGACGCGGGACTCGCTGCGCGGGTCGGCGTCCGGCAGGCCGCGGCCTTGCGCCGGGTCGTCTTCGAGCGAGCGGCGGACGCTCTCGACGGCGGCCCGCTCGGGCGGGCTGAGTTCGGTGAGGATCTTCTCGGCGGGGTCGCTGAAGAAGGCGTGGGTCACCGGGCGGCCTCGGCGAGCTTGCGCCGCAGTTCGGCCTCGACGTCGTCGGCGGGCCGGGCGAGGGCAGCCATGGCGCCGGAGTCGTACCGCATCAGGATGCGGTGGCGGTAGGCCTGGGTGATCTCGCGGACCCGGGTCAGGTCGTCCAGGTCGATCGCGTCGAGTTCCTTCTCGAACGCCTGCCGGTCACCGGGGAAGCCCCACGTCGACAGCGCCTCGCGCAGCTCGGCGAGTGTGCGCATGGGCGGGCTGAACTGGCTCGCGGCGGGGTGCTCGGGCTGCGCCGTCACGGTGACCTCCTCCTGGTTGCTGCTGCCTATGACGCTACTCGGATCGGGCGTGTTGCGGGGAGAGACCCCCGACAGCGGGCAGCATCGGCCGGACAGGGGCGCGCTGCCGGGGGAGGGTTCAGTCCGCCCGACACCGCCACTCCGCCCGGGCCTGCGGCGGTCAGGAGGTATTGGGCCAGGGCCGTGCGCGATGGACGGCACCGCGGCTCGTGTGGCTGTAGCCAGGCCCGTCGGGTCTGCGGGCTGGAGCTCGCGGCCGGGGAAATCGACGGTGATGCGGTGGCCCGCCCGGCAGAATCGGGTGATCTACAGGCCCTTTGGGGGAGCTATGCAGGAACTCCGCTTCGACGACGACATTCGGTTCACCGCGGTGGTCAGCAGCGACCAGACGTGGCTGCACCGTGCGCTGGGAGCCCACGAGCTGAGCGTCCAGCTCGCCGTCGGGGTGTCGCCCTTCACCGAGGCCGGGAAGATCCTCGCCCTGGAGGCGGACCTGTTCGGCTTCGAGGCGACGGGGCAGCGCTCCCGGCTCGCCCGGACCACGGTGAACCTGGCGTACACCCCGACGGTGACCGTCCACCGCGTGAACCTGTCGTTCCCGCTGACCTCGTTGCAGGTCCACGCGATCGAGGAGGGCCGCACCGGCGACGTAGGGTTCGAGATCGACCTCAACGCGACCCTGCCGCAGGCGCCCGGGTATCCGGGGAGCGCCCAGGAAACGGCGCGCATCAGCATTGCCAAGAGCCGGTGGGAACAGCAGCTCGCGCAGCTGGGGCCGTCCGCGGCGTTCGAGATGGCCGTGCCGTACCCGCTCGGCGATCCGGAGCGGGACGAGGTCGGCCGGACGCTGCGGGAGGCGCAGCGGCTGCTGACCGTGGGCGAGGTCCGGGCGTCGATCCTGGAGGTCAGGCGGGCGCTGGAGTGGATCCGGGAGAACGTCACCTGGGACAACCCCGGGCCGAGGAAGCAAGCCAGCCAGTGCAACCAGACCGAGCGGTGGTGGCGGATCCAGGACGCCCTGTACAGCCAGACCTGCGGCGCCCTGCACAACGACGCGGTCACCAAGACCTTTAAGTACGACCGGACCGAGGCGGAGACGCTTCTGGCGATGACCGCCGCACTCCTGCGGAACGTGCCCGGCACCAGCGCGTGACAGGCGGCCGCCATGAAGGTGAGTTGGCCGGGACCTTCGGCGTGAAGACCAGCAGCCTGCCCTTGGCTAGGAGTCGTATGCCCAGGACCGGCCGGTCTGCCGGTACTGCTCGACGGGGATGGGCTCGACGCCGGGCCGCATCCGGCTCAGGTACAGCATCCCGTTGAGGTGGTCGATCTCGTGGGCGATGAGCCGGGCAAGCCCCCGCTCGTACACCGTGGTGACGGTGGCGCCGTCGAGCGTTGTGGTCTCGACGGTGATGCGGAGCGGGCGGGGGACCATCCCGCGGACGTCGAAGAACGACAGGCACCCTTCGTACTGCTCGTCCGTGTCGTCGCAGGCCTCGGTGACGCGGGGGTTGAGCAGCACGATGGCGCCGGCGCCCGGGTCGGGTGGCTGGACGGCGGCGGCCGCGCGGCCGATGCCGATCTGCGGGGCCGCGAGCCCCATGCCCTTGGCGAAGGGGTGGACCCGGCCGATGCGTTCCATGGAGGTGAACAGCGCTTCAACGGCCTGCTCGGCGGCCTCCCGCTCGGCGGGCAGGTCGAAGGGGCGGGCCGCCTCGGTCAGCACGGGTGCGCCGCGCTGGACGACGCCGAGGTTGCGCATCTGCTCGCTGGGCCGTACCTGGCTCACCTGAACTCCCCTTGATTCACGTTCTGTTCGGGACGGGCCCGGAACCTCCATTCCAGACGATAGCGAGCGTGCAGAGCCGGGTGGCCGGTCGACCAGGTGAAGACCCGCATGCCGTCCTCCTCTCGTCGGCCGGGAGCGCTGGGCAGGGGAGAGGCCTCGGCGGTCATCGAGGTCTCGGTGCCCCACACCACGGGATCGAGCGCGGCGGGGAAGGCGAGCGTGACCTCCAGGTGCTCGGTGGGCAGCCGCACGGCCCGCTGGAACCAGCGGCCCCACTTGGTGTCGCTGACGGTGTAGGCGTACTCGATCCACACCGCATCGCCGGGGTAGAGCGGGAAGCGGCCCTGCTCGTTGTCGAACAGCAGCCACACCTCCTTGAAGGCATCCCGGTCGTGCTTGGCCTCCCAGCGCATCACCTCCCCGCGGCAGGTCGCCGTGAGCGCCAACTCATCCCAGGTCAGCGGGTGGGCCCGGTAGTGGGCGTTGGAACGCTCGGGGTCGCCGGGGTAGCAGTCGACCGAGATACGGATCAGGTAGCGGGTGATCGGGGCCGTACCGGTGTTGCGCAGCAGACGGCGCATGGTCAGCCGGTAGAGGCTGCCGTCGTAGTCGAGCCGGGCGGCGTCGTGCTCCACGACGATCGCCGAGCCGGTGGCATACGGCTGCTCGGCCGGCCGCGATGCGGGAACGGCGGCCGCCGCGGTGGTCTGTCGGACCCGGGCCGTCTCGTACTCGTTCCACCTGCGCCAGATCGCCTTGCCCGCGTTCAGCGTCTCGTCCGCGCGACGCGCGAAGTCGGCGGTCGGCTTGTGCCGGCCGGACTCCATGTGGCTGACGTAGGAGGGGTGGAACCCCATCAGCTCGGCGAGGACCTTCTTCGGCATGCCGCGCACCTCCCGCCAGTAGGCGACCTCGGCGGCGAAGTTCGCAGATGCCTGTTCCACGGTGACCGCGTCCTGCGCGTCCATCAAAGCCCCCGCCCTGCTTGGGTGTTGAGTGCGTGAGTGAACCGTGAGTGAGGACAGTTCACCATTCTGTCGCCATGCCCGTCGCCGGTTTCCTCCTCTCACCGGCCCGACCCTCGCGGCCGGTGAGAGGGGATGCGCCATGCCGCGCCTGCTGTACCTGCTCAACGTCTCCAACCCGAACCGGTTGTCGGCAGACTCCGGCTTCACCTTCGCCGACCTGCTCGCCCCGGCCCTGACGGACGCCGGGGCCGAGGTGACCGTTGCGGCCCCGGTCGCCACCGGTGACCGCCGCGTGGGCTTCGAGCCCACCCGGGCTCCGGCCACGAAGTACCGGGCCCGCTTCGACCCCGGCCTGGACCAACTGGCGGACCTGATCCGGCGTACGCGGCCGGAGGTGGTGGTGGCCAACCAGATCGAGGCGGCCCCCGGGATCCGGGCTGCCCTCCTGGAAGCCGGGACGGACGCGCTGATCGCCGGGTACTGCCACTACCTGCCGTTCTCCTTCGCCGACGACGGGCGGCTCCTGGCTGACCCGTCCCTGGACGACGGCGGGCTGGGGCGCAGCGTGATGCTGGCCTTCGCCGCCGGGCTCGCGGCGTGCGACCGCGTCCTCGTGCACTCGTCCACCGCCGCGTCCTGGACGACGGCGGCCGCCGCCCGGATGAGCGTGGAGCTCACGGAGAAGCTGCACGTCGTACCCGCCCCCCGCGACGAGCGCCTGGTACGCGACCCCGCCGACGTCGACGTACCGGACGGCAAGGCGCACGCCGTCTACAACCACCGGCTCTACGCCCACTACGGCACCGCCGCGTTCACCGACCTGGCTCGCCGCCTGGTCGCCGAGGCACCGGTGAAGCTGACCGTGATGGACCTGTTCGGCACCCGCAGCCCCGAACGCGTCCGGCTGGACCCGAGCCCCGAGCGGCACCGCGACGAGCTCGCCTTCCTCGACGGCGTCACGATCGCCTCCGACCGGGGCGATCGCGTGCGGTACCGCCACCTGCTGGCCGGCGCGCACTTCGGCATCGCCCCGTTCCGGCCGGGCTGCCCCTGGTCGATGTCCGTCATCGACTGCCAGGGCATGGGCCTGCCGGTCATCGCCCCGCGTACCGGGTGGCTGGCCGAGCACATCGACGACGACCTTCTGTTCACCAGCCCCGATCAGGCCGTGGCCATCGCGACCCGGCTCGCCACCGACAGCGAGTTCTACCGGGTGCACGCCAAGCGGGCCCACGCCGCCACCGCCGATCTCACCCCCGCCGCCGTGGCGGCCCGCTACCTGGAGGCCCTGCGGTGACGGCGCCGTTCGACGCGGTGATGCTCTCCTACGACGAACCCCTCGCCGACAAGCTGCACGCCCGCCTTCAGCGGATCCTAGGGACGCCGGTGAAGCGGCTGCACGGCGTGCAGGGGATGCGCCGGGCCTACCGGCTGGCCGCCGAGGTCGTGGACAAGGAGCAGTTCCTGCTGGCCGATGGGGACTTCGTCCTGGCCACCGAGTTCGCCCTGTCCGCCGTCGAGCCGCTGGACGAGGGCGTGTCGATGCGGGTGTGGCGGGCCCGCAATCCGCTCAACGGCCTGATCTACGGCTACGGCGGGCTCAAGCTGATCCGCCGCTCGGCCCTGCGGGAGCTCGGCGACGCGGTCGACGTGCTGGCCGCGCTGCCCGGCCGGTGTGAGTTCACCGCCGACATCGCTGGAACCACCCGGATCAATCAGTCCCCGTATCACGCCTGGAAGGCCGGTTTCCGGGAGTGCGCGATGCTCTCGCGCGGCAGCGAGTACGGCATGGACGACGCGGAGGCCGCCGAGCGGATCGCCGCGTGGACCGCCGGCGGCGAAGGAGAGTTCGCCGAGTTCGCCGTCTCCGGCGCCCGCGAAGGCGTCGCTTTCGCCCACGAGGCCGCCGCCCGTGTCCCGACCCTGTTCGACAAGCTCAACGACCCCCGATGGCTCTACCAGCGGTTCACCGCCGGACATGGCGAACAGGCCATCGCCGGATGACCGCCGCCCTGGTGCTCGTCGAGCCCGGCGCCCACCGGCCGGGCGGCCACCGAGACCACGCCCTGACCGCGCTCGCGGCCGCGCACGGCAACACGGTCGTGGTGGCCCCCTACGGTGTCGCCGCACCGACCCGGGCCGCCCTGCTGGGGGCCGGAGCCCGGGTCACGGCTCCTGCCGGGAGGGTGCCCTTGGTGCTGGCGGCGGCCGCCGCGTACACCGCGGCGCTCGCTGCGGCCGCGCGGTGGGTGCTTGCCTCCCGCCGCTGGCCGGTGGCCGTGCGCAGAGTCCCGCACCAGGTCACGCTGCTGGCCCGCTGCCTGGCAGAGGCCGCCTGCGTACGCACCGGCCGTCGCCTCACCGGCGGTGCGGGCACGGTGGTGGTCCTCAGCGCGAGCGAGGCCCTGCACGGCGCCGCCGGGCTGCTCGGCGGGCACCACGTCCGCTTCGTGCACGAACTGGTCACCACGGAGGACGCCGCGCTGCGTCTCCTCGGACACCTGACCCGCTGGGGCGAGCGGCGGGTCAGGGCCCTCGCCCCCACCGACGCCGTACGCGAGGACCTGGCCGCCCGCTTCCCCCGCCTGCCGCTCCACGTGCGGCCTTTCGCGGTCGCAGACCCCGGCGACCGGCTCACCGACACCGACCGCCGGCGGGCCCGGGAGGCCTTCGGCATTCCGCCCCACGAACCGGCCGTGTGCCTGGTCGGCGCATGGTGGCCCTACAAGGACCTCGACGTCGTCGACGCCGCCCTCGCCCGGCTCGATGTACCCGTGCACGTGCTGGTCGTCGGCGGCCCGGCCGCCCACGGGCTGCTGAAGAGGTGGGCGGCCCTGCCGCACGTCCGCCTGCACACCCGGCCCGGACCCGTTCCCGAGGCCGTGGTCAGTCAGGCCTACGCCGCCGCCGACGCGGCCCTGGTCGCCCGCCGGGCCGGGGTCGCCAAGGAGAGCGGCCTGGTGGTCGACGCCGTACGCCTGGGCGTCCCGCTCATCGTCTCCGACCACGATCCGGCGCTCAGCAAGGCTCTCGCCGGTCAGGACTGGGTGCGGCTGTTCCCGACCGCGGACAGTGCAGCGCTGGCGGACGTCCTGCGGGACCTGGCCTGGTCCCCGCTGCCCCGGCCCGCAGCCTGCGCGGCCGCCGACCTCGGTGTGCCCACGGCCGCCGAACAGATCGCCTTCCTCACCGACCTGAAGGAGCCGTGTTGATGGCCGCCCTGCCCCCGCTGATCGCCGTGGTCGGATCCGTCGAACCCGCCCTGCTCACCGCCTGGGTCGCCCACTACCGCACGCTCGGCATCGAGCGGTTCCACCTCGCCTTCCACTTCGCCGACCACGTCGGCCCGGACCGGCGCCACCAGGTGCAGGCCGCCTGCCGTGAGCTCGGGATCGTCCCGGACGCGGTGAGCGCCGGGCCGTGGCACGAGCACACCAACCCCCGGCTGCGGGACGCCCTGCGCGAGCGCGCCGGCGCAGGGTGGCACCTGCTCGCCGACTCCGACGAACTCCACGCCTATCCCGCCCCGCTCGCCGAGGTGATCGCCGCGGCGGAGGCCTCGGGGACCGGCACCGTGGGCGGGCTGATGCTCGACCGGGTCAGCGCCGACGGCTCCCTGACCGGCTGGGACCCGGCCGAGGGACTGGACGCCGCGTATCCGCTCGGCGCCTTCCTCACCCACCACCTGCTGCGCGGAGACCCCCGAAAGATCGTCCTCGCGCACTCCGGCGTGCCCGTGGCCTCCGGCAACCACCGTGCCGAGGGCCACCGCCCCGCCAACCGTCCGCCCGTCGTTGTCCACCACTTCAAGTGGCGCGACGGCGTCCGCCGGGACGTCGAGCGGCGCGCGGAACACTCGGCGGACGGCACCTGGAAGACCGCCTCACCAGCCCGCCTGGCGGAGGCCCGGCGCCTGCTGGACCACCTTCAGCGGCACGGCGGCCGGATCGCCGTCGACTCCCCGCGGCTGGGCTTCCGGCCCGTCTCGCTGCGGACCGTCCCCGACTGGTGGGCGGCGGAGGCCACGCGGCTGGTCACCATCTGGCGGCCGCCCGCGGGTCAGAACGAGCCGGGCTCGATGATCTCCTCACCCTCGTCGTGAGGGGGCTCGAACCGGGCGTAGAAGTCGTCCAGCGCCTGCGGGGTGACGGTCAGCGCGTTCGCGTCCTCGCGCCGGTTGCGCTCCTCCAGGCGCCGCAGCAGCTCCGCACGGGAGACCGGGAAGTACAGAAGCCGAGGACGGCCGCCCGCCTCGGCGATGACCTTCTTCCACTCCTCGCGGTCCGAGCGCAGCCACAGCCCGTGGTCCAGCACGGCATTCCGTCCGGCGGCGATCAGACCGACCAGCTCCTCGCGGACCTCGGCGACCACCGGGGTCTCCAGGGCGAAGTAGTCCCGCTCCGGATAGTCGACGCCGTAGCGGCCGTGCCGCTCGTGCACTCGTTCGTCCACGGACAGCCGTACCGCCCCGGCCGGCACCAGTCGCCGCTTCGCGTACGTGGTCTTGCCTGACCCGGTCAGCCCGACCAGCAGATACACCACCGGACCCGACTCCCGACCGGTCACCGCCGCCTGCACCAGGGCTCCTCTCGCTGCGCGAACCGCTCCTCGGACCAGCCTGCCACCCCCCGCCGTCCCGCGCGGCCACATCGCCGCGCCCTCACCCGGGAGTCCGCCGTGACCCCTCCGCTCGTGCTCCGGGCCCTGCGCGCGTACGTACGGCACATGCCCGCCTGTCTCGGCACGCCCCAGATGGCCGCCCACCTGAGCGACCACCTCAAGCACCACCCCCTCAACGCGACGGCCCGCACCCTCGACGGCACGGTCGTGCCCGTGGTGACCACCGACGTCATCCAGCGCTACCTGTGGCTGTTCGGGGTGTGGGAGCCGCACCTGACCGCGTGGATGCGTGCCCGCCTCGCCCCGGGCGACCTCGTGGTCGACGCAGGCGCGCACACCGGCTATTACACGCTGCTGGCGTCCCGCCTCGTCGGCCCCGCCGGCCGTGTTGTCGCCATCGAGCCGTCCCCAGCTTTCCACCAGGCCTTGACCGCGAACCTCACGGCCAACGGGTGCGGCAACGTGCGCACCATCAACGCCGCCGTCTCCGACCGTCCCGGACGGCTCACCTTCTACCTGGAGCGGGCCACCAACCTCGGCGGCACCACCGCCGTCCGCCCGCGGACCGTGGAGGCATCCTTCCAGGCCGACGCCGCACCGCTGCCGACCCTGCTCACCACGGAGGAGCTCGCCGCCGCCCGGCTGATCAAGCTCGACGTGGAGGGCGGCGAGGCTGCCGCCGTACGCGGGCTCACCCCGGTCCTGGGCAGCCTGCGGGACGACGCCGAACTGGTCATCGAGGTCACCCCCAAGACCCTGGCCAAGCAGGGCCACACCGTCGACGACGTTCTCGGGCCCCTCACTGCGCACGGGTTCCACGCCTATCGGATGGCCAACGACTACGCCGCGGGCAGCTACCCGGCCGCCCTGCGGAGGCTCCTTCCGCCGGTGCGGTGGCGCGGACCGATCACGGAGATGAGCGATCTGATCTTCTCCCGCCTCGACGCCGAGACGCTGCCGTAGGCGGGCCTGCGGCATGGGCCTGCAGCGGGTCGCCGGGCTCGGTGACGACCTTCCAGTCGGCGACCCACTTGCGGATGATCCGCCGTGTTCCGTCGTCCTCGTCGGCGACGAACTGGACGATTACGACAGGGTTGTCCTGCCACGGCTGGGCCGTCCTCCACGAACTGGAGGATGGCCCGGTACAGCGTCACCGGCCCTCCCCGGCGGCCGCGGCGGTCTCCTCGGCGAACGGGGAGGGGGAGTGGGCGACGACGTCCGGGTGCAGCGTGGGTGCGACCTCTTCCAGGTCGGGGTGGGTGGCGGCGACCTCGCGCAGCACCCGGGTGAAGGTGACGTGGTCGAGTCCGCGGCCGGTGCGGGAGACCAGCAGCGGGCCTTCGGTCTCCGTGGAGTGCGGGGCCTTGAGGGTGCGCACCGGCAGGTACTCGTCCAGCGCCCACACCAGGGGCCTCGGGATGGGGGTGAGGGGGCCGACGGCGGAGGCGCTGTTGTTCTTCACCGGCAGTCGCCAGGCGGGCCCGGCGGCGTTGTCGCGCTGGATGTACTGCATGACGACGGCGATGGACTGGCCCGGGCGCAGGCCTGCGAGGGTCATGTAGGCGGCGAGGCGGGCGCGTTCGGGGTGGGGGCCGCGGTAGCGGTCGGCGGCGGTGCGCAGAGCGTCGGTCTGGAAGCGGGTGAGGGTCTGGCGTTCGGCCGGCGGGGTGGGCCCGGCGAGCGCGCGGCGCGGGGGGAGGTTCCAGCGGGCGGCGCCGAGGTTGTCCTCGCAGTGGGCGTAGAAGCTGCGGACGGCGGAGACGGCGCGGCCGCGGGAGGCGGCGGCGAGCGGGCTGCCGTCGAAGGCGGTGAGCCTCGAGGCCCAGTCCTTGACGTGCATGGGCTCGAAGTGCCAGACGAGATCGCCGATGTGGGTGAACCAGTCCTGCTGCCAGCCGGGCGGGGCGTCGATCCCGGCGAGGTAGAGGCCGTAGCGGTACTTGGTGTCCTCGTCCCAGACGCGCCCGATGACTTCCTGGCCGTCGGGCCGGACGTACGCCCCGGAAAGCCAGCCGTGCAGGATCGCGTACGGGTCCTGGGCCTGGGGTGCTGAGCTCATTCGGCCACTCTATGGACTGCCGCGATTGCCCCGGAGTGCGAGCGGCCGAGGCCAGGGGGTCCTACTGAACTTTAAGGAACAGACTGCTACCCCAATCAAGTGTCGTGGGGTGGGGCGGTGCCGCGCCGTCCCGCACTGTTCGTACTCTGCTCAGCCATCTCTTGGCTCTTGGTGTCGGTGGCTGGTCTGTTCCTTAAAGTCCAGATGCGAGGTCGAAACGGCCGGGGAGGCCGCCGGGCGGAGCCGCGCACGCCGACCGCGACGGACACCGAGCCGGAGAGCGTCACGGACGACACCCCGGCACCGGAGCCGCCGACGCTCCGGGCGATACCGCCGCAGGCAGCGATCCGGCACCGGATGGCGTGCCGGTCCCCCAGGACGCACCGGAGCCCGCAGGCGCGGTCCCGGATGAGGGGATGCTCGAGGCACGGCGCGAAGTGTCGTGCCGCGAGCAGGACCGACCCCAGACGACGGACGGCGCCCAGCAGACGCCGGAGCCCGACACGGCGGCCGCGCCGACGGCCCCGGCCCTGGCCCTGGCAGGGGAGGACGCCCCCAGTGACGAGACGGCGCGAGACGCTTCGGAGGAGCCGACCATGACCACCCCGCCGATCCCGGAGACCACCGACACCCCGGACGAACCGATCACCGAGGAGCCGCCCGCACCGCAGCGCTACTTCGAGACGGTCCCGCTCGCGGGCGACCCCGGTTATCAGATGCGCCTGTCCGGGCTGGACGGCCAGCCGATCGACTCCGGCGAGGTGCTGCGGGGCGACCTCGTCATCGCCACGGTTCACCCGGGCGGCGACGGCGGCTGGTTCGCACGGCTTGCCGCCGAACCCGCCGACTTCACCTACCTGGCAGATCAGCCGCAGGAAGCGGCCGCCCACGCGGCGGTCATGCACTCCGCGTTCACCGGAGCCCCCTATGGTCCGCCGGCGGGCGCGGCCGTCGGCGACGAGACGCGACAGCGGGTGGACGTGCTGCGGGCCACCCTGCGCGACGTCGCCCTGCAGCACCGTGAGGCGGTGAGTCTCGCCGCTGCCCGGGCCTATCCCGATGTCGAGCAGAACGAGCACTTCCGGACGCTCATCGGCGCCCTCGACGGCCTGGCGGCCGCGGTGTCCGAGGACTACGGCTCGCAGCAGATGACGCAGCACCTCGACGCCGTGCAGGGGGCCGTGAACGCCTGGGGCGGCGCGCTGCCGATCGACCCGGGCCATCCCGTACGCGGTCAGCTCGCCTTCCCGCTGGCCTCTCTGCTGTACGACTCCCGGCGTCTGCAGGACCAGGTGCAGGCCACGCTCGCCGCGGTCCAGGCGGAGCGGGCCGCGGTCCGTGAACAGATTGCCCCCACCGAGCCCGGGCCCGAAGTGCAGCCGGAGCCCACCGCCGCGGCGGACACCGGGGCGTCCGAGGAACCCACGGAGTCGCAGAGTCCCGAAGTCCCGGACTCACAGACCAGCGAGGCGGTGCGGGAGGAGACTCCGGCAGTACCGGCGGAGCCCGCGGACGCTGCGGGCCCGGAAAGCCCGGACGGTGCGGCACTCCCCGAGGACGACGGTCCGGCCCTCGACGCCGCCGTCGACCGCATCCGCCGGGCGCTGGAAGACGCCCTCCAGACAGTGCAGCCGGAAGCCGCCGCGCAGCCCGGCGAGCTGCCGCTGTGGACCGGTACGGAGGCCCCGCCCGCAGACACCGTGGTGACGCCCCCGGCCGGGCCGCTGGACGTCCGCGCCGAGTTCCAGGCGGTACTGGAGGCCTGGGAAGAGCACATGCCGCCGGAGAGCGGCACCGCCCAGGACCTGGTCGCCGAACTCGACGCCGACCTGGCGACGCTGCAACGCGCCTTCGCTGAGGCCGTCACCCCCGCGGCGCCGCCCGCCGCCACAGACCAGGACGCTGCCGCCCCTGACGAGTCGGCGGAAGCGGCAGCACCCCCGTCCGTCCCGCAGCAGGCGGCCGCCGTCAACGCCGCCCTGCAGCGGGCCGACGCGCAGGTCGAAGCGCTCCAGGACCTGCCGGAGTGGCAGAAGATCCATACCGTGCGCGGCGCCTTCGGGCATCTCTTCCGCGTCATGAGGGAGCGGGCGGGAGAGCACTTCGACCGCCTGATGGGGGACAACCGGGTCGGCGAGTTCCTCCGCAAGGTCTCGATCCGCGCCTGCGAGAAGGTCGCCCAGTGGGCGCAGGCGGGTGCCGACCGGCTTCGGCGGGGCGGAAATCAGGACGCCGATACGCCGGGTGCGAAGGCCCTGCGCGGGCTCCGGGACGCGGCCTCCACGTACAGCGCCCCCGGCGGCGGCCGGAGCGGGCCGCCGCCGGCGTCGCGGGATGCGGCGTCCACCACGGTGGACATCCCGTCGATGCGCAAGCTCGGGGATGCCCTGGCGCGTCCCCTCCCCGGCGCCAGGGACGGGCGGGGACCTCGCGTCTCGACGGCGGCCGCGCGGGGGAAGTCGACCACGCGGCAGGGCGCGAAGAAGCCGAGCGGTGCCACGGAACAGGCCGGGCACCTGCGGCGCGGCGTCAACGAGGAGCAGCAGACCCGCAAGTCGACCAAATAGGCCGCGTGCGGAGCCATCTACATGCGGTCCAGGCCGAGCATGCGGGTTACGGCCTGGCGGACCGTCACGGTGTCCGGCTGTACCTGCTGCGGGACGGAGGGCTTGGCTGTCTGGTCCGACTCGAGGATGACGATGCGCTGCGCGGGCCCAGCCTGTGCGGCGATACGCTGCCGCTCTCTCTCGGAGGCCACGAGCAGGACCAGGCGGGAGAGGCGTCGGCGCAGCGCGGGGACCCGGCTGGCCACCGGGCAGATGATCGCGTACGGCTCACCCCGCACGTACACCGGAACTCCCATGGCGAACTCCGGCGTGCCCTCCTTGGCGACCTGGGGGGAGACGCCGGTCTCCTGGTAGACGAACTCCACGGACGGTTTGGTGAGGGCTTTCTGCCGTTCCAGCAGGGCGTTGATGGCCGCCTCGTGCTGCTGCCGCTCCCGGTCTCGGCGGGCGGTCTCCTCTACGTGGGCGCTCTCCTGCCGGGCGTACTGCGGAGCCGTCCAGACCGTGCGCAGCGCCTCCAGCAGGTACATGGTGGGCCGCTGCCGCAGATGTGGGATGACGCGGCCGGCGAACACCCACCGCAGGAACTCCGCCACCGGCACACGGGGCCCCGCTTCCCACCACCCTGCGGAGAACTTCGCCAGGCCCTCGGCGACGTCCAGGCCGCCGCCATCCATCGCCTCCAGGCGTACCGAGGGCACCAGCCCGAGCCACGGCGGCCGGGGCCGATCGGAGAACCACACCGAGCGCACTCCGTCCTCCAGCATCCGCGCCGTACGGGCCTGGATCTCAGCGGGGGTGATCGGTGAGAGCTGCGCTTCCAGGGCGATCCGCCAGGACCCGTCCGGGTCGCTTGCCATGACGTCCGCCCGCCATGCCCCCGCGGGACCGCGCACCTCGAGCTCGACATGCGCGCCCGCCGCCCGGGCCGCCGTCAACAGTTCCAGCTTGAGCAGATGATGCGCCATGGACTCCCCGGCACTTGCGCACTCTGGGGCACCGGGCGCATGGGCGAAGAACCGCAGCCCCGTAGGGGAAACCTTCGCACGCAGCGCGTGCTGGCACTCGTCGCACCGTAGCGGCGCGGGCGGCCGCACTCGGTGGACGTCCTCCCACGCGCGGCCGCACCCGAGATCCGGCAGGTGTGCGAATACTGCCCCCCACTGCTCATGCACGGCACGGAACGCCACGGCTTGCCCCTTCCTGGTCGGTCTGCATCGGAAGCGTGCCGCAGGGCACTGACACCCGTGGGCGCCTTCGGGGGCAGAGGTCATGACGGACGCTCTTCCGGAGGTCCGGGCCGCTGGTGGTGTGGGAGTCGGGGAGGCTGGCCTTCGAGCGGCTCCAGCACCACCTGGCCCGCCGCGGCGCCGGGCGACCTGCCAGCCGCCGTCCCCCCGCCCGTGATCATGGCGGCGACCGGGGCGGAGTTAGCGTTTGACGCGGTTGCGGACGGCGAGGACGGCCAGGCCCAGGAGGACGGGCTCGGTGAGGCGAGAGGCAATCTCGATGTAGGTGCCGGCGGTGGTCAGGTCGTTGCCGGAGGAGCGGAACACCACGCTGTTGAGGGTGGTGTCGAGTGCCTTCTCGAACCGTTTCCCGGTGTATCGCTGCCCGGTCGGGTTCTGCGGGTCGTCCTGGTCGATGGTGAAGGTGACCTTGCCTCCGCCGGGTGGCACTGTGCCCGTGGCCTGCTGCTTGGGGTCCTCCTGGGCGAGGCCGAAGCCCATGAGCAGGAGGATGGTGGTGAGCATGGCCAGCGCCAGCCAGCCGAGCGCGCGGGAGGCGCGCAGGCCGTAGCCGGACAGGATCCAGTACCCGTGCAGCAGGCCGCGCTCGGCACGGGTGGTGCCGGTCCGGTCGTGGCGGCGCATCTCCATCTCGCCGTAGTAGAAGTCCGCCGCCCCCGGCTCATTCTTGCCGTCCTCGAACGCCTTGCGCAGCGCCCGGTACACCGGCGCCAACTGCGGCGGCCCCACATGACTGACACCGGAGGGCGCTGCGCTCCATCCCGGAACCGCCCGAGGCCGGGCCGCACGCCAGTGGTGCTCCTCCGCGAGGGTGCGGCGCTTGGTGAAGCGGGTGGGCAGTCCGCGCCGCCAGTGCGTCCCGGAAGGCGTGGTCGCGAGAGGGCACCAGCCCTCCATCCGGAGCTGGTCCAGGTGCACGGTCCCGGTGAACAGGCAGGCCGTCAGGTCGACGTCGGACAACACCAGATGGGCGGCGTCCACCCCGCGCAGGGACGCCACCCGAACCCCGGCATCGGGCAGGCCCGAGAGGGCCTGTTCATGCAGCGGATGCCTGTCGGGCCGTGTGAAGAGAGCGGGCTCGGCGGCGATGGTGAGGGGGTACTCGAAGACCGCGCCCTCGAAATCCACGGTGGCGTACCGCAGCCGCAGCTCCGCCGTCGCCGACCAGCGAGTCCGCCAGCACACCACTTCACTGGCAGCCGCCAGGATCGTCACCGGACTGCTGAACACTGCCCCGGACAGCTCCATCTTCCCGGCGCACACCACCGGCCCCACAACGCCCGCACGCTCGAAGGTCGCCAACCCGAACCCGGCGTCGCGCGCGAAGGTCGCCCACCCGAACCCGGCGGCGCCCGCGAAGGTTGCCGACCCGAACATGGCGAAGCCCAAAAAGGTCGCCGTCTCGAACCTGGCGTCGCCAGCGAAGGTCGCCCACCTGAACTCGGCGTCGCCCGCGAAGGTCGCCGACACAAACTCGGTGACCCCCTCGAAGGTCGCCCACCCGAACTCGGCGCGGCCCTCGAAGGTCACCGACCCGAATCCGGCGCCGCCCGCGAAGGTCGCCCACCCGAATCCGGCGTCCGCGAAGGTCGCCGACCCGAACATGGCGACCCCCTCAAAGGTCGCCCACCCGAACCCGGCGAAGCCCGCGAAGGTCGCCGACCCGAACATGGCGACCCGCTCGAAGGTCGCCAACTCGAACCTGGCGGTGCCCGCGAAGGTCGCCGACTCGAACCCGGCGGTGCCCGCGAAGGTCGCCGACTCGAACCCGGCGGTGCCGATGTGAGGGTGGCCAGTGGCGGGATCGCGGAGGGGGCGGAGGAGGTCCTGGAGAAGAGACTCGGTAAAGGTGGTTCCGCGGTGGTCGATGTCCGCCCCGGGAGCCAGTCCCGCCAGATAGACGCTTCGCGCGGAGGGTTCCAGGTGGGCGAGGCACGCGGTGTGTCCGGGCACGTGAATGCCCCGGCAGCCGACCGGGTCCTGCACCGTGGCGGGGGTGGGGCCGGGGGGGCCCGACGCGGGGGGGGGGGGCGGGGGCGCCCCCCCCCGAAAAAGTTACGACCCCCCCGGTGGGGGTGAGCCACGGGGGGGGGGGAGGTAAAGGCCCCGGAC